>NZ_JACJFX010000008.1:0-176001 GCF_014164675.1 Propioniciclava sp. MC1683 | reverse complement strand
AGGAACCAGCAGTGGAAAAGCCGGGCACACCGGCAGATACCCCGCACCCTCACACGGCAGAGCTGCTCAACCACCCCCGAGAACGGGGAAATCGTCACCTACAAATCAGCGTCGGCGGATCGAGGCTCAGACGCGCGCCGCGATCGCGTCGCCGACCTCGGTGGTCGACCGCTTGGACGCCCCACGCTCGGTCACGTCCGCATCCACCGCTGCCTCGATGCGGGCGGCGTCCTCGGAGCGACCCAGGTGGTCGAGCAGCAGCGCCATGGAGGAGATGGTGGCGGTGGGGTCAGCCACCCCGAGACCGGCGATGTCGGGCGCCGAGCCGTGCACGGGCTCGAACATCGACGGGAACTCACCGGACGGGTTGATGTTGCCCGAGGCGGCCAGGCCGATGCCGCCGGTGACTGCGCCGGCGAGGTCGGTGATGATGTCGCCGAACAGGTTGTCGGTGACGATCACGTCGAAGCGCTGCGGGTCCTGCACCAGCATGATCATCGTCGCGTCCACATGCAGGTAGTCGGTCTCCACCTCGGGGTACTCCGCGGCCACGGCGTTGAAGATGCGGTTCCACATGCCGCCGGCGTTCACGAGCACGTTGTGCTTGTGCACCAAGGTGACCTTCTTGCGGCGGCGCATCGCGCGCTCGAATGCGTCGCGCACGACGCGCTCCACGCCGCGGGCGGTGTTGACGGAGACCTCGTTGGCCACCTCGTACGGCGTCCCGACGGCCAGCGAGCCGCCGACACCGGCGTAGAGCCCTTCGGTGCCCTCACGGACCACGACGAAGTCGATCGGGCCGCGATCGACGACAGCCGGAGACAAGGGCGTCACCACGCCCGGGTACAGCTTCGAGGGGCGCAGGTTGACGTAGTGGTCGAACGCGAAGCGAAGCTTCAGCAGAAGCCCACGCTCGAGCAGGCCCGACGGGATCGCCTTCGACCCCGGCGCCGCCCCGACAGCCCCCAGCACGATGGCGTCCACCTGAGCCAGCTCAGACAGAACCGACTCCGGCAGCACCTCGCCGGTGCGCTGCCAGCGCTCCGCACCCAGGTCGTAGTGCACGTACTCGAACGCAGAATCGCCGACCACGGCGTCCAGCACCTTCAGGCCCTCGGCCACGACCTCGGGGCCGATCCCGTCGCCGCCGATGACGGCGATGGTGGGCTTGTTCTCAACGGTCTGCTCGCTCATGGACGCCAAGCGTAGGGCTGGGCGCCACCCCGCCCCCGACCAGCCCAGTCAGCGGATGCGACCGCCCCGTCGACACGCTCAGGACGCCCCTGCGGCAGGTTGTATCGTGGCCCCCATGCCCTTGTCCTTCGAGATCCAGCGGAACAGCGATGCCCGCACCGACGAGCAGGTCGCCGAGATCCTGCGCGACCCCGGCTTCGGCGTGCACTTCACCGACCACATGGTGTCGATCACGTGGACCAAGGGCCAGGGCTGGCACTCCGCGACGGTGAAGCCGTACGGGCCGCTCACGCTCGACCCGAGCGCCGCGGTCCTGCACTACGGCCAGGAGATCTTCGAGGGCATGAAGGCCTACCGGCACGAGGACGGCAGCGTGCACCTGTTCCGTCCCGAGCAGAACGCCGCCCGCTTCAACCGCTCCGCGGCCCGCATGATGCTGCCCGACCTCCCCGAGGAGGACTTCGTCGAGGCCGTCCGCCAGCTCGTCGAGATCGACGCCCGCTACGTCCCGGCCCCCGAGGGTGAGCACTCCCTCTACATCCGCCCGTTCATGATCGCCAGCGAGGCGTTCCTGGGCGTCCGCGCGGCCGAGGAGGTCACCTTCCTCGTGATCGCGTCGCCGGTGGGGCCGTACTTCGCCAACGGCGTCCAGGGCGTCGACATCTGGGTGACCGACGAGTGGGCGCGCGCCGGCCAGGGCGGCACGGGCAACGCCAAGTGCGGCGGCAACTACGCGGCGTCCCTGATCGCGCAGTACGAGGGCTACGAGCACGGCTGCACGCAGGTCATGTTCATCGAGGCGACGGGCAAGGACCGCGTCGAGGAACTCGGCGGCATGAACGTCTTCCTGATCTCCAAGAACAACGAGCTGCTCACCCCCGCACTCAGCGGCACCATCCTCGACGGCATCACCCGCGACTCGATCCTCAAGGTGGGCGCCGAGCAGGGCCTGATCCCCGTCGAGCGCCGCCTCAGCGCGCAGGAGGTGTTCGACGGCATCGCCGACGGCACCTACACCGAGGCGTTCTGCTGCGGCACCGCGGCGGTCATCTCGCCGATCTCGGGCTTCAAGTCCAAGCGGGGGGAGTGGCGCCCGCAGGGTCAGGACTTCCGGCGCACGATCGAGATCCGCGACGGCGTCCTCGACATCCAGTACGGTCGCGCGGAGGACACGTTCGGCTGGCTCAGCAAGGTCGTGTGAGGAGACTGATGGCAACCCCGTACCAGAACCCCCAGCGCCGCGGTAGCCTGCCCCTGGGTGTCGTGCTCGGCGTGATCGCCGGTGCGATCCTCGTGATGTTCGCCTGGTTCGCCCTGTTCGACGACGCCGACAGCGCCACGCCGGGCCCGACGCCGACGAGCGCGCAGCCGAGCGACCCGGTCGAGAGCCCCGACCCCGCCGAGAGCCCCGAGCCCGACGAGTCCGCCGAGCCCGGCGACGAGTCCGTCCCGGGCATCACGACCGAGCTGCCGGTCGGCACGTGGGTCACCGTGCTCGACTCCCTGCCGCAGGGCAGCGTGAGCGCCGAGCAGGCGATCGCGCGTGCCGCCGAGTTGAGCCAGCCCGGCCACACCGCGATCGTCATCGACACCAACCGCTTCGAGGGACTGAACGCCAACTACTGGGCGGTCGTGATCCCCGGTGCCGAGAGCCGCGCGGCGTCCAACGCCGTGTGCAAGGCCATCGGCCTGCCGGTGGGCAACAACTGCTACCCGCGGGAGATCAAGGGTCTGAGGTGACCCTCTCGCGGCGCACCCTCGTCGCGGCCACCGCGTTCCTGCCGGTGGCCGGCGTCGCCGCAGCGACGTTCTCGGACGCCCCGGGCGCGGCCGCCGCTCCCACCCAGCCGCCCATCCGGCCCCGCGCGGACTGGGCGGGGACCCTCGCCCCGAAGGGCCCGCTCGAGGACGAGCCCGACGTCCGGTTCCTGCTCGTCCACCACACGCAGACGCCGAACACCGACACCGCCGAGAAGATCCCCGGGCGGTTGCAGTCGATCTACCGGTTCCACACCTCGGCCGAGCGGGGCTGGGCCGACGTCGCCTACAACTTCTTCGTCGACCCGTTCGGCACCATCTGGGAGGGCCGCGCCGGCAGCCTCACCCGCCCCGTGATGGGTGATGCCACCGGCGGATCCCAGGGCCACGCGCTGCTGTGCTGCTTCGTCGGCGACCACACCGCGGAGCCCCCGACCCCCGCCGCGATGGCGTCCATGACCAACCTGCTGGCCTGGCTGGCCGTGCGCGAGGGGCTCGACCTCACCGGGCCGGTGACCTTCACCTCGCGCGGGTCGAACAAGTGGCGCAAGGGGGCCGAGGTGACCACCGAGCAGGTCGCCGGGCACCGGGACATGTCGGCCACCGAGTGCCCTGGCGAGGCCCTCTACCCGCTCGTCGCGGGGCAGTTGTTGCCCGGAGCGCGCGCGTTGCTCGCCCCGCCGACACCGATCGCCTCATCGACTCCGACGCCCAGCCCGACACCGTCCCCCTCGGGGACGCCCAAGCCGACGCCCTCGGCGTCCACACCACCCACCGACCCGTTGCGAAGCGGCGTCGACGACGTGGTGGTGGCCGCCGGTGGGGGACTGCTGCTCACCGGCGTGTCCGCGGCGCTCGGCCTTCTATCCGGACGCCGCGGGCGGCGGTCAGCCGCCGAGCAGGTTGAACAGGATCACGGCCCCGCCGACCCCGAGGGTGACGAGCAGGCCGATGAGGAACCCGACCAGCGTCTGTGACGTGCTCGCCGGCGCCGGCGCGTAGGCCTGCTGCTGGGGCGCGTACGACTGGACCGGCTGCGCCTGCTGCACCCAGTCCTGCTGCTGCACCGACCACTCCTGGCGCGGGGCAGGCTCGGGCTGCTGCGTGGGCAGGGCCTGGGTGGGCGCCTGGGTCCACGACGGCGGCGTGGCCGGCGGGACGGCCGGGGCATCACGGTAGAGGTCGAACGGCGGCTCGTGGACGCGCGTGGCGTCGTCGTCCTCCGGTGGCAGGACGGGCCGCACGCGGGTGGCGTCGTCGAGATCCGCGGCCTCCGGCGCCCACTCGTTGATCAGGGCCGGCTCGGCGGCGAACTGCTCGGCCGGCGTCCGGTCGGTGTGCTCGGGGTCACCGCCGGGCTCCAGCGCGGGCTCGGGCACATCGGTCGCGGCCAGCACCTGGGTCGCGTCGAGGTCGGCCTCGGCCACCGTGGCGGGCTCGACGGACGCCTCGACCGGTGCCTCCGCCACGGGCTCGGGCTCAGGCTCCGGCTCCGGGTCGGGGAACCGCACGATGGGAGCCGGCTCGGGGTCGGGCTCGGGCAGGGGGGTCGGGGCGGAGAACGACCCGGGGCGGGCGCGGAAGAAGTCGATGAGGGTGCTGCGGAGCAGGGGGCTGTTCACGGGCGGCACCAGGAACGTCAGGTGCTCGCCGGCCGACTCGACGTCGAAGCGCATCCACTGCTCGCCGCCCAGGGTGAGGGAGGAGAAGCTCGAGTGCGTGTCAGCGGTGCGGCGCACGACCGAGCCGTGGTCCATCCCGGCGGCGTCGCGCCACAGGATGCCGGCCTGCCGGTCCTGCAGCACCAGGGCGCCGTACTCGATCCGCTCGCCGGCGAGACCGACGGGGATGACGAAGTGGATCGCCTGGTCGTCGGCGACCACGCGCCCGAAGCGGGACGCCCCACCGGTCAGCACCTGCCGCGACAGCCGCGAGAAGCGGTCGTCGAACGGGGCCAGGTCGAGGGCGGCCACGGCCGCGCGGCTGATCCGGTCAGCGAGGTCGGACATCGACTCCCTTTCTTCCGACTACCGGGTCAGCATACCGACGAGCCCGAATGCATTTCCGGGTGGAGATTCCCCAAGGATCCTTGGGGTTTCTCCACCCGGAAATGCAGACAGGGGCGGGGGCGCCGCAGGCTCAGCCCAGCGCCGCCACCGCTGCGTCGTAGTCGGGCTCCTGGGTCGTCTCGGGGACGAGCTCGGTGTAGGCGACCTTGCCGTCGGCGTCGATGACGACGACCGAGCGGGCATTCAGGCCGGCCAGGGGGCCGTCGAGCAGCTTGGTGCCGTAGTCGTCGGCGAAGGACGAGCGGAACGTCGACCCGACGACCACGTTCTCGATGCCCTCTGCGCCGCAGAAGCGACCGAGCGCGAACGGCAGGTCGGCCGACGCGCAGACGACGGTGGTGTTGTCGAGGGACGACGCCAGCTCGTTGAACTTGCGCACCGAGGTGGCGCACACGCCGGTGTCGATGCTCGGGAAGATGTTGAGGACGACCCGGCGGCCGGCGTAGTCGGACAGCTTCACGTCGGCGAGGTCGGACCCGGTCAGGGTGAAGTCGGGCGCAGCGGCGCCCTCAGCGGGGAGGTCACCGACGGTGTTGACGGTGGTGCCCTTGAACTTGGTTTCAGCCATACCCCTGTTCCTACCAGCCCGGCCCAACCCGGCGGTAGCCCTGGGCATCCCAACCGGCGAGACCTTGCGACCACGCACCGGGACCGCGCGATACTCGATCAGTTAACACTCCCGCACCGAACCGAGAAGGCCCCATGACCACGCTTCCCGCGGCCCCCGACGTCTTCCACCTCTACGACACCACGCTGCGCGACGGCGCCCAGCAGGAGGGCCTTCGCCTCACGGTGCACGACAAGCTCCGCATCGCGCGGCTGCTCGACGAGCTCGGTGTCGGCTTCATCGAGGGCGGCTGGCCGGGTGCGAACCCCAACGACACGGCGTTCTTCGCCGCCGCGGCGTCCGGGGAGCTCGAACTCAAGAACGCCAAGCTCACCGCCTTCGGATCCACCCGCCGGGTCGGGGGCAAGGCGAGCTCCGATCCACTGACGAAGGCGCTCCTGGACGCCCAGACCGAGTACATCTGCTTGGTCGCGAAGTCCCACGACGAGCACGTGTACCGCGCCCTCAAGACCGACCTCGCCGAGAACCTGGCGATGATCACCGACACCGTGCGGTTCCTGACCGACGAGGGCCGCAAGGTGTTCCTCGACTGCGAGCACTTCTTCGACGGCTACCGGGCCAACCCGACCTACGCGCTCGAGGTGGTCCGCACCGCCGCCGAGGCCGGCGCGGAGGTGGTCGTGCTGTGCGACACCAACGGCGGCATGCTGCCGGCCTGGATGGGCGAGGTCGTCTCGGCCGCCGGGGGCGTGGGCGTCGACCTGGGCATCCACTGCCACAACGACACCGGCTGCGCGGTGGCCAACACCCTCGCGGCCGTCGACGCCGGCGCGATGCACGTGCAGGGCACGATGAACGGCCACGGCGAACGCACCGGCAACGCCGACCTCATCACCATCGCGGCGAACCTCCAGCTCAAGTACGGCTGGCCGGTGATGGCCCCCGAGAACCTGGCCCGCGCGACGTCCATCAGCCACGCGGTCGCCGCGATCACCCACGTCGCCCCGAACGCCCGCCAGCCCTACGTCGGCCAGTCGGCGTTCGCGCACAAGGCGGGGCTGCACGCGTCCGCGATCAGGGTCGACGAGAACCTCTACCAGCACACCGACCCCAAGCTCGTCGGCAACGACATGCGCATGCTGGTCTCCGACATGGCCGGGCGCGCGAACATCCAGATCAAGGGCGACGAGTTGGGCTTCGACCTCTCCGACCGCGAACTGGCCGCCAAGATCACCGACGTCGTCAAGCAGCGCGAGATGGACGGCTACTCCTACGAGTCGGCCGACGCCTCCTTCGAGCTGCTGATCCGCGACGAGACCGACCAGCTCGACAAGCAGTTCGAGGTGCAGAAGTGGCGGGTGCTCACCTCCGACACCCTGGGCGAGGAGGGCGACTCCGAGGCGACCGTCAAGGTGCGCGTCAACGGGTCGGTCACCACCCGGGTGGGGGAGGGCAACGGCCCGATCAACGCCCTCGACAAGGCCCTGCGCAGTGCGCTGAAGAAGAACTACCCCGCGGTCGACGGCTTCGAGCTGACCGACTACCGGGTGCGCATCCTCGAGTCGGCGCACGGCACGGACGCCATCACGCGCGTCCTCATCGACACCACCGACGGTGAGCGCCGCTGGACGACCGTCGGCGTCGGCACCAACGTCGTCGAGGCCTCGTGGGAGGCGCTGCACGACTCGTACCTGTGGGGCCTGATCGAGCGCTGAGCGCCCCAGTACGCTGACGGGTATGCCCGACCCCCTCCAGATTCGCATCGGCCACGCCGAGCGTGACGAGGCCGTTGAGACCCTGCGCACCGCCGCAGGTGATGGACGCCTCACGCTCGACGAGCTCGACGGCCGGATCGAGGCCGCCATGGCCGCCAAGACGCGCGGGGACATCCAGGCCGTCCTGGCCGACCTGATGCCGCCGAACGAACTGGGTCGGATCCTCGAACCCCAGCTGCCGGTCGTCCAGGTCAACGCTCCCGGCTGGTCGTGGCAGGACCCACTCACCCTCACCGCCAAGTGGGACGACGTGGTGCGCGCCGGCCCTTGGGAGGTGCCGCCGTTCCTCGAGCTCAATCCCGTGGCCTCCAACGTGAAGCTCAACTTCGTGGACGCCCGGACCACCGGCGACCTCATCGACGTCGTGGTCAACGGGGGAGCCGGAAACGCCGTGCTCATCGTCCCGCCCGGCTGGGGCGTGGACACCTCGCGGGTGGAGAAGAACTCCATGGGCGTGATCAAGACGAGCGTCGACCAGCGCCCCCGTCCCGGGCAGCCCCTGCTGGTGGTGCGGGGGCGGACGTCCATGGGCAACGTCGTCGCCCGCTACCCCAGCCGCTTCGACACCTGGCAGCGCGAGCGGCGCCTCGCCAAGGGCGGCGGGGTGTACGCCAAGAACTGAGCGGATGGGTGGGGGGAGCGGAGCCCCACTACCCTGAGGCCCATGCGCATCGCCCGATTTGTCCACAACGACACCATCGCCTTCGGGACCGTCGAGCTCGACGAGGACCGTGGCGAGCACCCCAACACCATCGCCGTGCTGAACGGCGACCCTCTGGTGACGGCGGTGCAGTACACCGGCGAGCGCCTGCTGCTCGACGACGTCCGCCTGGTGGCGCCGATCATCCCGCGCAGCAAGGTGGTGGCGATCGGGCGCAACTACGCGGCCCACGCGGCCGAGTTCGGCAACGAGGTGCCCGAGGAGCCGATGACGTTCCTCAAGCCCAACACGTCGGTCATCGGGTCGGGCGAGCCGATCATCTACCCGAAGCAGACCACGGCCGTCGACCACGAGGGCGAGCTGGCCGTCGTGATCGGTCGCATCTGCAAGGACGTGCCTGTCGAGCGCGTGCCCGAGGTCATCTTCGGCTACACCTGCTCCAACGACGTCAGCGCCCGCGACCTCCAGCAGCGCGACAAGCAGTGGGGCCGCGCGAAGGGCTTCGACACCTTCTGCCCCCTCGGTCCGTGGATCGTCACCCACCTCAGCCTCGAGGAGGCCTCCGACCTGGACCTGCGAGTCACGGTCACCCGCAACGGCGAGACCCTCGAGCGGCAGAGCTCGACCACGAAGAACCTCGTCCATGGCATCGCCGAGCTCGTCTCGTTCGTGTCGTCGTTCACGACGCTCCTGCCCGGCGACGTGATCCTCACGGGCACCCCCGAGGGCGTCGGACGCATCGAGCCCGGCGACGTCGTCGACGTCGAGATCGAGGGCATCGGCACGCTGAGCAACCCCGTCGTCGCCGCGGAATGAGCCGCGTCACCGAGATCGCCGCCGAGCGCGTCCCGGCGGGGGTCGACTACACCCACGTGCTGCGGACGCCCACCGCGTCCCCGGCGGCCGCCCTCATGGGCGTCATGCTGGGCATCCTGAGCTTCCTGGTGGCGACACCCCTGGTCTCCCAGGGACTGGCCGCGCTGTACTGGCTGGCCGTGGGGCGTCCGGGGGAGTTCACCGACACCTACCGCAGCCTCGTCGGCTACGAGGTCCCGTTCGGGCTCGTCGTGGGGCACGCGGGACTGGCCATGCTGATCCCGATCTCGGCGCTGCTGGTGCTGTTCGTGCACCGGGTCCGGCCCGGCTTCCTCAGCTCAGTGGTCGGACGCGTGCGCTGGCGTTGGTTCGCGCTCACCCTGGCCGTGGGTTTCGCGTCCCTGTGGCTGGTGCTGCTCGTCCAGAACCTCACCGCGCCGGGCGGGCCGAGCTGGGCCATCCAGCCCCAGGCCGGAGCCCTCTGGTTCATCCTCGTCATGCTCATCACCACCCCCATCCAGGCGGCGGCGGAGGAGTACTTCTTCCGGGGCTACCTCATGCAGTCGCTGGGGTCGATGGTCGCCTCCCCGTGGTTCGGCATCCTGGTCTCAGCTGCGGTGTTCACGCTCTTCCACACCTCGACGAACATCGCGCTTATGGTCGACCGGTTCGCCTTCGGCGTCCTCGCCGGCTGGCTGGTGGTGCGCACGGGGGGCCTCGAGGCGGCCATCGGGGCCCACATCGCCAACAACGTGAGCGCCTTCTTCCTCGCGGCGATGACCACCTCGATGGCCCAGGTCAAGGCGGTCACTGAGGTCACCTGGGCCACAGCGGCTTGGGACATCGGGCGCTTCGCCCTCTTCACCCTCGTGATCTGGCTGCTCGCCCGCGGCTACAAGCCCGAGCGCGTGACCCCCGTTTTGGCGTGAGCGCCGTCGTGCAGTAAGGTTTTCTCTCGCTGGCCTCACCGGCCAGCGTTTCCACGGAGGCGTTCAGGAGCGATCCTGACGGCTGCGAGGAGCCAAGGGGTATGGGGTAATTGGCAGCCCGCCGGATTCTGGTTCCGTTAGTCTAGGTTCGAGTCCTAGTACCCCTGCTGGGAGGCGATTTTTCCAGCAGGCCAGCTCTCTGGTAACGTCTCCCGAGGCGCTGAAAGGCGCCAGTGCTGGCCCCGTTGTGTAGCGGCCTAGCACGCCGCCCTCTCAAGGCGGTAGCGCGGGTTCGAATCCCGTCGGGGCTACCAGCAAGACCCCCTCCGAATCTCGGAGGGGGTCTTCTGTGTTTTCCCCTTGCGAGGCGTGCCGCGGCTGGCCTCCAAGGCCCGAGAACGTCACCCCGGGGGGAGCCCTCCCCTCCCTTTGGCTTTCTCAATCGGGCACTGACTACAGGTTACACACTGGTCTCAACCCCAAACAGCGTTTTGCCGGGACGCCGCAGAGGCGTATCCTGTGGGGACTGAGTTGCGTCTGGGGGGAGCGTCACCGTGTTCTTTCGTCTGCTCGTGCGTCGCGGCGGCGTCGCGGCGTGGGATGCGGCGATGTGGTTCGTGGCCTTGGCCTTCCTGATCCTGATCCGATACGACCTCTCGCTGTCGCCCGAACGGTGGACCGAGCAGCTGTCCTACGTCGCCATCGCCGCTGTCGCCCAGGTGCTGGTCGGCTTCGGCGTGCAGCTCTACCTCGGGCGCAGCCGGTTCGGCTCGTTCGGTGAGGTCGCGCTGCTGAGCGCCGTGGTCGGCATCGTGGCCCTCGTGGCAGGCGGCATCGGCTTCGTGGTGAATCCCGACTTCTCCCGTGCGGTCGTCGTGACCGTGCCCATGCTGGCCCTGCTCGGTATGGGCGTCGGGCGCATGCTGTTCCGCGCGTTTTACGGCACCGACCGCGTGCGCTCGAAGATCATCGCGACCCCCGCCATCGTCTACGGCGCAGGCGACGCCGGGGTCCAGGTTGCCAAGCTGATCGACACGGCCGAAGAGCCGCCCTACAGCATCGTGGGCTTCCTCGACGACGACCCCGGCAAACGGTTCTACCGGGTGCGCAGCTACCGCATGCTCGGTCGCGGGGCTGACCTGGAGAAGGCCGTCGAGAAGAGCGAGGCCGAGGTCCTCATCCTCGCGGTCACCAACGCCTCGCCCGAACTCATCACGAGCCTGGGCGAACGGACGAAGGCGCTCGGCGTCAAGCTCGTCATGGTCCCTCCGGTGCGCGAGATGATCGACGGTCGCGTCGAGCTGGACAAGCTGCGCACCTTCAACGTCGCCGACCTGCTCGGGCGGCGCCCCATCAAGACCGACCTGAAGTCGATCGCCGACTACGTCACCGGCAAGGTCGTCCTCGTCACCGGAGCGGGCGGATCGATCGGCTCCGAGCTCGCCCGCCAGCTCAAGCGCATGGGTCCCAGCAAGCTGCTCCTCCTCGACCGCGACGAGTCGGCGCTGCACGCGGTCCAGCTGTCGATCTACGGGCAAGGACTGCTCGACACCGACGACATGGTGCTGTGCGACATCCGCGATCTGGACGCCCTGCGCACCGTCTTCCGCCGCCAGCGCCCGCAGGTCGTGTTCCACGCGGCGGCGCTGAAGCACTTGCCCATGCTGGAGCAGTACCCCGATGAGGGCTGGAAGACCAACGTGCTCGGCAGCCTGAATGTGCTGACGGTGGCCGAGGAGGTCGGCGTCGAGCGGTTCGTGAACATCTCCACCGACAAGGCCGCCGACGCCACCGCCGTGTTGGGCCAGACCAAGCGCCTCGCCGAGCGGCTCACCTCGCACTTCGCCGAGACCACCGGACGCCCCTACCTCTCGGTGCGCTTCGGCAACGTGCTGGGGTCGCGCGGTTCGGTGCTCTACGCCTTCCGCGCCCAGATCGAGCGGGGCGGCCCCATCACGGTCACCCACCCCGACGTGACCCGCTACTTCATGACCATCCCCGAGGCCTGCGAACTGGTGATCCAGGCTGGCGCAATCGGTCACCCCGGCGATGCGCTCGTTCTCGACATGGGGGAGCCGGTCAAGATCGTCGACGTCGCGAAGCGGCTCATCGACGAGGCGGGGGCGCAGGACATCGAGATCGTCTTCACCGGCCTGCGCCACGGGGAGAAGCTGCACGAGGTGCTCTTCAGCCAGGGCGAGGATCACGTGGCGTCGACACACCCGCTGATCACCCAGGTTCCTGTCCCGCCGATCGCCCCCGGGGAGATCATCGCCGCTGACGTGTGGGACGGTACGGACATGGATTACGACCCGAGGCGTGCGCTTTGAGCGACGCGAGAATCCACCTGTCGTCACCCGACGTCGGGCCCGAAGAGGAGGCCGCCCTCGTCCGCGCCATCCGCGGTGGCTGGGTTGCGCCTCTCGGCCCCGAGGTGGACGCCTTCGAGGCCGAGATGGCTGCCATTTCGGATCGCGCCCACTGCGTCGCCCTGTCGTCCGGGACCGCTGCGCTGCACCTGGGATTGCTGGTGCTGGGGGTGGGGCCGGGTGACCTCGTGCTCACCTCGACCATGACCTTCGCCGCGACTGCCAACGCGATCACCTACACCGGCGCCGAGCCCGTGTTCGTCGACTGTGACGAGACCGGGAACATGGACCCGCACCTCTTGGGCCAAGCCTTCCAGGACCTCGAACGCCAGGGGCGCACGGTGGCGGCCGTCGTGCCGGTCGACCTGTTGGGCAAGGTCGTGGACCACGACCGCATCGACGCGATCGCGGCCGCGCACGGCGCGACAGTGCTGTCGGACGCCGCAGAGTCCCTCGGGGCGAGCCGAGGAGGCCGGCCCGCTGGTTCCTTCGGACACGGTGCGGCGATCTCGTTCAACGGTAACAAGATCATGACCACCTCGGGCGGCGGGGCGTACCTCACCGATGATGGCGACGCGGCGCAGCGCGTGCGCTACCTGGCCACGCAGGCCCGCCAGCCCGTCGTGCACTACGAGCACACTGACATCGGCTACAACTACCGCCTCTCGAATCTCCTGGCCGCGCTCGGCCGGGCACAGCTGTCGCGCTTGGACGCCATGATCGAGCGGCGGCGCCAGCTCCGGGCCCACTATCGGGATCTGTTCGCTGGCACACCTGGAGTGGAGATCTTCGGGGGTACGGACGACGCCGAGGACAACCACTGGCTGACCTCGATCGTGGTCGAACCTGATGTCGCGGGGTTCAGCGCTGAGGACGTTCGGCTCGCGTTGCTCGAGGCGAACATCGAGGCACGCCTGCTGTGGAAGCCCATGCACCTGCAGCCCGTGTTCGCCGGTTCCCGGGCCTACACCAACGGCACGAGCCAGCGCCTGTTCGACACTGGCCTGTCCCTGCCGAGCGGCTCGGTGCTGACCGATGCCGACGTCGCCCGGGTCGACGCCGCGCTGGAGCCTTTCGTGGGCGGCCGACGTGGTTGACGCGACGCGGTACGACGTGGCCAAGCGGGTCATGGACGCGGGCATCGGAGGGGTCGGCCTGGTGGCGACCGCCCCCCTCCAGGCCGTGGTCGCGCTGGCCGTGCTGGCCAAGCACGGCCGCCCCGTGCTGTTCCGTCAGCCGCGACCGGGCAAGGACGGGCGTGTCTTCGAGTTGGTGAAGTTCCGGACGATGCTGCTCCCCGACGACCAGCGCGTGTCGGACGCCGACCGGCTGACGCCGTTGGGCTCGTTCCTGCGGGCGACGAGCCTGGACGAGCTCCCGACGCTCTGGAACGTCCTGAAGGGCGACATGAGCCTGGTCGGGCCGCGTCCCCTGCTGGTGCAGTACCTCGAGCGCTACACCCCCGAGCAGGCACGCCGCCACGAGGTCCGCCCGGGCGTGACGGGTCTGGCTCAGGTCCGCGGTCGGAATGGCCTCGACTGGGACGACAAGCTCGCCCTGGACGTCGAGTACGTCGACCACCGTTCGTTCGCCCTAGACCTGCGGATCCTCTGGGAGACTGTCGCCGTGGTGTTGCTGCGGCGGGGGATCAGCGCCGATGGTCACGTGACGATGGCCGAGTTCCAAGGGCCGGCTCGATGACCGAGCGGGTGGTCGTGGTCGGCGCGTCCGGGTTCGGACGGGAGTGCCTCGACGTGCTGGATGCGATGGTCGCAGCTGGTGCCGATCTCGAGGTGCTGGGTGTCGTCGACGACGACATCTCGGAGGTGAACCGCGAGCGACTGGAAGCCCGGGGGGTGCCGTTCCTGGGCACGCGCGGGGACTGGCTGGCCACCGAGCCCGGGTCGGTCGCCTACGTGATGGGGATCGGAAGCCCGGGCGTCCGCCGCCGCCTGGTGGCGGAGATGGACGCCGCCGGCCTGCGCGCGTTCACCGCGATCCACCCCTCGGCGACGTTCGGCGCACGAGTGGTGCTGGACGAGGGCGTCGTGGTGTGCGCGGGGGCTGCGGTCTCGAACAACGTGAAGCTGGGGCGGCACGTGCACGTGAACCCCAACGCGACCATCGGGCACGACGCCGACCTGTGCGACTTCGTGTCGATCAACCCCGCCGCGGTCATCTCCGGCGAGGTGGTCGTCGGGTCCGATACCTTGGTGGGTGCGGCGGCGACGGTGCTGCAGGGCCTGACGGTGGGGGGGCGCACGGTCATTGGCGCGGGTGCGGTGGTCACGAAGTCAGTGCCTTCAGAAGTGGTCGCCGTAGGCGTCCCGGCACGCTGGTGACGATCTCGGGCACGAAGAAGTCGAGGGAGTGGGACATGCAGAACGCCGAGGATGCGCGGATCGCCGTCGTCGGGCTGGGCTACGTCGGCTGCCGCTGGACGGGAGGTCTGGCAAGTCGATGCCGGTGGTGGGTTTGTGTATAGGCGCACGTCGGATCGAAGAGCTGCGCTCCGGAACCGATCGGAGGCTGGAGGTGGCGACTAAAGAGAAGGTCCCAATGCACATTCACGAGAACGCCTGCTTTTAACGAACCCGCGGACTCTTTGAATAGGTCCTCTGCAAGGCTGTCTAATGGATTGGTGGAGAACTTCTCGTGGTTCTCTGACAGCAGAGTTCCTCGGCGAGAAGCATCCTTAAGCGAAGGAGTGCCATCCCCATGGCATCCGATCATCCCGAGAAGACCAACGTCGCTCTTCTGATCGTTACAAGTGAACGGAAGTTCTATCTCAAATTGCTCGCTCTGTCGCTTCGATGGAGGAAAATCCGTGGCGTCGACCACGTATTGGTCGTTGACACGTCCATCAATTCGCGTCCAAGCGGAGGGCACTCCTTGCTCGGATCGCGTCACGAGAGCTACGAAATCATGACGCTACCAGGCGTGTCGTTCGCTCGTGTCTTACGTGCAGCATGGGCATCCCTTTCAAATGAAGGAGCCTCTCACGTGTTGATGTTTGAGGAGGACTTCGTTCTACTCAGAAGGCTGCCGATTGAGAGGCTGGTTGAACTCGCGAACGAGGAAAAGACGCTCCAGGTGGTCTTGCCGCGTCAGCGATGGTTCCGACCAGAATACGAATACCGAGATCGACGAGAGTACCTACGGGCCAGGCATTCCTTCCACGAGTCAGCCAACGGCGACCGCTTGGAGGGCTTCTTCACCAGCAACCCTCACTGCATGCGCCTCGAGCGCATCGTCGCACTTCTCTCGGACGTTGCACCCTCAGATGACTACACATGGGAGCGGGACTATGCAGAGGCCGCTGCCAGGCGTGGACTGGTGTCGCTGCAACTGACTCCGGCTCACCCGTGGGTGTGGCACATTGGTGCCGCGACCTCTGCAGGCGTGCGAGCGGCCCTCGAAAGCGGAAAGCCAACTTGGACGGTCTACCTCCGGGCTCATGCGGGGCGAGCGATCGAGGTCACGCGGCGCCTAGCGCAACGGCGATGGAAGGCGAGTCAGGGTGCCAATTCCTCCTAAGCAGCGACTCCGGGTGACTCTTCATGTAGACCCACTCACTATTCACACTTGGTCTGTCTTTTGTGGCCTCTCGATGCTCGAGGCGGACGGCTCGATCAGTCTGCACTTCGCGGATCTGGGTTACGTCGACGAGAGATATACGTTGATGCTGGATATTGCCGATGCTCGTGGGCGCTCAAGAGCGCGTGTGGCAGTTGCGGTGTCTGACGGCGGCAGAAAGGAACTCTCTCCTCGGGAAATGCTAGCTGACCTTGTCTTTAGGCGCTCTTCGTTGGACGGTGATGGTTCGCGACCGCTTGGGATGCTCTTGGGTATTGAGAGTGGTGTAGAGTCGATCGGTCCTTACCTACTAGCGACGGTGATGAGTGCGGTTCGCCGACGATCCTTCGCGGGCGCGTGGCGGACCGTGAGGGCACTTTCGCCTAAAGCGCGTTTTCCGCGCGTTGAGGAGTACGAGGCGAATTCTTTGGGTCGCGGGAGTGGCGGCATCTTCTTCGAGCCCAGGGCTTGGGATCCTCGAGATGGAAGCGATCCCGGCGACAGGGAGGTCATCAATGAATACCGTGCCGAATTGATTCGTGCGCTGCGAAGCGAATATGGTCCGCGATACACTGGAGGATTTGTAGCCAACCCTTTCGCAATCGAGCACTATGGAGACCTGCTGTGTACGGCATCAAGTGAAAGGTCGGATTATCTCCGTAGGATGCGAACCTGCGACATCGGCATCGCAAGCATCGGACTACATCGGTCAACGCCCTTCAAGATTCCCGAATACCTGGCCGCGGGAAGAGCAGTTCTTACCGAGCCGCTGCATTTTGAGATGGGCCCTGAGCCGGGGCTGGCGATCGCGGAATTCGCATCAGTCCACGACTGCGTTGAGCAAATAGATTCTCTTCTTTCGCGTCCTGTCGAGTTGGCAATGAGGCAGGATGCAGCCCGCGCATACTGGCGAGATCATGTGCGGCCCGATCAGGTGATGGCAAGGATGCTTAGGAGCGTTCGTGAGGCAGTATGATGACCGAAAGTCGGTATTGGCGATACAGGGAGCGGGAATGCTGAACGTCAAGGATGCGCAGATCGCCGTCGTCGGGTTGGGCTACGTTGGTCTGCCGCTAGCAGTGGAGTTCGGCAAGTCGATGCCGGTGGTGGGTTACGACATCAACGGCCGTCGGATCGAAGAGCTCCGCTCCGGTACCGATCGGACGCTTGAGGTATCGACCGAAGAGCTGTCCGGCGCCCAGCGTCTCACTTTCACCGCCGACCCGCAGGGGATCGCTGCGTGCACGGTCTTCATCGTGACGACCCCGACCCCGGTCGACGAGCACAAGCAGCCTGACCTCTCCCCGGTGCTGTCGGCCACCGAGACCATCGCGAAGGTGCTCAAGCCGGGTGACGTCGTCATCTACGAGTCGACCGTCTACCCGGGCGCTACCGAGGAGGAGTGCGTCCCGGTGCTGGAGCGTGGGTCCGGTCTGCGCTTCAACGAGGACTTCTTCGTCGGTTACAGCCCGGAGCGCATCAACCCGGGCGACAAGGAGCACCGGGTGCACAACATCGTGAAGGTGACCTCGGGGTCAACGCAGGAGGCGGCCGACTTCGTGGACGCCCTCTACCGGCGGATCGTGACGGTGGGAACGCACCGGGCGTCGTCGATCAAGGTGGCCGAGGCGGCCAAAGTGATCGAGAACACCCAGCGCGACGTGAACATCGCGCTGATCAACGAGTTGGCGATCCTGTTCAATCGTCTGGGGATCGACACCGAGGACGTGCTCCTGGCGGCCGGTTCGAAGTGGAACTTCCTGCCGTTCCGGCCAGGTCTCGTGGGTGGCCACTGCATCGGCGTGGACCCCTACTACCTCACCCACAAGGCCCAAGCGGTGGGCTACCACCCCGAGATCATCCTGGCCGGACGCCGCCTCAACGACTCGATGGGCGCCTACGTGGCCTCGCAGTTGGTGAAGGCGATGACCAAGAAGGGGATCGCGGTCAAGGGTGCCCGGGTGCTGGTGATGGGCCTGACGTTCAAGCAGAACACCCCCGACCTGCGCAACACACGGGTGGTCGACATCATCGCCGAACTCGAGGACTACGGGATCAGCGTCGACGTCCACGACCCCTGGGCCGACCCGGACGAAGCCCGCGCCCACTACGGCATCGACCTGGTTGCAGAACCGGACGCCGACGCCTACGACGGTGTTGTCCTGGCCGTTGAACACCGCGAGTTCAAGGCACTGGGCGCCGGAGCCGTGCGTGGGTTCGGACGGAGTGGGGGCCATGTCGTGTACGACCTCAAGAACGTGTTCGGGCGCGGCGCCTCGGACCTTCGGCTGTAGAGCCCGTCCTGACTTTCGCGCCGGATTGTACGCGCCATTCTTCAGGTTCCAAAGTGCATCCGCTGGGAGTTTCCGTCAACGGAAGCAGCCACAGGAAGATGGCAAGGAATTCACTGATATGAGTAGTCCTCCTGTGAGCGATCATCCTAAAATTCTTGTTCTGGTCCTGGGTGTAGAACGTGAGCCCTGGTCAACGATCGAAGAGCTCGGCCAACGTCGGACTTGGTCAGGAGTCAAGGATCTCCCGAACTTGGTGATCAGATACTACTACGGACGTTCTGCCTGCCATGTGCGATTGCTCGCGCGCTCGATTCCTAGTCTAATGCGTCGCCTCGGCCTGTCTAAGATGAGAGCGCTCTTTCTTCTTCGCCTCGCGCGGGGGACCCTGGAGGTCCCCTCTCGGGAGTTGGACGGGCACATTATCGTGCCCGTGCCTGATACCCCATTCACCATCGGAATCAAGACGTTAGCTGCCTTCAGGTACGTCTTGGAACACTATGACTTCGACTTCCTCCTGCGAACCAACTCTTCCTCCGACGTCAATTTGAAGAAGCTCAACGAGTTGTGCGCAACACTCCCTCGTGCCGCCTTCTATGGCGGGGCGATTGTGTCTCACGGAGAGGAGACGTTTGTATCTGGGTCGGGCATCTTACTTACTCGCGATCTTGTGCTGAAGATCGTCAGCGACAACGATTTTGAGTTTTCAATGGCAGATGATGTCGCAATGAGCAGGAGCCTGCAAAGGATCCATGTGGGACCAAGCGAGCTTGAGATCGTCAGGCTTCGCTCAGTGGCTGACGTGGCTGACCTTGACGAGAGCACCCTTGGCTCAGCGCACCATTATCGCTGCAAAATTGAAGGAGATAGGAATCAAGATACTCGCGTCATGTCGGCTCTGCACGAGCGACTTGCCGATGTTCAGGGAGGCTAGCTGGGGGTTGGCAAGGACCGAAGTCGGGTCTGCTGGCCTGGTCCTATCCATAGGATCTGACCCACTCTCAATGATCGACCCATCGAAGTGGATGCCAATTTGCCTTTTGGGCAGGAATGGCACGCCTCGGCTTGAGGTTCAAGCCCATGTCGCACACTTTCGCGAATCTCTACCGCCCAAGAGTCATCCGCCGAGCTTGAACGAATGTGTCAGTGATGAGCGGTCGTGCCACCAGTAGGCCCGCCCCGACGTAGACCAGCACTCCCGCCGCAACGCCAACGGCCAACTCCGCTATCGGGGGGACCGGTACCGGCAGAGAAGCAAGGAGGGCCGTCACTGCGGCCACCATCACGGCGGAGAGCAGCACGGTCGTCAAGACAGGCCGTTGCATCGTGCGTAGTGCAATGCCCAGGGGCTGGCTCACGAGCGCGTCTTGGACGACTAGCGTCATCAGTCCGGCCAAGGCGACGGCGAGCGCTATGGACCATAGTGACTGATGAAGCTGGGTTGCGATCAGCACGAATGCCAATGTCGCCACCGCACGAATCGCCAAGACCAGGGTGTGGCGCCCAACCTGTCGCTGCGCAAGAGCCATCGTGCCGACTGCTTGAATCAAAAGATCGGCAACAGTGCCGAGAGTCAGGATCTGCATCGGGAGTACAGCCTCCTCCCATGTCGCTCCGAAGAAGACGTGCACCAAAGGACCCGAGACCGCGGCAATGCCGGCAAGCGCCGGGATCCCCATGGACAGGAGCACAGTGGTGGCTCGTATCCAGTGTGTTCGCGCCTCGTCCTGACTCGGATTCTGGGAGACGACTGGGAGCATGACTGTGCGAAAGACCCCCGACAGGCGAAGGCGTACAATGTTGGGCAGAACGTAGGCGACGTAGTAGATCCCAAGGGAACCTGGACCGAGGCTCCGTGACGCAATCCAGTAGTCGACGTTTTTGTAGACGTATTCGAACAGGCGGGACAGGCTAAGCCCACCCAGCACCGCGAGGTCCTGCCGAATGTCGGACCAATGAAACCCGTGTCTGGGAATCCACCGGGCAAGGGCCAAGGTCAGGAGCAACAGCAGTGCAGCCGAACTGACCTGCCCAAGGATGACTGCCCACACGCCCCAGCCGGCGAGGGCCAGGCCAATCTCAGCGGCGAAGTAGAAAATGGCAGATATCACACTTGAAGTATTCAGGGCCTTGAATGCCAGGCGTCGTTGAAGGATTGCTTGGGGAACCATCGTCAACAGTGTCATCGGAACGCTCAGGCTCAGGACCTGCAGGTAGAGGGCCGACTCTGGTTGTCCCATGGACTGCATAAGGGGATAGGAGCCGAAGAACAGACTCACGTAGAGCACCAGTCCCAAAGCCACTGTCAGCCAAAGGTAACTAGCTGCCGCCCGCTCAACGTCACCCCTGCGAGACACCAGGGCAGCATTGAGTCCCGCGAGATTCAAGAGAGCGGAGACACCGAGAACGCTTTGGACAAGCGCGATGGCCCCGAACTCCCCGGGGCTCAGGACGCGAGCCAGCACCATGGTTGCCGCAACGCTGCCCAGTTGAACAACCACTTGTGCCACAAAGGTCGAACGCGCACCGGAGCGGGCGGTTGCTCCAATCCCATCCGGCGTGGTCATGGCTGGTGTCGCGGCGCCAGAATCCGCGAAACCAGGTTGTGCCAACTGTCAGCCGTGGCCGCAACAGTAAAGCGCTCGAGGCACCTCCGACGGGCTGCAGCCCCCATGGAGCGGGCGAGCGAGGGCTGGTTAAGAAGCATCTCGATATTCCTGGCGATGTACGACGGCGATTGATCTGCTGCGATAATGCCGGTTCTGCCGTCGTCGACCACATCTGATACACCAGCCGCAAGCGTTGAAACCACTGGGACAGCCGTCAGGCCAGCTTCCACGAGCACGCCGGGCATGCCCTCGGTGTCGGGCGCGCTGGTCATGACGAGCACGCTTGCATCACGCAGCAACTCGGGCACATCGTCACGTTTGCCCAGCAGGGACACTCCGAGATCCAAGGCACGGGTCTCCAGATGGCCTTGCAGGGGGCCGTCCCCGACGACGGCCGCGTCGAATGCGATGCCGGTCTTGCGCAACTCGTCGATGACGTCCAAGAAGAGGCCTGGACGCTTGCCGGGCTCGAGTTGTCCGATCCACAGCAGAAGGGGGCGCTCTCTTGGCGTACCGTCCGCGGGCCGGAAGAGATCCGGGTCCCGGCCGTTCGGGATCAGTGCGGTGCGTTCCTTCGGCACGCCGAAGAGTGCGGTGACTTGGTCGTTGATCGCCTGGGAGACCCCCACGACGCGGGTAGCTCGTCTGGCGAGCACACCGTACAGCCGCGTGCGCGAAGTGCGCGTGATCTCGGCCGACGACAACCCTACCTTGTAGTAGACCGTCGGCGTACGACCTGCTGCCGGGATGACGTACTTGAGCGCCTCGCCTCCGTGTGCCACGACCACAGCCGCCTCGCGCTGGCGGACTAGCCGGCGCAGCCGACGCACGGCCCGAGGATCGGCGGCCCGCCGCAGGAGTGAGGTGGGCACGCCGAGGTTCACGTTCGGCCGGGCCGCGCCGCCGGGAGAGTCGAACAGTGTGACGACGAGGTGTTCCTGGTCCGGGTCGTCGCGCAGGGCGTCCCGCAGTTGCCCCGCGTACACCTGCGCGCCCCGGTTCTGGTCGTGGGGGAGGACGTGCAGAACCGTGGCTCGCCCGCGCTTGGGTTCGGAGTTTGGCCGCCTGATCCGGGCCACCGAGGCGTAGCTGTCGAGTGAGGCCCGCGCAACAGCCCTCTGATCGAACGTTGTCCGGGCCCGTTCGCGCGCCGCCGCGCCAAGCCGAGCTCGCAGTCCAGTGTCGCCCAGGAGGCGGTTGATCCCGGCGGTGAGCGACCCGGCACTCTGCGGCTCCACCAGCAGCAGGTGCTCCTCGTGCGTGCCGACCTCGCGGCACCCCCGGATGTCGGTGAGCACCAACGGACGGCCGCACGCGGCCGCCTCCATGGATGCGCGCGAGAAGCCTTCGCGGTAGGACGCGAGCACGAACACGTCCAGGGCCGAGTACACGGCCGGCATGTCCGTGCGCTCGCCGACGAACCGAACGGCGTCCTCGTGGGGGGCGCGTGCGGCGGCGTCCGTGTCGTCGGCCGGCCCGACCCAGATGAAGGTGGCCTTGTCGCGGAGTGTGTGAGCGGCCTCCGCGTACTCGGCGAGGCCCTTTTCGCGCACGCGGCGTCCGATGGTTCCGACGAGCAGTTCGTCGTCGGCGATGCCCAGCTCGGCGCGCACGCGGCGGCGTCCCTCGGGGTCGAAGCGGAAGCGCTCGAGGTCGACGCCGTTGCCGACCACTTGCCAGCGTCCGGGTTTGAGGAAGCGGCGCAGGGTCGTGGCGTCCTCGGCGTTCTGGAGCAGTTCGTAGTCGGAGAAGCGGACCGCCAGTGATTCGAGCCCGTAGACGAAGGCTCGCTTGGGGAGCCGGTCCTCGGGGCGGGCCCACAGCCCGTGGCAGGTGTTGACCACAACCGGGACGCCGGCGAGGCGCCCGGCGATGCGGCCCATCACGCCGGCCTTGGGGGTGTGGGTGTGCAACACATCGAGGCGAAGGCGCTTGACGGTGCGGTACAGCTCCACGAAGGCTTTCAGGTCGCTGGTCAGCGACCACGAGCGGGTGAACGACCGGACCGGAACGTGGGTCACCCCGAGGCGCTCCACCCGTTCGACGTAGGGCCCGGGCGCCGAGATGCCGAAGACGGTGTGCCCGGACTCGACATCCACCGTCAACTCCGTGCCGAGGAGCAGGGCCAGGCTCATGTCCACTGTCGTCAGGTGGGCCAAGCGCAGCTTGTCGGGAGAATGGGGCGTCACCCATCCATCTTCGCAGGTGACTCGGGGGTGGCTCCAACCGGCGAGGTCCCAGAGCGATCAGCGCATGCGGTTAAGAAACGTCGAGGAGTTGAGGTCCGCCATACTGTGAGGCATGTCTTGGCACTGGTCCCAGGTCTCTCCTCGCGTTCGTCGACTCGTCGCGGAGGTGCCGCAATCACGACCCGCTCGTGCGTTGGCCCGCCGTGCCACGCCAAGGCGGCTGCGTGTGCTGGCGTTTCACGGCGTGCCTGACCTTGAGCGGTTCGAGCAGTTACTGGACGAGGTGCTTCTCGACTACATCCCCGTCTCTTCGGAGGACGTCCGTCGCGCCCTCGTTGGGGAGGGCGCGCTACCACGTTTCCCTGTCTGGTTCACGTTCGACGATGGCGTCCCGTCAACGTTTCATGCAGGCCGTGCGCTGGCCGAACGGGGGATCCAGGCCACTGCGTTCGTCTGCCCCGCGGTCCTGGACACCCACCAGTACCTGTGGTTCCAGGCTTGGGAACGCTGCCGTGAGGTGGGCCTCCTGGACGGCACGGATGACCGGGAGCGTTTCGCGCTGGCGCGCTTGAAGTCGCTGCCGGATGAGGAGCGTCGCGCGGAGACAGCCGCCCTTCTCGCTCGTCTCGTCTCCGCGGGAGTTCAACCCCCGCCCCAAGCCGACCAGGCCATGTTGCAGGCTTGGGTGCGGCAAGGCCACGACCTGGGCAATCACACGTGGGACCACCCGATGCTGGACCAATGCTCCCCCGAGGAGCAGCGGGAGCAAGTGATTTCCGCTCACCGGGATCTTGAGGCCCGCGGGTTCGCGCCACGGTTCCTCGCCTACCCGAACGGCAACGGATCTCAGGCGGCCGCGGACGCGGCGGCGGGACTCGGCTACGCGGGATCGCTCCTGTTCGATCACCGACTGACCGACGTCGCCGGGGACCGGCACCGACTCTCCAGGTTGCGGCTCGACAGTGACGCCGGGCCGCGTCGGGCTGCCAGCGTCGCCTCGGGTGCGCATTCGGCCGCCATGCACCTCGTGCCCCGGCTTTGAGGCGAGTTGTCGTTGGGTGTCCGATAGCCTGCTGCCAACCCGAGAGTTGCTCCACGCACTGAGGGGCATGGCCAGGAGGGGGTCACGTGAGAGTCTTGCACGTCATCGACGGCATCGATGCCGGCGGAGGTGCCGAGGAGTCGCTGGTCGGCATGTTGCCGCTGCTGCGCGAACGTGGGATCGAGGGAGTCGTGGCGTGCCTCTATGACCGGGGGGGCTATGTGGACGATGTCCGCCGAGACGGATTCCGCGTGGAGGTGCTCGGAGCCACGTCCTTGATCGAACAGGCGAAACGGCTCAGACGCCTGATCCGCGAGACGCAGCCGGACATCGTGCACGCCTCCCTGATCGACGCCTGCTTCGCCACGCGGCTCGCCATGTTGGGTCTCAGCACCCCACAGCTGAACAGCCTGGTCAGCACCACCTACGACCCGGTCCGCACGACAGACCTGGGCATCGCTCCGTGGAAGATGAAGGCAATACGAGTCCTGGACAGCCTCACCTCCCGTTGGGTCAGTGGCGGTTTCCACGCGCTGACCGATGCGGTGAAGAAGGAAGCCACGGACATCCTGCACATCCCTGCGGAGCGCGTGCGGACGGTTCCGCGGGGGCGGGATTCGGCGCAACTCGGAGATAGAACGCCAGAGCGTCGAGCGCGCGTGCGTGCATCAGTGGGGATCGCCCCGCACGAACTGATGGTCCTCAACGTCGGGCGACAGGAGCCCAACAAGGGGAAGTTGCTCCTGGTCGAGGCGTTCGGTCTCGCGGCCGCCCAGGTTCCGCAGGCCCGCTT
Source organism: Propioniciclava sp. MC1683 (assembly GCF_014164675.1). Taxonomy (NCBI): domain Bacteria; kingdom Bacillati; phylum Actinomycetota; class Actinomycetes; order Propionibacteriales; family Propionibacteriaceae; genus Propioniciclava; species Propioniciclava sp. MC1683. The sequence continues at coordinate 151,362 of NZ_JACJFX010000008.1, read as the reverse complement.
GTTCATCGCCGGCCGTGAAGGCAAGGACACCGCGGCCTTGCGCGCGGCTGTCGAGGCGTCCCCCGTGCGTGAGCGCATCAAGGTGCTCGGCCACAGATCGGACGTTGCCGATCTCCTTGCGGCGGCGGACCTGTTCGTGTTCCCGTCCCTGTACGAAGGTTTGGGCGGCGCCCTCGTAGAGGCAATGGCGATGGGTTGCCCCATCATCGGTGCCGATGCGCCGGCGGTCGCCGAGGTTCTGGGCCACGGAGCCTACGGACGGGTCGTGCGGCGTGGCGACGTACAAGGGTTGGCCGACGCCATGCGGGAACTCCTCGAAGCACCCGAAGCCAGGGACGCCCTGGCTCGCAGCGGGCGCGAGAGGTTCGAGCAGGCGTTCGAACTCGGCGCCGTCATCGACAACATGGCCGACCTGTACCGCACGCTCGTTGCGGCGACGCCCCGCCGCCCTCTGGCCAAGCGGCTCCTCGGGCGCGTGGACCGGGCTCGGGCAACGCTGACGAACCGTTTCGTCCTGATGGAGTCCGCGCCACGCAACAACGCTGAGCAAGGAAGGTTGCCGCACGACGGGCTCACACTCGAGGCGATCACGTCGCTCCCCGACTACGAGCAACCCATGTCCCGAATCGGCGGCACGCCCAACAGGTTCGCGAGCCAGAGGTTCGACAAGGGCGCAACCTATTTGGCCTTGGTCAGCGGAGCGAGGCTCGTCTCGTGGATGTGGGCCTCCTCCGCCGGCGGATCGTTCCGCCTCCTTGAGATCGGGCGGGCGTGCCGGTTGGCGGGTAACGAGCGGATCCTCTTCGATCTAGAGACGTGCGAGGTTGACCGGGGCAAGGGGTATGCGGAGGCCTTGACGCGCGCGTCGCAGCACCTCTTCGCCGATGATCAGATCATTTGCTATGCGCTCGCGTCCAACGCGTCGAGCCTTCGCGTGTTTGAGAAGTGCGAGTTCCGGCGCGCGGGGGAGGCTCGCTGGTACACCTCCAACCCCTTGGCATTGGCGAGGACCACGCGTCATGGCTGAGGCGGGCGACGGCTACCGAGTGACCGGCGTCGGCCCTCGGGACTTTTCCCAGCTGGAGGATGCGTGGCGACCGCTGGACAAGGGTCCGGACATGTCTGCGTTCCAGTCCTTCGAATGGATGCTGCTGGCCAATGAGAACGTCGCAGCGGAGCGAGCCTCCCGGCTCGCGGTGAGGACCAGGTACTACGTGGTCGAGCGAGCGGGAACACCCGTGTTGATCGCGCCCCTGCGTGTCCATCTCGCCCCGATCTCGCCCGGCCATCGACGCGGAGTTCACCTCGTCGGACGCAACGGGCCCGCTGACTACCTCAATCTCGTCTACTCGGAGTTCGACCCCCGGGCTGCTGGCGCGGCGTTGACCGCAGCCGTGAAGGACTTCGGTGTCTCCTCGGTTCGGTTGGAGCGGATGCTGGTCGGGACTCAGGCGCAAGAATGGGCCCGCGGCTTGGTTGGCTCGACAGCCAGCGTAAGCGAAGCGGTTCGCTTGGTCCTGCCCTCCAGCACGGCGGAGTACTCGGCGATGCTGTCCAAGAGCACGCGCCAGAACATCCGCACAGCGTGGAACCGGGCGCGTTCCGACGGGGTGCATCTCGAGGTATCGATCTCGTCCGAACTCAATGCGGCGGAGGCAGACGCGTTGGCTCAGTTGAAGCGTCGTCGTGAGGTGAGTCGCAACCGACGCAAGTCGTCCGGCGTTGATCGAGTGGTTGCGGGAGCCCGGCGAGCCTACTTCGCAAGCTTGTTCGCCTCCAGCGACGAGGCTCGTCAGGCCATGACACGGACTTCTCGACCGTGGGTCCTTCGTGTGCATGCGGATGGTGCAGTCTGTGCGTTCGCGTTCGGGCTGGCGGACAACCTCGGGGGTTCCCGCACGCTCCGGCTCCTGCAAGTCGGCATCGACGATGCCTTCGCCCGCTACTCGCCCGGACTGATCGGGCTCCACCACTTCATCGACGAGGAATTGGAGCACGGTCGGCCGCATTGGGACGTGATCGACTTCACGCGGGGCGAGGAGCGCTACAAGTTCCAGCTCGGAGGAACCTCGCATGGCCTGAACACCGTGTCGCTTTCGTGGCGCCCTGACCTCCAGGCATCCTCACTTGCTGATCCGTAGAGGGCCGGGCGTCCGGTGTGAGATGAGTGCTCCCCCAACCGGTACACTCGACTGGGCACTGCCCGCTGTCGACGACGGCAAGCGGGCCCCCACCCGCCCTGCGAAAGGCTGAAGCATGCTCCACCCTGCGGCCAGCGTTCCCCATCCGGTCTGGAGTGACGCATGAGTTTGCACGACTTCGTCAAGATCCTGCGGCAGCGCTGGTGGGTCATCCTGCTGTGCACCCTGGTGGCCGCGGCAGCGATGTTCATCGCCACACCCGCGCGCACCGACACCACCCAGCGCATCGGCTCCTACACGGCCACGGCAACCCTGCTGGTCGGCGAGCGCCCGGCACCCGCACCGACCGGCCGGCAGACCGCAGCGCCGGTGGTCCAGCAGCAGGCGTCCATGGGCCGCATCGCGCTGTACATCAAAACCGGGGACGTGCCGGAGCGGGCCGCTGCGGCGCTCGACTACACCGACGACCCGGCGAAGTTGGCCAGGGGATTGGACGTCGTGACCGATCCCGCGTCGGAGTCGATCACCATCACCACCACCGCCGCGGACGGCGACCGGGCAGCCGCCGTTGCGAACACGTTCGCCCGCGAAGCGGTCGCCTTCTTCGACGAGGCGCCCCCGGGCGCCGGCAGCGCCGTCCTCACGATCCTGCAGGAGGCCACGCCCATCCCTAACGAGAGCACCGCCGGCTTCGTGATCCCGCCCGACCGCAACATCCGCACCGGGCTCGCCGCGCTGGTCGGACTGCTCGTCGGGCTCGCGTTGGCCCTCCTGCTGGATCGCCTCGACTCGCGGCTGCGCAGCCGCCAGGAGGTCGCCGACGCCCTGCGCATGCCGGTGATCGCCGAGGTCCCTCGCCTCAAGCGGAGCGACCGCGCCGACGGCACGATCCTGACCCTGACCAAGCCGTTGAGCGTGTACGCCGACGGCTACCGCGCCGCGCGCACCGCCCTGATGCACCTGCCGACGCAGGAGGAGGGCCTCGACTGGTCGCCCCGCCGCTCGGCCGTCGCGTCCGAGCCGGTCAAGGAGGGCCAGATCATCCTGATCAGCTCGGCACATGCCGCCGAGGGCAAGAGCACCAGCGTCGCCAACCTGGCCGCCAGCTTTGCCGAGGCCGGCCTGCGGGTGCTGGTGCTCGACGCCGACCTGCGCTCGCCCGACGCCCACGCGAAGTTTGACGTGCCCCAGGGTGCGGGCATCTCCGACTACGTGACCAACCGGGGCGCGGTGGAGTTGGTCGACATCATGCGGCCCACCAGCGTCGACGGGGTGCAGATCGTCACCGCGGGCACGCGCCTCGACTACCCGGCCTCGTTGACCAGCCGGCTCGCGCCGCTGATGGAGGACGCCCGGAAGAACGCCGACGTCGTGCTCGTGGACACCGCCCCCCTGCTGGCGGCCAGCGATGTCTTCGACATCTTGCCGCTGGCCGACGCCGTGGTGATCGTGGTGCGCGCCGGACGCCTCACCGAGAACGCCGCCAATCGCGTCGCCGAGCTGCTGGGCCGGTTCCGGGTGCGGGTCGCCGGCGCACTCCTCATCGGAGGGCACTCGCGCAAGGCCGACTACGGGTACGGCTATGGAGCCGGCTACGGTGACGTCACGGTGCGCGGGAAGGACCGGCGGTCTGCCACGCGCGACAGCCTGCCCGCCCGGACGGCCGATGCCGACCAGCCCGACGAGACCCGGCGCGCTGCGCGCTGAGCACCATGGTCGCCCGGGTGGTGTGGACGGCGGCAGGCCTCACCTTGGGCCTGCTGGGCCTCGTCACGTTCTCCCGTCTGTTCACCTGGGCCATGGACACCCAGTCCTACAACACGTGGGGCGCCATGTTCATGGTGCCGATCGTGGTCGCGATCAACGGCGTCCTCATCGCGATCGTCGCGAGGCGTGAACGCGAAGCCTGGTTCACCCGCATCATCATCCTGGGCTACGCACTCAAGCTCGTGGGCATCGGCGCCCGCTACGTGGTGGCCTACTACCTCTACGGCGGAGCGGCGGACGCCGAGCGCTACAACCTCTACGCCATCGACCACTACCTCGACTGGCGTCGGGGCGACGTCTGGTGGGAGGAATCCGGCAAGGTCGGCACACTCAACCTGGAGCTGATCACGACGGCCATCTACGTCGTGATCGGCCCGAGCGTGATCACGGCGTTCTTCGTGTTCGGGTCGTTCGCGTTCTGGGGCGTCTACTTTCTCTATCGCGCCTTCCGCATTGCCCTGCCCCAGGGCGACCAGAAGCGCTACGCCCTCCTGCTGTTCCTGCTGCCCACGGTGCTTTACTGGCCCTCCAGCATCGGCAAGGAGTCCTGGCTCCTGCTGTTCGTCGGGGTGACCGCCTACGGCGCGGCCCGCTACTTCAACCACGCCGTGGTCGCGGGCTTGGTCTGGATGGCGGTCGGGGCCGTCGGCACCGCGCTGATCCGCCCCCACGTGACCGTGCTCATGGTCGCCGCGCTGTTCGTGGCCCAGATCGTGCGCCCGGCAGCGAAGACCTCCACGAGCATCCTGACCAAGGCGGCCGGCATCTTCGTGATGGGGGTGGCCGCGGTCATCCTCATCAGCCAGTCGGCCGCCTTCCTGGGCATCGACGACCTGAGCGCGCAGGCCGTCGCTGATGAGGTGATCTGGGCGTCCGGCCAGACCGCCCAAGGCGGCTCAGCCTTCACCGCCGTGCCCCTGGACTCACCGTTCGGCATCCCCGTAGCCATCGTCACCCTGCTGTTCCGCCCGTTCCCGTGGGAGGCTGACAACGTGCAGATGCTGGTCCAGAGCCTCGAGGGGGTCGTGCTGATGGTGCTCACGCTGGCCGCGTGGCCGCGGCTCAAGGCGCTCCCCACCCTGTTGCGCCGCAACCCGTGGCTGGTCTTCGCCGTGGTCTACGCGCTGGCCTTCATCATCGCCTTCGCGGGGTTCTCGAACTTCGGCATCCTGGCCCGGCAGCGGGTGCTGATGATCCCGTTCTTCCTCGTCCTGCTGGCGCTCCCGAAGCCCTTGCCGAAGCAGAAGGTCCGCACGCGTGACGCCACCCGGAAGGAGCTCGTCGGTGCTGGGTATTGGTGAGGGTCGCCTGCGAGGCGGACTGAAGCGGGCGCTGGCCTCGGTACCGCAGGGCGGTGCCGCGCAGGGTGCCACGTTGTTGATCTACCACCGCGTCGGTGGCGGCACCACCAACGAGCTCGACATGGAGGTCGCCGCGTTCGAGCGCCAGCTGGACGTGCTCGCCGACCACGACGTGGTGTCGCTCGACACGGCACTCGACCGGCTGGACGCGGGCGACGCGCGGCCGAGCGTGGTCCTCACCTTCGACGACGGGTTCGCCGACGTGTACGCCAACGCCTGGCCCCTGCTGCGCGAGCGCCAACTGCCGTTCACGATCTACCTCGCCACCGCCTACCTCGGCCAGACCATGCGATGGGAAGGTGCCACGGCGAAGGGGACGCCCGGGCGTGGCCTGTCGTGGGACCAGGTGCGCCGCATGCAGGATTCCAGGCTGCTCACACTGGGCAACCACACCCACCACCACATCCGACCCGAGCACCTGACCGAGGCCGAACTGGACGCGTGCTCCGACGCGATCTTCGCCCGCTGCGGCGTCCGGCCGGAGCACTTCACCTACCCGTGGGGCATCCCCGTCCCGGGGATGGAGGGCGCCCTGCGCGCCCGTTTCCGCAGCGCGTCGACCGGTGAGCTGGGCCGCAACCTACCCGGCGTCGACCTCGCCCGCCTCTACCGCGTGCCGGTCCGCCGCACCGACCCCGACGCGTTCTTCGCCGCCAAGCTCACCGGACGCCTCGGCCCCGAGACCGCCTACGCGAGCCTGGTGGACGCCACGAAGTGGGCGCTGCGCCCCGTGCGACAGGTTCAGGCAGCACTGCGGCGGCGTGCGGGCGCCACCTCCGCGTAGACGCGTTCCTGCTGGGTCACAGCGGTGCGGATGTCGTAGTCGCTGGCACGCTCCTTCGCCACCGCCGCCATGCGGGCGCGCAGGGCGTCGTCGCGCGCCACCTCCACCAGTGCGTCTGCGAGCGCGGCGTCGTCGCCGGGTGGAACGAGCAGCCCCTCCTCGCCCTGTCGCACTTGGTGGGGGAGCCCGCCGACGGTCGTGGCCACCACGGGCAGGCCGGCCGCGAAGGCCTCCATCACCGCCACGGGCAGGCCCTCGTGCGCCGAGCCGAGGGTGAAGAGGTCGGCCGCGGCCATGAGTTCGTGCACGTCGCGCCGGTACCCCAGCAGTTGGAAGCTGTCGCCCAGGCCCAGCTCCGCGTGCAGGGCGGCGACCTTGTCGGCCAGGGGGCCCTGCCCGACCGCGGCGAAGCGGAGGCGGGGCTCGGCGTCCACGGCCCGACGGGCGGCGCGCAACAGGTTCGGGTAGTCCTTGTTCTTGCGCAGGTTCGCCACCGTGAGCGAGAGCACCTCGTCGTCGGCGACGCCCAACTCGGCGCGGAGCCCGGCCCGCGCGTCGGGGGGTGCCGGGTCGGCCTGGGTGTCGATGCCGTGGATGAGCACCTCGTAGCCCCGCCTGCGCGAGGGCCACATCGTGTCGCGCACCTGGTCGGAGACTGCCCAGTGATGCGCGTCCAGCGGGGTGGTCAGCCCGTTGAGCAGCCGGGTGGGCAAACGGTGGCTGCTCCACTCGTTGTGCTCGGTGACGACGACCGCCGGACGGTGCGAACGCGGCAACGTCCGGGCCAGCAGGCGCGCGACAGACGCGAGGACGGGGGAGTGGGCGTGGACGACGTCCGCGCCGGCCATCGCCGCGCGGAGGTCGACCAGCCAGCCGAGCCGGCCGGGCGTTCGCTCGCCGAGGCGCTCGGGCGACAGGCCAAGGGCCTCGAACTCGGGCACCAGGTGGGTCTTGTCGGGCCGCACGTAGGCCAGCCGGTAGGTGAACCGCTCACGATCGATGGCGCGCCCAGCCAGGAGGAGGAGCTGCTCAGCGCCCCCTGGGCCGAGACCCTTGATGAGCCAGAGCACCCGGGGCTTGGCAGGGGCGGTGGGGGCCATGGCGTCCTCCGTCGGTTCGATTTGCCGGGGTCGTCAGCGGACCCCCTAGGCTGGGGGCAGCCTACCAACGCGGGAAGGATCCATGCCCAAGCTGAAGCCCGCCGACCTCGAGATCCGCGCGGCGCTGCCGGAGGACGACGCGGTCGTCATCCCGATGCTGCGGGAGTCGCTCAAGAAGGGCGACGACCCGCACTACGAGGCGTTCCTCCACTGGAAGCACCGCGAGAACTCGTTCGGCCAGTCGGCGGCCTGGGTGGCGCTGCACGAGGGCCGCGCGGTCGGGTACCGGACGCTGATGCGCTGGCGCTTCGTGAACGATGAAGGCAAGAAGGTCACGGCCGTCCGGGCCGTTGACACCGCCACGCACCCCGACTACCAGGGGCTGGGCATCTTCCGCACCCTGACGCTGCGCGGCGTCGCCGAGCTCACGCTCGCCGGCGACGGCATCGTCTTCAACACCCCCAACGACCAGAGCCGCCCCGGCTACCTGAAGATGGGCTGGAGCGTCGTTCGGCGCCTGCCGGTGGGCGTGCTGCCGGCCCACCCGGCGGCGTTGCCCAAGATGGCCCGCTCCAAGGTGCCGGCGAACCTGTGGTCGGAGGAGACGTCGGTGGGCTGGCCCGCCGCCGAGGCGTTCACCGATCGCAGCTTCGCCGAGGCGTTGCTGCATCACGGCCCCGCCCAGGGCTTCCGCACCGACCGGACGCCGGAGCACCTGGCGTGGCGCACCTCCTTCGGGCCGTTGCGCTACCGCGTCCTGCTGGCGTCGTCCGACCCCGCCGAGGGCGGCGTGGTGTTCCGCCTGCGCCGCCGCGGCGACACGGTCGAGGCGGCCATCATCGAGCAGCTGGTGCCGGACGCCGTCACGGGCGCCCGCCTCGTGGCGCGCGTGCTGCGCGAGACGAAGGCCGACTACGCGATCGGGCTGCGGACAGGGCCCTCGGCTGGCTTGGTGCCGCTGCCCGTGCCGGGTGCCGGGCCGCTGCTGACGTCCCGCCCGCTGGCGGCCTCGCCGCCGCCGGCGTCAGCCTGGTGTCTCACGCTGGGCGACATCGAGCTGTTCTGAATCTCGGATCTTGTGGGCCGAAGAGCCTGCCCACCCCAGGACCAGGCCCGCGACGAGGGCCATCCCGGGGTGGTCGAGGAGGTGGTCCATGAGCGAGTGCACCCACAGGGCCGTCCAGGCGGCTGAGGCCAGGACGCCGTGGGGGGCGCTGATCCGAACGCCCACCAGGTAGCCGAGGACGATGAGCAGTATCAGGATCACGACGCCGACCAGGCCCAGCTCGGCGGCGACCTGGAGAGCGACCGAGTGAGCCGAAACCAGGTCGGCGTCGACGGCGTAGGGGTTGGCCTCGGCGAACGAGCCTGGCCCCGACCCGATGACGGGGCTGCGCGACCACAGGGCGAGCGCCGTCGTCCAGAGGTCCTGGCGCACACGGCTGAGGGCCCTGACGGCCAGGTCGGGCCACGCGGATGCCGTGGCTAGCCTCAGAAAACCGTAGACGGCGCCAACCAGCGTTGACACCCCCAGTGCCACGGCCCACCAGCTGCGGCGGGACGGCCGGACCAGCATGACCACGACCGCGAGGGCCACCGGGATCGCCACCAGGATGCCCGCCTGGGAGCCGTGGTGCACCACCGCGAAGGCGGACGCCGCCAGCGCCACCGTGTACAGGGTGCGGCTCCAGCGGTCGTGGTGGGCGCCGAGCAGGACGAGGGCGATGAGCACCATCACCTGGATGGCCGCGGCCGAGTTCGCGTTGGGGTAACCCAGCGGCGGGGGGCCGGGCGCGAGACGGAGCCCCACCCCCGGCAGCAGGGCCACCAACAGGAACAGCAGGGAGGCGTCCAGCCACAGCGGGCGGGGAGCGGGGGCGGGTGGGTCGGCGTCCGATTTCGCCGCGACGCGTCCGAGCAGGACGCCCGCCACGAGGACCAGGGGCGCGACGACGTAGACCGAGTCCAGCCGGACGGGCCGACCGTTCAGGGCCGACGCCAACAGGACCCAGATCAGCCACACCGCGGTGACAGTGATCCAGGCCGTGTCCACTGGGCGAGGGAGGCGGGCCCGGTCCATGGGTCGTTACCGGTAGTGGGGCAGGGTCCTGAACCAGTCGACGGTGGCCCGAACCCCTTCCTCCAACGGCACCGGCTCGACGTCGGGGAACAGCGCGCGCAGCCGGGAGTTGTCCGCCTGCGAGTCGCGCACGTCCCCGGCGCGGGGGTCGGTGTGGGTCACCTGCAGCTCGATACCGAGCGCGTCCCCGATCAGGCCGATGAGGCTGTTCAGCGAGGTCCGCGAGCCGAATGCGAGGTTCACCGGGTCCAGGTCGTGCACGCCCCGGATCGCGGCGTCCGCCAGCACGCGCGAGACCGTGCCGACGTAGGTGAAGTCGCGGGTCTGCTCGCCGTCGCCGTGGACGGTGAGGGGAACCCCGCGCAGGGCCGCGTCCACGAACGCGGGCATCACGGCCGCGTACACGTGCCCGGCCGGCTGCAGCGGGCCGTACACGTTGAAGAAGCGAAAGGCGAGGGTGGACAGGCCGTAGGTGTGGCCGAAGGACAGGGCGTACGCCTCGGTGGCCTGCTTGCTCACCGCATAGGGGGAGATCGGGGCGGTGCGCATGGACTCGCGCTTGGGCAGCTCGCGGTTCGCGCCGTACACCGACGAAGAGCTCGCCACGACGACGGGGATGTTGCCCGCACGGCGGGCCGCCTGCAGCACCTCGAGCGTGCCGGTCGCGTTGGCATGGTGGGAGGCCACAGGATCCAGCACCGACCGGGGGACCGACGGCAGGGCCGCGAGGTGCACGACCGCCTTGGCCCCGTCGAAGGCGCGGTCGAGGGCGTCCGGGTCGAGGACGGTCTCGACCATCAGGTCGGCGCCCACACCGTCGAGGTTGGCGCGGCTGCCGGTGGACAGGTTGTCGAAGGCGACCACGTGGCTCACCCCGGGTCGGGTGAGCAGCTCGCGCGCGAGGTTGGAGCCGATGAATCCGGCGCCGCCGGTGACCACGATCTTCACGCTCGCGAACCTACCACCGACGGGGTTGCGCGCTTCGACGGGCCCGGCCAGCCGGACGTGCGTAAGCTGCGGCGGGTGGGGGAGATCGAGTACATGCCGCTGCTGGCCGGTGTGCCCCTCGCCGCGGCCACGCTGCAGGTCATCGCCGAGGATGCGGGCGTCGACATCCTCCACGTGAAGGGCGCCGCGGTGGATCCCGTTCTGCTGCAACACGAGGTTGACATCGACCCCCTCAGCGGAGCGCCGGTCACCCGCCAGGTGCCCCGCAACAGCGTGGACGCGGACGTGCTGGTGCGCCCCAGCCACGTGAAGCGCTTCTTCGCCGCGATGGCTGCCCACCGCTGGACCATGGTGTACCGCTTCGAGGACGGGTCGGCCTTCGAGCACGCCTCCACGTGGATCCGCCCGGGCGTGTGCCACGCCGACGTCCATCGGACCTTCCCCGGCATCGGCCTCGACCGCGAGCAGGCGTTCGACCTGTTGTGGGCGTCCCGGCACACCACCGTCATGGCCGGCCAGCCGTGCCCGGTGCCGAGCCTGCCCGCCCAGCGGCTCATCCTGATCCTCCACGCCGTCCGCGGCGGCGAGCTGGACAGCCGCGACATCGAGCGTGCCTGGGGCCAGGCGTCCGACGACGAGCGGGCCGAGGTGGACGCGCTGGCCCGGACCCTGCGCGCCGAGGTCGCCCTCGCCGCGGCCACCGGACGGCTGGAGGAGCACCGCACGGCACGCGAGTACCAGCTGTGGAAGGCGCTCTCGACGCAGGACACCTCCCGCGCCACCCTGTGGCTCGCTCGGGTGAAGGCTCAGCCCACACCGCTGCACGCGCTGCGGTCGGCGTTCCACCTCATCGCGCCCAAGCGGGACCGGCTCGAGCGCGAACTGGGTCACAAACCCGGGCCCGTCCACATGGCCCGCGCGTGGGCGCACCAACTGGGGCTCGCGGCGTCCGAAATCGGTCGGCTCGCCGGCCGCGCAGCGCGGCGCGTGCGGAGGTTGCGTTGACCCACCACATCCCCCACCGCCTAGGCCACGTCACGCTGCCGCCCGAGGATGGACGGCCCGTCGTGGTCTACCTGATGCCGTTGCCGGACGGCGACCCGGTGGGCCTGCACGGCACCGCGGCCCTCATCTGGAGCATCGCGGCCGAGGGCGAGCCCGACGTGCCTGCCGCGCTGGCCGAGTTGCTGGCCGTCCCTGTCGACACCGTGCGCGGCGACGTGGAGCGCTTCCTGACCGACCTCGTCGCGCAAGGACTCCTGGAGGAGGCGCGATGACCGAGGCAACGGCGGGCCGCAGCACCGGGACCCACCCGCCCCTGCGCGTGCTGTTCGTGTGCACCGCCAACATCTCCCGCTCGCCGTACGCCGAGCGCCGCGCCCGCCAGGTGCTGCCCGGCGGCACCGACCCGGACTTCACCTTCGCCAGCGCCGGTACCCCCGGCTACCCCGACCGCGGGATGGATCCCGCCCTGCAGTCGCTGTTGGCCGCCCGCGGCGCGGACCCCTCTGGGCACATCAGCCGCGGGGTGGGCGAGGAGCTGATGCGCCGTGCCGACCTGGTCGTCACCTTCGAGTTCGCCCAGCACATGCGCCTGCTGGACGCGTTCCCGGAGCACCGCCGTGCCATCGTGGGCCTGCAGCAGGCCGCGCGGGCTGTGCGCTCCCTCGAGGAGGCGGACGCCGGCGGCAGTGCCGGGCTCGATGTGGTGGACCGGGTGGAACGGCTGGTCGCGGCGGCCGGCCCGAACTCGATGAGCCTCGACGTCGAGGATCCCTACAACCGTGGCCCCAGAGCCGCGCGGGCCTGTGCCGACGAGATCGACGGACTGCTCGACGTGTTGTTGCCCTATCTTGCGGGCCGGCCCCTCCCCAAGCTCGCTGTGCCCCCGGTGGAGCCGGAGCGACGGCGTCCGGGTTGGCCGTGGCGACGGGCCCCGCGCCGCGCCCTGCCATAGCCCCGGGTGTCGGGCAAGGCTCTCTTCGTTTGGCGTCAACGGCGCGCGGATGCGGGAGGATCAATCCATGCGCATCACGATCATGGGTTCGGGCAACGGGGCAACGGCGGCGGCGTTCGAGTGGGCCGAGGCCGGCCACCAGGTGGCCATGTGGGCCCCCCAGCGCACGGACTCCGGAGCTGCTGGCGAAGGTGCAGGCAGTCTGGCCGCAGGCGGAAGCGGCCCGCAACGTGCTGCAGACGACGCTGCAGAACGCCAACCCGGTGCTGCACCCGGCGATCATGCTGCTCAACGCGTCCCGCATCGAGAACACCGGCGGCGACTTCCTGTTCTACACCGAGGGGGTGACGCCGGCGTCCGCACGGCTGATCGAAACCCTCGACGGCGAGCGCATCGCGCTGGGCCGGGCCCTCGGCGTCGAGGTCGTGCCGGACCCCGAGCTGGGCCTGCGGCAGGGGTACCTGTCGGAGGCGACCTACCTGAAGGGCTACAACCAGGGCATCGGGTTCGCCGGGTCGCGGGCGCCGTCGTCGCTGGAGTTCCGCTACCTGACCGAGGACGTGCCCTACGGGCTGGTGTTCACCTCGGAGCTCGCGAAGGAGGTCGGGGTGCCGACCCCCGGGATCGACGCGGTCATCACGCTGGCGTCCATTGTGCTGGGGACGGACTTCCGCGCCCAGGGCAAGCGCCTGCCCCGGAACCTGGGGTTTGGTGACCTGACGCCCGAACGGGTCGCGGCCCTGTGAGGGGATCAGGCGTCGCCGCTGCGGCGCAACACCTCGGACAGCCGCTCGGCGGCGGCCATCACGGCCGGGGCGTGGAGGCGTCCAGGCTGGCGGGTGAGCCGCTCGATGGGCCCGGACACCGAGACGGCGGCGATGACCTTGCCGTTGGGTGAGCGCACCGGCGCCGACACCGAGGCCACGCCGGCCTCGCGCTCGGCGACCGACTGGGCCCAGCCGCGGCGGCGGACGGTGGACAGCGCCACGGCGGAGAAGGTCGCGTTGGTGAGGCCACGCTGGATGCGCTCCGGGTCCTCCCAGGCGAGCAGCACCTGGGCGGCCGAGCCGGCGTTCATGGTGAGCTGCGTGCCGACCGGTACGGTGTCACGCAGGCCCGAGGGCCGCTCGGCGGTCGCGGCGCAGATGCGGAAGTCGCCCTGCCTGCGGAACAATTGGGCCGACTCCCCGGTGATGTCACGCAGGCGCGCCAGGACGGGGCCAGCGGTCGCGAGGAGGCGATCCTCACCGGCGGCTGCGGCCAGCTCGGTGAGGCGAGGCCCGAGGACGAAGCGGCCCTGCAGGTCGCGGCTGACGAGCCGGTGGTGTTCGAGGGCCACCGCGAGGCGGTGGGCGGTGGGCCGGGCGAGGCCGGTGGCGGTCACGAGGCCTGCGAGCGTCGTGGGGCCCTGCTCGAGTGCGGTGAGCACCTGGGCGGCCTTGTCGAGGACGCCGACGCCGGAGGTTCCTGTGTCCATACTCTGATACTGCCGTCTCATTCTGTGACACGCAAGTCCAAAAGGTGGTTTCATCGACGGTGAAGGCAACGAGTGAGGGGATCCGACATGGGCAAGACCCTGAGTGACAAGGTCTGGGAGGACCACGTCGTCAAGCGCGCCGCGGGCGAGCCTGACCTGCTGTACATCGACCTGCATCTGGTCCACGAAGTGACCAGCCCGCAGGCCTTCGACGGCCTCCGCCTGGCTGGCCGGCCGGTGCGGCGTCCGGACCTCACCCTCGCGACCGAGGACCACAACACCCCCACCGAGAACATCCTCGCGCCCATCGCCGACCCCGTCTCGCGCCTGCAGGTGGACACCCTGCGCAAGAACGCGGAGGAGTTCGGGATCCGCCTGCACAGCCTGGGTGACAAGGACCAGGGCATCGTCCACATCATCGGCCCGCAGTTGGGCATCACCCAGCCCGGCATGACGATCGTCTGCGGCGACTCCCACACGGCCACCCACGGCGCGTTCGGCGCGCTCGCGTTCGGCATCGGCACCTCCGAGGTCGAGCACGTGCTCGCCACCCAGACCCTCAACCAGGCGCCCGCCAAGCGGATGGCCGTCAACATCAACGGCGACCTGCCCGCCGGCGTCACCCCCAAGGACGTCGTGCTCGCCCTCATCGCGAAGGTCGGCACGGGCGGCGGACAGGGTTACATCGTGGAGTACCGCGGCACCACCATCGAGAACATGTCGATGGAGGGCCGGATGACGATCTGCAACATGTCCATCGAGTGGGGTGCGAAGGCCGGCATGGTCGCGCCCGACGAGACCACGTTCGCCTACCTCAAGGGACGCCCGCACGCCCCCGAGGGCGAGGCCTGGGACGCGGCGGTCGAGTACTGGCGCACGCTGCGCACCGATGAGGACGCCGTGTTCGACGCCGAGGTCGACATCGACGCGTCCACGCTGACGCCGTTCGTGACCTGGGGGACCAACCCGGGCCAGGGCGTCGGGCTGGGCGAGGCCGTGCCGTCGCCGGAGGACTTCGCCGACCCCGTCGACCGAGCCGCCGCCGAGCGCGCGCTGGAGTACATGGATCTGGTGGCCGGCACCAAGATGAAGGACATCCGCGTCGACACGGTCTTCCTCGGCTCGTGCACCAACGGGCGGATCGAGGACCTGCGCCTGGCGGCGTCCGTGCTGGCGGGCCGCAAGGTCGCCGACGGCGTCCGCATGATGGTGGTGCCCGGCTCGGCGCGCGTCCGCCTGCAGGCGATGGAGGAGGGCCTCGACGAGGTGTTCAAGGCCGCAGGTGCGGAGTGGCGCGAGGCTGGCTGCTCCATGTGCCTGGGCATGAACCCCGACCAGCTCAAGCCGGGCGAGCGCTCGGCGTCCACCTCGAACCGCAACTTCGAGGGGCGCCAGGGCAAGGGTGGACGTACCCACCTCGTCTCGCCGTCGGTCGCCGCCGCCACCGCCGTGCGCGGCACCCTGTCCTCGCCCGCCGACCTTGTTGAGGGGAACTGACCATGGAGAAGTTTGAATCGCACACCGGCGTCGGCGTGCCGCTGCGTCGCTCGAACGTCGACACCGACCAGATCATCCCGGCGGTCTACCTCAAGCGCGTGACCCGGTCGGGCTTCGAGGACGGCTTGTTCGCCGCCTGGCGCAACGACCCCGCGTTCGTGCTCAACCAGGACGCCTACAAGGCCGGCTCCGTGCTCGTGGTCGGGCCCGACTTCGGGACGGGCTCCTCGCGCGAGCACGCGGTGTGGGCGCTGCAGAACTACGGCTTCAAGGTGGTCATCGGCTCGCGCTTCGGTGACATCTTCCGGGGCAACTCGGGCAAGTCCGGGCTGTTGGTCGCGCTGGTGTCGCCCGAGGTCGTCGAGGAGCTGTGGGCGTTCCTCGATGGGACCCCCGGCGCCGAGCTCACCGTCGACCTCGTGGCGCGCACGATCACCGCCGGTGAGGCGACGTTCCCGTTCGAGATCGACGACTACACCCGCCACCGCCTGCTGAATGGGCTGGACGACATCGGCATCACGCTGCAGAAGGACGCCGACATCGCCGCCTACGAGGCCAGGCGCCCGTCGTGGAAGGCCACGACCATTCCTGCGAAGGTCGCCGACTGACGCTGAGCGGGCACGCGGCCCTGGTGACCCCACCTCGGCAGCGTGGACGATCCCGAGCGCCTCGGCCCGCTCGTCGGTGCACTGCTGGGACGCGTCGTCGGAGAAGGGGCGTTGATGGCGTCCACATAGGCGATGGCGCGCTGGGGGCGCTGCCCGTCGAGGAGGTCAGAAGGGGACCAGCACGTTCCATGGGTGGCACCGCGCCCGCTGGGTGGCTGGAATCTACTGGGGCCCTCAGGGCAGGGACGCCCGCGCCACCACCCCGTCCACGACCTCGACGAGGAGGCGCTGGCCCACGCGCAACGCGCGCAGGGTGGGATCAATCGAGTCCAAGGGAACCACCACGCGGCGTCCGGCATCGTCCACGCACTCCCAGCCGGTGTCGACACGGCCGGCGATGGTGAGGCCGATGGTGGGCATGGGAATAGGGTAGGGGCGCCCGTATCCGACAGGAGAACCCGATGGCCGAAACCACCCGCACGCGTGTCGCGATCATCTTCGGCGGGGTGAGCTCCGAGCACGATGTCTCGTGCCTGACCGCGGGTGGGGTGACCCGGGCCATCGACACCGAGCGCTTCGACGTGATCGGGGTCGGCATCACGCCCAGCGGCCGCTGGGTGCAGGTCCCGGTCGAGGAGATGGCGGCCATGCAGGTCGTCGACGGCCAGTTGCCGCGCCTGACCGAGGACCGGCCCGAGGCCCTGCTCATGCGCCGCGACGGCGGTGGTCGCATCGTCACGATCGACGGCGACCGGCTGATCGACCCGCAGGACTTCGACGTCGCGTTCGCCCTGCTGCACGGGCCCTTCGGCGAGGACGGCACCATCCAGGGCCTGTTCGAGATGCTGGGCATCCGGTACGTGGGGTCGGGCGTGGCGGCGTCCGCGATCGGCATGGACAAGGACCTCATGAAGACCGCCCTCGTCGGTGCCGGCCTGCCGGTGGCGCCGTGGGTGACGATCCACCGCCGGCAATGGGCCGCCGAGCGTGACCACTTCCTCACCAAGGTCGCGGCCGACCTGACGTTCCCCGTCTTCGTGAAGCCCGCCCGCGGCGGCTCGAGCCTGGGCATCACCAAGGCAGCCTCGGTTGATGAGCTACCCCGCTGCATCGACGAGGCGTTCGCGTTCGACGCCAAGATCATCGTCGAGGAGGGGGTCATGGGTGCCCGCGAGGTCGAGGTCGCGGTGCTCGACAACCTCGACGGTCCGCCGCGGGTGTCCCTGGCCGGCGAAATCCGCATGCACGACCCCGACTCGTTCTACGACTTCGAGGCCAAGTACACCCCCGGCGAGCAGGTCAGCCTCGACGTGCCGGCGGCCATCGACGGCCCGCTGCTCGCCCGCCTGCAGCGCATCGGCGCGCGGACGTTCCGGGCGTCCGGGGCGGAGGGCCTCGCCCGGGTCGACATGTTCGTCACCCCCGACGAGGAGATCTTCGTCAACGAGCTCAACACCATGCCCGGGTTCACCTACATCTCGATGTACCCGCAGCTGTTCGAGGCATCCGGCCTGTCGTACGCCGACCTCATCGCCGAACTCGTGCGGCTCGCCCTCGAGCGCCCCACCGGGCTGCGCTGATGGCGTCCACCATCGGCGACCTGGGGGAGTTCGGCCTCATCGCCGAAGTCACCCACGGGCTGGTCATGCCGCCCGAGGTGGTCGTCGGCCCCGGCGACGACTGCGCGGTGTTCGCCCCGCGGGGGCAGGTGGTCGTGACCACCGACGCCATGCACGAGGACGTCCACTTCAAGAAGGTTTGGTCCGGCCCCCACGACGTCGGCCGTAAGGCGGTGGCGTCCGCGGTCGCCGACGTCGAGGCCATGGGGGCCCGCCCGCTCGGGCTGGTGGTCGCGCTGTCCGCGCCCGCCGACACTCCTGCCGAGTGGGTGCTGGAGTTCTCCCGCGGCGTGCGGGCCGAGTGCGAGGCGTCCGGGGCTGCGCTGATGGGCGGCGACACCACCCGCTCCGGCGCGATCAGCGTCGTCGTGACGGTGTTCGGTGACCTCGAGGGCCGGACGCCAGTGCTGCGGTCCGGCGCCCGACCCGGCGATGTGGTCGCCTACATCGGCCGCCTCGGGATGGCCGCTGCGGGGCTCGCCGTGTTGGGCCGCGGGTTCCGCTCTCCGGGTGCTGTTGTGCGCTCCCACCGGGTGCCCGAGCCGCCCTACGGTCAAGGAATCGTGGCGCAGGAGGCCGGAGCCACGTCGATGGTCGACTGCTCGGACGGGCCGCTGGCTGACCTGGGCCACATCGCGAAGGCGTCGGGGGTGTCGATCGACCTCGACTCCTCAGCGCTGGACGTCGACGAGGCCCAGAAAACCGTCGCTGCGGCGATAGGCGGGGGAGACCCCCTCAACTACATCCTCACCGGCGGAGACGACCACGCGTTGCTGGCGACGTTCACATCGGCGTCCGAGGTGCCGGACGGCTGGGCCGTCATCGGGCGAGTGGGCGAGAGTGACCCCGAGGCCGAGGCGTCCGTCACCGTGGACGGTAAAGCCTGGTCAACCGACGCGGGGGGCTGGCGGCACTTCTGACCCCGGCGCGGAAGGAGCCGCGATCTCGGTGGGGAACAGAGGTCGAGACTTCATGATGCCGACCCACAGGCCGATCGCCAGCGCCACGAGCACGACCTCGACGAGCACCAGGTCGATGCCGGCGCCCACCATCAGGACGGCGACGAGGTTGAAGGTGCCGTGCAGCAGCTCGGCGGCCTCGGGTGGCAGGGCCTGCGCGATGGTGTCCCACTGGCCGGCGTTGATCGTCGCGGCCAGCACGAGGTTGTTCACGTTCGCCATCCCCACGATCAGCATCGCCTCGATGCCGCCGTGGCCCAGGCCGAACGAGACGCCGTCGATCCAGCGGTGGAAGGCCTTGAGCAACAGCAGCATGACCACGAGGCGTCCGGTCTCCTCGAACAGGCCGGCGGTGTAGGACGCCACCGGCCCCGACAGCAGGAACCCCGACACGGGCTCGGGCAGCTGCGGGACCACGACCGTCATCAGCGGGATGCGGGTCAGCACCTGGGAGGCGACGAAGGCGAGCATGCCGCACCAGAACGCACGCCAAACCCGCGGGTACCGGCTAGCAGGCGACGCAAGGTAGTGGGTAGTACCTAGATGTTTCTGGGCGGCGTGGTTGCTTGGCCCGGGGAGTCCGGCCTTGTTAGCCTTCGACGCATGGCGACCCGCGCGTCTTCCCCCACGCGGAGCCGATCGAACGCGTCCTCGCGCTCGACGACTACGCGTGGCGGAAGCAAGTCCAAGAACACACGTCGAACTTCCGCGAAGCAGTCCGGGGGTGGCTTCGGCGACGTCCTGGCCGCTATCGGGCGCGGCATCGTCGCGCTGTGGCGCGGGCTGGCCGGCCTGCTGGGCGGGTTGGTCCGCAGCATCGGCTCCGGTGTGCGCGACCTCGATCCCGAGCTACGCCGCGACGGCACCGGCCTGTTCCTGGTGATCATCGGCATCCTGACCGCCGCTGCCTTCTGGTTCCTGTTGCCCGGCGCGGTGGGCGACTGGCTGCGCGTCGTGTTCTCCACCGTCTTCGGCGCCGCCTCGGTCGCGCTCCCGCTGGCCGCGTTCGGCATGGCGTGGCGCACCCTGCGCGACCCCGCCGCCAACGGGCCCACCGGACGCCAGCCCGTCGGCTGGCTCGTCTTCGCACTCGGCGTGCTGGGGCTGGTCCACGTCGCCAAGGGCATCCCCAGCCCGAGCCGCCCCGAGGAGATGCGCGCCGCCGGCGGCGCCCTCGGCTTCATCCCGAGCTCGTTCCTGGCCGACCTCGTCACGGTGTGGGTCGCCGTGCCCGTGCTGGTCGTCATGGCGCTGTTCGGCGCGCTGGTCATCACCGGCATCCCGCTGTACGAGGTGCCCGACCGGTTCCGGTCGGTGCGCGAGAAGTACCGCCGCGAGGACGCCCCCGAGCTCACCTACGGCGTCGACGAGGCCTACGACACCCCGCTGGTGCGCGACCCCGACGACGCGTACGACTCCTACACCGAGCCCCCGGGCGCCCGGGGCGGCGACGAGGTCTACGACGTCGACGCCTTCGACGAGCCCCGCAAGCCCGTCACCGCGGGCAAGGCCCCCAGCGCCGTCGAGGCCGGGGGAGCGGCGACCGCAGCCGGCGGCGTCCCGGCAACGGCCCCGGCCGAACTGCAGCCGCCCGCCCACAGCAACGAACCGCTGCGCGCGGAGCAGACGGTACTCACCGGGGACATCCAGTACGTGCTGCCCGACCACCAGGTCCTCAAGCCGGGCTCGGCGCCGAAGTCGCGCACCGAGGCGTCCGACGCGGTGGTGGGGCGCCTGGCCGAGGTGTTCACCAACTTCGACATCGACGCGCAGGTCACCGGTTACACCCGCGGCCCGACGGTCACCCGCTACGAGGTCGAGCTCGGCACCGGCGTCAAGGTCGAGAAGGTCACCGCGCTCGGCAAGAACATCGCCTATGCGGTGGCGTCGGCCGACGTGCGCATCCTGAGCCCGATCCCGGGCAAGTCGGCGATCGGCGTCGAGATCCCGAACACCGACAAGGAGATCGTGTCGCTGGGCGACGTGCTGCGCTCCAACCGCGCGCGCAACGACCACCACCCGATGACCGTCGGCCTCGGCAAGGACGTCGAGGGCGGCTACGTCATCGCCAACATGGCCAAGATGCCGCACCTGCTGGTCGCCGGCGCCACCGGCTCGGGCAAGTCGTCGTTCGTGAACTCGATGATCACCTCGATCATGATGCGCGCGACCCCCGACGAGGTGCGCATGCTGCTGGTCGACCCCAAGCGCGTGGAGCTCACCAACTACGAGGGCATCCCGCACCTGGTCACCCCGATCATCACCAACCCCAAGAAGGCCGCCGAGGCCCTGCAGTGGGTCTGCCGCGAGATGGACACCCGCTACGACGACCTCGCCGCCTTCGGGTTCCGGCACGTGGATGACTTCAACAAGGCGGTGCGTGCGGGTCAGGTGAAGCTGCCGCCCGGCTCGGAGCGGGTGCTGGCGCCGTACCCGTACCTGCTGGTGATCGTCGACGAGCTCGCCGACCTGATGATGGTCGCCCCGCGTGACGTCGAGGACTCGATCGTCCGCATCACCCAGCTCGCGCGTGCGGCCGGCATCCACCTGGTGCTGGCGACGCAGCGTCCGTCGACCGATGTGGTGACAGGTCTGATCAAGGCGAACGTGCCTTCGCGGCTGGCGTTCGCGACGTCGTCGATGACTGATAGCCGGGTCATCCTGGACCAGCCGGGTGCCGAGAAGCTCGTCGGCCAGGGCGACGGACTCTTCCTGCCCATGGGCGCCTCCAAGCCCGTGCGCGTGCAGGGGGCATGGGTGACCGAGCAGGAGATCCGCTCGGTCGTGAAGCACGTCACCGAGCAGCTGGCCCCGCAGTACCGCGAGGACGTTTCCGCACCGCAGGAGTCGACCAAGGTCGCCGAGGACATCGGCGACGACCTCGAGCTCGTGCTGGAGGCCGCGCAGCTGGTCGTGAACCTGCAGCTGGGGTCGACCTCGATGCTGCAGCGCAAGCTGCGGGTCGGGTTCGCCAAGGCGGGTCGCCTGATGGACATCCTGGAGACCCGCGGCATCGTCGGTCCCTCCGAGGGGTCGAAGCCCCGCGAGGTGCTCGTGAAGCCCGACGACCTCGACGAGGTGCTGGCGAACCTGGCGGAGGGCTGATGTCGGCGCCTCGCCGGTCGGTGCTGGTGACCGGCGGCACCCGCGGCATCGGACGCGAGGTCGTGCGGTTGCTCGCCCCGTCGTGGCGGGTACTGGTGGGGGGTCGCTCTGAAGCTGCGGTTGCGGCCGTGGTCGCCGAGTGCCCGGACGCCGCGGGCTTCGTCTGCGACCTGGCCGACGAGGACGCCGTGGCTTCGACCGTCGCAGAACTCGAGTTGGGGGCGTCCGGTCTGGACGCCGTCGTGCACTCCGCCGGTGTCGTCGGCCACGGCTCGGTCGAGGACACGACCCGCTCCGACTGGCGGCACGTGCTCGAACTCAACGTCGTGGCGGTCTCTGACCTGACGCGGTTGCTGCTGCCCGCGCTGCGCTCCGCGGGCGGGACGGTCGTGGTCGTCAACTCCGGGTCGGGGTTCAACGCGGGTGCGAACGGGGCCGTGTACGCGGCGTCCAAGTTCGCGGTGCGCGCCTGGGCCGACTCGCTGCGGGCCGAAGAGCGAGGGTGGGTGCGGGTGTCGTCCGTCCACCCCGGGCGCGTCGACACCGACATGCAGCGCGAGCTGCAGGCCGCCGAGGGGCGCGAGTACGACCCCTCCATCGCCATGGAGGTGACCTCGGTCGCCCGCGCGATCGTGTTCGCCCTGGAGGCGCCGGCCGATGCGGCGGTGGAGTCTCTGTCCATCCGGCCGACCAGCGCTTAACGTGGGCGCATGACGCAGAGCAACGCCCAGTTCACGATCGACCTGACCCCCGGTGAGCCGCTCCACGCCGGCACCGGCCGCTTCGACTTCACCAAGTCCTGGACCGGCGACCTGATCGGTACCTCCGCGGGCACGATGCTCTCGGCCGGTGACCAGCCCGCCGGGACCGCCGGCTACGTCGCCCTCGAGGTCTTCACCGGCAGGGTCAACAACCTCGAGGGCAGCTTCGCCCTGCAGCAGTTCGGCACCATGGACGCCGACGGCATGGTCCTCCACTACGAGATCGTCCCGGGCTCGGGCACCGAGCAGCTCGCCGGGATCCGCGGCACTGTCGACCTGGACGTGGTCGAGGGCGTGCACAAGGTCGTCCTGCACCACAACCTCTAGGCTGCGGGCCATGTCACACCATCGCCGCATCGGCCAGTTCACCGTCTCCTCGATCGGGCTCGGCGCCATGCCGCTGTCGACCGGTGGCAGCACCACGCCGTCGCACGACGAGGCCGTGGCGGTCGTCCACGCCGCGCTCGACGCGGGCATCACGCTGATCGACACCGCCGACATCTACGCGCCCAGCTGGGACACGATGGGCCACAACGAGTCCATCGTCGCCGAGGCGCTGCGCACCTGGGCGGGCGACGCCTCGAACGTCGTGGTCGCCACCAAGGGCGGCATCACGCGCGCCGAGGGTGAGCGCTGGGGACGCGACGGTTCGCCGGCCTACATCCGCGAGGCCGTCGAGCGCTCCCGCGAGCGCCTCGGCGTCGACGCCATCGACCTCTACTACTGGCACCGCCCCGACCGCACCCGGCTGTACGCCGAGGTCGTCGAGACCTTCGGCCGGCTGAAGGCCGACGGCATCGTCAAGGAGGTCGGCGTCTCAAACGCCAACGTCGAGGAGCTCCAGGTCGCCGCCGACGTGCTCGGCGAGGGCGGGCTGGCTGCCGTGCAGAACGAGTTCTCGCCCAGGTTCAACCACACCTCGTGGCGCGAGCTGCTGTGGTGCGGCAAGCGCGGCATCGCGTTCCTACCGTGGTCGCCCCTGGGCGGCACGGGCGGGGGAGCGGCGGCGCTCGCCGAGCGGTTCGGCGTCCTCACCGAGGTTGCGGACGCCCACGTCGTCAGCCCCCAGCAGGCCACCCTGGCGTGGCAACTGGCCCTCGGCGAGCACGTGATCCCGATCCCGGGAGCGAGCCGCGCGGCGTCCATCGTCGACTCCGCCCGCGCGATGGACCTCGAGCTCACCGCCGACGAGGTCGAGCGCATCAGCGCCGCACTGCTGCAGCGCTGAGCCCGGATAGGGTGCCAGCGTGACCACAACGCGCGTGCACATCGTGTCGCTGGGCTGCGCCCGCAACGATGTCGACTCCGAGGAACTCGCCGGACGCCTCGAGGCCGGCGGGTTCGCCCTCGTCGACGAGCCCGAGGACGCCGAGGCGATCGTCGTCAACACCTGCGGGTTCATCGAGTCCGCGAAGAAGGACTCGATCGACACGCTGCTCGCGGCGTCCGACCTGAAGGGCCGGGGGCCCACCCAGCGCGTCGTCGCTGTGGGCTGCATGGCCGAGCGGTACGGCCGCGAGCTCGCCGACGCCCTGCCCGAGGCCGACGCCGTGTTGGGCTTCGACGACTACGAGAACATCGACGACAAGCTCCGCCTGATCATGTCCGGCGCCCACGTCGAGGCCCACACGCCGTCCGACCGGCGCCGGCTCCTGCCCCTGGCCCCCGCGCAACGGCAGGCCGCGGCGTCCGGGATCGTCATTCCGGGCACGGCACCCGCCTCGGGCCCGCGTGCGGTGCGCAAGCGTCGCGGCAACGCGCCGAGCGCCCCGGTGAAGATCGCCTCGGGCTGTGACCGGCGGTGCGCGTTCTGTGCGATCCCGAGCTTCCGGGGCTCGTTCGTCAGCCGGCCCCTGGACGACATCGTCGAGGAGGTGACGTGGCTGGCCGACCACGGCGTCCGCGAGGCGTTCCTGGTGAGTGAGAACTCGTCCTCCTACGGCAAGGACCTCGGCGAGCTCGGCGCCCTCGAGTCGCTCCTGCACCGGCTCAACGGTATCGAGAACCTTAACTGGATCCGCGTGTCGTACCTGCAGCCCGCCGAGATCCGGCCCGGGCTGGTCGAGGCGATGTGCTCGATCGACAAGGTCGTGCCGTACTT
This sequence comes from Propioniciclava sp. MC1683, assembly GCF_014164675.1. NCBI lineage: Bacteria > Bacillati > Actinomycetota > Actinomycetes > Propionibacteriales > Propionibacteriaceae > Propioniciclava > Propioniciclava sp. MC1683. Next base: position 127,097 of record NZ_JACJFX010000008.1, on the reverse strand, counting down.
CGACCTGAGCTTCCAGCACGCCGCACCCGCCGTGCTGCGCCGCATGCGGCGCTTCGGCGACCCCGACAGCTTCCTCGGCCTGCTCGACCGCATCCGGCACCTCAAGCCGGACGCCGGGGTGCGTTCCAACGTCATCGTCGGGTTCCCCGGCGAGACGGACGCCGACGTGCAGACCCTCATGGACTTCGCCGCCGAGGCCCGCCTCGATGCGCTGGGGGTGTTCGCCTACTCCGATGAGGAGGGCACCGAGGGCGTCGGCCTGGACGGCCACCTGCCGCAGGAGGTCATCGACGAGCGGTTCGAGCAGGTCAGCGAGCTGGCCAACGACCTCGTCGACCTGCGCGCGCTCGAGCGCGTCGGCGAACGCGTGCGGGTGTTGGTCGAGTCGATCGAGGACGGGGTGGCCGTCGGCCGCGCCGAGCACCAGGGGCCCGAGGTCGACGGCACGACGTCGTTCGCGCACGGCGCGCACCACCGGGTCGGCGACCTCGTCTGGGGTAGGGTCATCGGCACCGAGGGAGTGGACCTGATGGCACGCGAGGAGGCCCCTGCATGACCAAACCCACGAGGGTCAGCAACTGGAACGTGCCGAACGTGCTGACCGCGGTCCGCATGGTGCTGGTCCCGGTCTTCGCCTACGTGCTGCTGGCCTTCCCCGATGACCCGGCCATGCGCTGGCTCGCGACGGGCATCTTCGTGGTGGCGATCGCCACCGACGCGATCGACGGCAAGATCGCCCGCAAGTACAACCTGGTCACGAACTTCGGCAAGCTCTGGGACCCGATCGCCGACAAGGCCCTCACAGGCATGGCCTTCGTCGGCCTCTCGATCCTCAGCGAGCTGCCGTGGTGGATCACCATCATCATCCTCGTCCGCGAGTGGGGCATCACGGTCCTGCGCTGGGCGATCATGAAGTACGGCGTCATGGCCGCCAACCGTGGCGGCAAGCTCAAGACCGTCATGCAGTCGGTCGCGCTGATCATGTTCCTGCCCGGCCTGCAGTTCATGCCGGCGGTGTGGGACTGGATCGCGTGGGCCGCCATGATCCTGTGCTTCGTCCTCACGGTCCTGACCGGCCTCGACTACCTGCGCGAAGCGTCCAAGATGCGCCAGACCTACTTGGCCGACCACCCGGAGGAAGCCCGAACGAAGGAGTGAGCCCAGTGAATGAACTCGCCGCCAAGGTCATCAGGACGTTGGGGCAGCGCACGCTGCACCTCGCGGTCGCGGAGTCCATCACGGGCGGGCTCATCGGGGCCACGCTGACGACGGTGCCCGGGGCGTCCAAGGTCTACCTCGGCGGGGTCGTGAGCTACGCGACCCGCTTGAAGAGCCAGTTGCTCGGCGTGCCCGTCGACACCATCGCGGCCCACACCGTGGTGTCGGAGGAGGTCGCCATCGAGATGGCGGTCGGGCTGCAGGAGCGAACGAACGCCGACTGGGTGATCGCGGTCACCGGCGTCGCCGGCCCCGACCCGCAGGAGGGGCACGACCCCGGCGAGGTCTGGATCTGCGTGCTCGGGCCGCGGATCGCGTCGTTGCCGCAGTTCCAGCAGACCGAGCGGTTCCAGTTCGAGGGCGAGCGGGAGGCCGTGCGAGCCCAGACCGTCGACGCGGCGTTCACGATGCTTCTGCGCGTGGTCTCGCCCGTGTAGGTTGGGAACAACCCAAGCACTCACGGTGTTGGGGAGGGGAATCCGAAGGGGGTGCCGGTATGGCCGCCGTGCTGATGCGCGAGATGGTGGGGGAGACCCTGCGCGAGCTCCGCATGTCCTCCGGCAAGACCCTGCGCGACGTGTCGGGCCAGGCCCGCGTGTCGCTGGGCTACCTCTCCGAGGTCGAGCGGGGCCACAAGGAGGCCTCCTCCGAGCTGCTCAACGCCATCTGCGGGGCGCTCGAGGTCGAGCTCTCCGAGGTGTTGCGCCTGACGACGCTGCGCGTCGAGGCCCACGAGAACGTCACCCACCTGCCTGTCCGGACGCCGCGGGCTGCGGTCGCCTGACGGTGCGGGAACAGGAACTCTGGCGCCGCCTGAACCACCACCTCGGTGTGGGTCTTGCGCCGTCGTGGGCGCGTGACGTCGTGCTGACCGAACTGGGCAACCGTTCTGTGACTGAGGCCTTGGCCGACGGCGTCCCGACCGTCCAGGTCTGGCGGGCCGTGTGGGCGTTCCTGGAGCTGCCGGCGTCCGAGCGCTGAGCCTCTTGGTGCGCCGCGACACGCCTCGGTGTGTTGCTTGGTCGTCGAACACGTGTTCGGTAATGTGCGTCATGCCGTGAAGGTGAAGGCCGGTTGTCCACAGCCCCAGCAACTGGGTGACACATTGTCGGAGCCGCTGCCTAACGTGATCGGTGTCGGGGGCCACCGGGGTTCCCACCACAGGTCCACACGGCACACAGGTTTTGTTGAAGAGGAGCTCACCATGGCGGTTGCAGATCGCGAGAAGGCGCTGGCGGCGGCGCTGGCCCAGATCGAGAAGGCCCACGGCAAGGGGTCGGTGATGCGGCTGGGCGAGGAGACGCGCCTCCCCATCGAGGTCATCCCCACCGGTTCGATCGCGCTCGACGTGGCGCTCGGCATCGGCGGGCTTCCCCGCGGCCGCGTCGTCGAGATCTACGGTCCGGAGTCCTCCGGTAAGACCACGGTCGCGCTGCACGCGATCGCCAACGCCCAGAAGCTCGGCGGCATCTGCGCGTTCATCGACGCCGAGCACGCGCTCGACCCCGACTACGCGGCCAAGCTGGGCGTCGACACCGACGCGCTGCTGGTCAGCCAGCCCGACAACGGCGAGCAGGCCCTCGAGATCGCCGACATGCTGGTGCGCTCGGGCGCCCTGGCGCTGATCGTGATCGACTCGGTCGCCGCGCTCACCCCGCGCGCCGAGATCGAGGGCGAGATGGGCGACAGCCACGTCGGCCTCCAGGCTCGCCTGATGAGCCAGGCGCTGCGCAAGATGACCGGTGCGCTGTCCGCCTCCGGCACCACGGCCATCTTCATCAACCAGCTGCGCGAGAAGATCGGCGTCATGTTCGGCTCGCCCGAGACCACGACCGGTGGCCGCGCGCTGAAGTTCTACTCCTCGGTGCGCCTCGACGTGCGCCGCATCGAGACGTTGAAGGACGGGACGGACGCGGTCGGCAACCGCACCCGCGTCAAGGTCGTCAAGAACAAGGTCGCCCCGCCCTTCAAGCAGGCCGAGTTCGACATCGTCTACGGCGCCGGCATCAGCCGCGAGGGCAGCCTGATCGACCTGGGCGTCGAGCACGGCATCGTCCGCAAGGCCGGGGCCTGGTTCACCTACGAGACCGACCAGCTCGGCCAGGGCAAGGAGAACGCGCGCAACTACCTGCGCAACAACCCCGACGTCGCCAACGAGATCGAGAACCGCATCAAGACCAAGCTCGGCATCGGCCTGAAGCCGGGCGACGTCCCGGCCGCCGGTGACGACGTGCCGGAGGAGATCGACCCGGTCACCGGCGAGGTCAAGTTCTGACGGTGTCGGAGGACTTCGCCCGCGAGATCGCGCTCCGCCTCCTCGAGGTGCGGGCGCGGTCCCGGGCCGAGCTCGCCCAGGCCATGGCGAAGAAGGACGTGCCGGCCGAGACCATCGAGTCGGTCCTCGACCGGTTCGAGGAGGTCGGTCTGGTCGACGACGCCACCTTCGCCGGGCTGTGGGTCGAGGGCCAGCAGCGCCGCATGAAGTCCACGCGGGCGCTGCGCCAGGAGTTGCGGCTCAAGGGGGTCGACTCCGAGGTCATCGACGAGGCGCTCGCCGAGACGGCCGACGATGCCGACTACCAGGCGGCCCTCGCGCTGGCCCAGAAGAAGATGCGGTCCATGGGCGGCCTCGAGCCGCACGTGCGCTACCGGCGCCTGGCCGGTGCGCTCGCGCGCCGCGGGTTCGCACCCGGCCTGTGCCATCGCGTGCTGTCCGAGGTCACCGAGGAAGCCGCCGACGGCCACCCCGACAGGTGATTGCCACTGTCGGTTGCGCGGTTTAGGCTCGGGTCACCCCCACCGGTGGGGTCATGGACGCAAGGAGTCACCCGCAGATGCCCAGCTCGTCGACCCGTAAGCCGCTCGTCCCCCGTCTGATCGCCCTGGCCGTCGGCCTCGTGCTGGCCCTCACCGGGGCCGCCGGGCTCGCATCGGTGGCCGCACCGACCGCCTCCGCGGACACCACGAGCGTGACGCTCGTGGGCGACCTGCAGTCCGAGCTGGGCTGCCCGGCGGACTGGGCGCTCGACTGCGCGGCGACCAACCTCGCCGACGCCGACGGCGACGGCGTGTGGACGGGGGAGTTCACCGTCCCGGCCGGCGACTATGAGTTCAAGGTTGCCCTCAACGGCGGCTGGGACGAGTCGTACGGATTCAACGGCGGCAACTACCCGCTGAAGCTCGCCGCCGCGACCACGCTCGACTTCGCCTTCGATGACGCCACGAACAAGGTCTCGCTCTCGGCCCCCGGCCTGCCCGGGGCGTACGACGCCACCACGGACGCCGGCCTCGTCGCGGCGCCCGCCCGCGAGCTGGGCGAAGGGGAGAGCTTCTACTTCGTCCTGACCGATCGCTTCGACAACGGCGACCCCGGCAACGACACCGGCGGCCTGACGGGCGACCGCATGGTCACGGGCTTCGACCCGACCGACAAGGGCTTCTACCACGGCGGCGACATCGCCGGCCTGGCCGACCGGCTCGACTACATCGAGGGTCTGGGCACGACCGCGATCTGGTTGACGCCGTCGTTCAAGAACAACCCGGTCCAGGGCGAGGGCGCAGACGCGTCCGCCGGCTACCACGGGTACTGGATCACCGACTTCACCCAGATCGACCCCCATCTGGGCACCAACGACGAACTCAAGGCGTTCATCGACTCCGCCCACGCGCGCGGCATCAAGGTCTACTTCGACATCATCGCCAACCACACCGCCGACCTGATCGACTACGCCGAGGGCGAGTACTCCTACATCGACACCGCCACGAGCGCCTACCGCGACACCGCCGGCAATGAAGTCGACGTGTCCGCGCTCGCTGGTCAGGCAGGGTTCCCCGACTTCCACCCCGACACCCGCTCGTTCCCGCGCACGCCGGTCCGGTCGCCCGAGAGCCCAGTGATGGTGCCCGAGGTGCTGAACGACGTGACGCTCTACCACAACCGCGGTAACTCGACGTGGTCGGGCGAGTCGGTCACGTTCGGCGACTTCGACGGGCTGGACGACCTCATGACCGAGGATCCTGTCGTCGTCGACACGATGATCGACATCTACGAGGCCTGGGTGGACCTGGGCATCGACGGCTACCGCATCGACACGGCCAAGCACGTGAACTTCGAGTTCTGGCAGGCCTTCACCACGGCGGTCAACGACCATGCTGCCGCGGCGGACAACCCCGATTTCTTCATGTTCGGAGAGGTCTACGACGCCGACGCGCGCCTGCTGTCGCCGTACGTGCGCGACACCGACATGACCAGTGTGCTCGACTTCGCCTTCCAGTCCTCGGCGCTCAACTACGCCAAGGGCTACACCGCAGCCGGCCTCACGGGGCTGTTCGCCGCCGACGACTACTACACGACCGACCACTCCTCGGCGTCCGCCCTGCCCACCTTCCTGGGCAACCACGACATGGGCCGCATCGGCACGCTCCTGCAGGGCTCCGGCGCCGAGCTGGATCGCTCGCGCTTCGCCCACGCCCTCATGTACCTGACGCGCGGCCAACCGGTCGTCTACTACGGCGACGAGCAGGGCTTCGTCGGTGACGGCAACGACAAGGACGCCCGCGAGGACATGATGGCCTCGCAGACCGCCAGCTACCTCGACAACGTCCTCCTCGACGGGACGCCGTACGGCACCGGCGCGCACTTCGACACCGGCGCCCCGCTCTACACCCACATCGCCGCCCTCTCGGCGCTGCGCGACGCCCACCCGGCCCTCGACACCGGCGCCCAGGTCGAGCTGCACGCCGCCGACGGCCCCGGGGTCTACGCGTTCGCCCGGGTCGACCGCACCGAGAAGGTCGAACACCTGGTCGCGTTCAACAACACCACGGACCCCGCGACGGCCACGTTCACCACCCTGACGCCCGCGGCGTCCTACGCGCCCCTGTTCGGCACCACCACCGCCATCACGTCGGACGCCGGGGGTGCGGTCACGCTCACCGTCCCGGCCCTGTCCGCCGTCGTTTTCAAGGCGGACGCCCGCGTGGCCGACGCCGGGGACGCGCAGGCGATCACACTCGCCGCCGGCGCGCCCGACGCGGGCGGGCTGATCCCCATCACCGCCGACGTCGCCGACGACCGCTGGGCCGAGACGTCCTTCGCCTACCGCGTCGGCACGGGGGAGTACGTCGCGCTCGGCACCGCCGAGGACGACACGCCGCGCGTGTTCGCCGACTTCCGCGACCTGCCCGCCGGCACCGCCGTCGAGCTCCGCGCGGTCTCGGTGGACGCCGACGGCTCGGCGGTGGCCGTCTCCCGGCTGCTCGTGGTCGGGACTGACCTCACGGACCCCGCCCCGACGGCCCCGACCGGCGACCTGGTCACCGTGCCCGGCAGCCACAACGCGGCGATGGGGTGCCCCGGCGACTGGCAGCCCGACTGCGAGCGCGCCGCGCTGACGCTGGACCCCACCTCGGGGCTGTACACGGGCACGTTCACGCTGCCCCCGGGAGAGTACGAGTACAAGGTGGCCATCGGCGGTTCGTGGGACGTCAACTACGGCCAGGGCGGGGTGCCCGGCGGCGCGAACGCCGTCTACACCCACCCCGGCGGCGAGGTGACCTTCTTCTACGATCCCGTCAGCCACGACTTCTCCAACACCAGTCAGGGCCCGATCGTCACCCTGCCCGGGTCGTTCAACGCGGCCATCGGCTGCCCGGGCGACTGGCAGCCCGACTGCATGCGCACCTGGATGCGTGACCCGAACCTCGACGGCGTCTACACGTGGGAGACCACAGCCATCCCGGCCGGCTCCTACCAGGTCAAGGTGGCGCACAACCGGTCGTGGGCCGAGAACTACGGTGTGGACGGCGACCTTGACGGCACCAACTACACGTTCACCGTCGGTGAGGCTGGCAAGCGTGTCGTGTTCACCTACGACATCGCCACTCACCAGCTCACCATCACCGTCGAGGACGCCTCGCTGGCGGGCACCGGGCAGTTTCTCGCCCACTGGGTGGACGCCACCACCATCGCGTGGCCGGCCGACCTGGCGCCCGACACCGCGAACACCACGTGGCAACTGTGGGCCGACCCCGACGGCGGCATGAGCCTGGTGGACGGCAGCGTCAGCGGCGGAGCAGGCGAGGCCGCGACGCTGGTCGGCACCCTCACTCACGAGCCGACCGGTCTGACGGCCGCTCAGCTGGAGAACCGCAAGCACCTCACGGGCTTCCTCGCGCTCAAGCTCACGCTCGCCGAGGGCGCCAGCGTCGAGGATGCCCTCACCGGGCAGCTCCTCGTCCTCCAGTCGGGCACCGACGGCACCCCGCAGGTGCTGACCGGCGTGCAGGTGCCGGGCGTGCTCGACGCCCTGTACGCCGCAGCCGCGCGTGCGACGGACCTGGGCGTGAGCCTGGAAGCAGGCGTCCCGACCCTGCGCGTGTGGGCTCCGACCGCCCGCACGGTCTCGCTCGAGCTGTTCGACTCCATCGCGGCCGAGGGCACCCCGGCGGTCGTCGCCATGACGCGGGCGTCCGACGGCACGTGGAGCGTGACCGGCGAGGCGGCCTGGGTCAACCGCGCCTACCGGTACGCGGTCGACGTGTACGCGCCGAGCACGGGCACCCGCGTGACCAACCACGTCACCGACCCCTACTCGGTGGGGCTGACCCTGAACTCCACGGCGTCGGTCATCGTCGACCTTGACGACCCCCAATGGGCGCCCGCCAACTGGGCGAGCACCCCGGCGCCGAAGCTCGACCAGTTCGTCGACCGGGCGATCTACGAGCTGCACATTCGTGACTTCTCGATCTCCGACGAGACAGTCCCTGAGCCCCAGCGCGGCACGTACGCCGCCTTCGCCCTGGACGGGACGGATGGCACCAAGCGCCTGTCCGAGCTGGCAGAGGCGGGGATGAACACCGTCCACCTGCTGCCGAGCTTCGACATCGCGACCATCGAGGAGGACCGCGCCGCCCAGGCGGTCCCGGACATCCCCGCCGACGCGGGCCCGGACTCGAGCGAGCAGCAGGCAGCGGTGATGGCCGTCTCCGATGCCGACGGCTTCAACTGGGGTTACGACCCGTTCCACTTCATGACGCCCGAGGGTTCGTACGCGACCGCCGGCGAGCAGGTGGGCGGCGACCGCACCCGCGAGTTCCGCACCATGGTCGGCGGGCTGCACCAGCTCGGCTACCAGGTCGTGCTCGACAAGGTCTACAACCACACCGCACAGTCGGGCCAGGGTGACACGTCGGTGCTCGACCAGGTCGTGCCCGGCTACTACCACCGCCTGTCGCTGACCGGCCAGGTCGAGACGTCCACCTGCTGCCAGAACGTCGCCACCGAGCACGCGATGGCCGAGCAGCTCATGGTCGACTCCACGGTGCTGTGGGCGCGCGACTACAAGGTCGACGGATTCCGCTTCGACCTCATGGGCCACCACAGCCGCGACAACATGCTCGCCGTCCGCGAGGCGCTGGACGCCCTCACGCCGGCGGCCGACGGGGTGGACGGCAAGGCCATCTACCTCTACGGCGAGGGCTGGGACTTCGGCGAGGTCGCCGACAACGCGCGCTTCCACCAGGCGACGCAGGGCCAGCTCGGCGGCACCCACATCGGCGCGTTCAACGACCGCCTCCGGGACGCCGTGCACGGCGGCGGGCCATTCGACGAGAACAAGTCCGAGTTCCAGGGGTTCGGCACCGGGCTGTACACCGACCCGAACGGCGTCTCGACGGCCTCTCCCGAGCAGCAGCTCGCCGATCTGCGCCACGACCAGGACCTGATCCGGCTGGGTATGGCCGGCAACCTCGCCGACTACGCCTTCGAGACGTCCGCGGGCGAGCTCCAGACGGGCGCGCAGCTCGACTACAACGGGTCCCCGGCCGGTTACGCCACCGAGCCCGACGAGTCGGTCAACTACGTGGACGCCCACGACAACGAGACGCTGTACGACCTGGGCGTGTGGAAGCTGCCGGTGGACACGCCGATGGCCGACCGCGTCCGGATGAACACCGTCTCGCTCGGCACCGTCGCGCTGGGCCAGTCGCCGGCGTTCTGGCACGCGGGCACCGACCTGCTGCGCAGCAAGTCGTTGGACCGCAACTCCTACAACTCCGGTGACTGGTTCAACACCCTGGACTGGTCGATGCAGTCGAACAACTTCGGCGTGGGCCTGCCCCCCGAGCCGGACAACGGCGGCAAGTGGGCGGCCATGAGCCCGCTACTGGCGAACCCGGCGCTCAAGCCCGCTCCGTCTGACATCGCGATGTCGCGCGACGCGGCGCTCGAGCTGCTGCAGCTGCGGTCGACGAACCCGCTGCTGACGCTCGGTTCCGCGGAGCTGATCAAGGAGCGGGTGACGTTCCCCAACGCGGGCGCCGACCAGACCGCCGGCCTCATCGTGATGCACGTCGCCGACCCTGCCGGAGCGGCCGATGTCGACCCGGCGAAGGACGGGCTGCTGGTGGCGATCAACGCGTCGCCGGAGGCGATCACGGAGGCGATCGACGGCCAGGCCGGCGTCGAGTACGTCCTCGATCCGGTGCTCACCGACGGCGTCCGGGACGACCCGGTGGTGGCCACCACGACGTGGGAGGCCTCCTCCGGCACGCTCACGATCCCGGCGCGCTCGGTCGTCGTGCTCAACGACGCCGCCGAGCCGATGGTGGAGTACGTGACCCCCGTGGCACCGACGTTCCGCGACGTCAACGGCTGGAAGCACGACCGTGTGGTCATCCCAGCCGTCGAGGGCGTGGAGTACCTGGTCGACGGCCAGGTCGTCGCCGCGGGCTCGCACCCGGTCGCGAAGGGCGCCAAGGTCACCGTCGATGCCCGGCCACTGGAGGGTTACGCATTCGCCGACGGGGCGGAGGCCTCGTGGACGTACGCGTTCGGCAACACCGCGGCGTGGAAGAAGGTGCCCCGCTAGCGGCATGACGGTCCAGGAGCCAGGTCGCGCCAGCCGAGCGAGCGTCGTCACGGTGCTCGCCACCTACGCCGCCGCGCTGGTGCTCGGCGGCCTGTTCGGGGCGATCGGGTCGGTCATCCCGTGCTCGGGCTTCCTCTGTTCGATCGGCAACGCCATCCTCGGTGCCGGCGTGGGCGTGCTGGCGTCGGCGGTCATCGCCGCCGTCGTCGCCCGCCGTCACGGCGTGCGCTGGTGGTACACACCCATCGCCTACGGCCTCCCGGTGCTGGCCGTCGCCGGCCAGTCGAGGCTCGACGGTGTGACCGGCGACGGCCTCGGGACGGCGCTGTGGGTCCTGGCGATCGGTGCGCCGGTGCTGGCGCTCGCCGTGGCCGGTCCGATGCGGGTCTGGGTGCGGGTGTTGTTGGTGGCCCTCCTCGCCGTCGCCGTGGTGGTCGTGCCGGTGCTCGACGAGGCGGCCAACGCCCGCGATCGTGACCGACAGCGTCGCACCGTCGTCGCCACGTGGCGCAACCTCGACGTGCCGGTCTACGCACCCGTCGGCCGGGCCGACATCACCGTGAACGCACTGGGGTTCTCGACCCAGCCGGGCGCCGGACAGGAGGCCTGGTACGACATGGCCCAACCCGGGCTGGCCGGTGAGGCGCGGGTGTGGCTGGAGACCGGGCCCGACGCCACGTCCCAGTGCGACGGGGCCCACGCACCCCACGACCTCGGCGACGGCGTCGTGGTGCTGGGCGACCCCGCTGACCCGACCACCATCTGCCGCACGATGGGTGACGCGAAGCTCACCCTGTGGCAGGACGGCTCCTCCGGGGACTGGACCGGCGCGCGCCTCGTCGACCTGGCCCGCGACCTCGAGGCCACCGACACCCAGTGGCTCGAGCAGCACCTGCGCGGTCGCTGAATGGGAGACCCCGCCCCGCTGACGTAGACTCGACCCTCGCCATGACTGCTACCGCCACGCCGCGCACGTACGAGGTCATCACGTACGGCTGCCAGATGAATGTCCACGACTCCGAGCGCATCTCCGGGCTGCTCGAGGACGCGGGCTACGCGCGCGCCCCCGAGGGCGACCAGGCCGACATCGTCGTGTTCAACACCTGTGCCGTGCGCGAGAACGCCGACAACCGCCTCTACGGCAACCTCGGCCACCTCGCCCCGGTCAAGGCGAAGACCCCCGGCATGCAGATCGCCGTCGGCGGATGCATGGCGCAGAAGGACCGCGACACGGTCGTCAAGAAGGCCCCGTGGGTCGATGTCGTGTTCGGCACCCACAACATCGGCTCGCTGCCCGTGCTGCTCGAGCGCGCCCGCATCGAGCAGGCCAGCCAGGTCGAGATCGAGGAGGCGCTGACCCGCTTCCCGTCGACGCTGCCCACCCGCCGCGAGTCGCCGTACGCCGCGTGGGTGTCGATCTCGGTGGGCTGCAACAACACCTGCACGTTCTGCATCGTCCCCGCGCTGCGCGGCAAGGAGACCGACCGCCGTCCCGGCGACATCCTCGCCGAGGTGCGCGCGCTGGTCGACGAGGGCGTCCAGGAGATCACCCTGCTCGGGCAGAACGTGAACTCCTACGGCGTCGAGTTCGGCGACCGCCTCGCGTTCGGCAAGCTGCTGCGCGCCTGCGGCGAGGTCGAGGGGCTGGAGCGCGTCCGCTTCACCAGCCCCCACCCGGCCGCGTTCACCGACGACGTCATCGCCGCCATGGCCGAGACCCACAACGTCATGCCGAGCCTGCACATGCCGCTGCAGTCGGGCTCCGACGCCGTGTTGCGGGCGATGCGCCGGTCGTACCGGTCGGAGAAGTTCCTCGGCATCCTCGACCGCGTGCGCGCCGCGATGCCCGAGGCCGCCATCACCACCGACATCATCGTCGGCTTTCCCGGCGAGACCGACGAGGACTTCGAGCGCACCCTCGAGGTCGTCCGCGCCTCCCGGTTCGCGGCCGCGTTCACGTTCCAGTACTCGATCCGGCCCGGCACGCCCGCGGCCACGATGCCCGACCAGGTGCCCAAGGCCGTCGTCCAGGAGCGCTACGAGCGCTTGGTCGACCTGGTCGGCGAGATCACCTGGGCGGAGAACAACAAGCTCGTCGGCCGGACCGTCGAGGTCATGTTCGCCGAGGGCGAGGGCCGCAAGGACGCCGCGACCCACCGCCTCTCGGGCCGCGCCCGCGACAACCGACTCGTGCACGTCACGATCCCCGAGGGCATGGACGCCCCGCGCCCCGGCGACCTCGCCGACGTCGAGATCACCTACGCCGCGCCGCACCACCTCAACGCCGACGGTGCCGTGACCAACCTGCGCCGCACGCGCGGCGGCGACGCCTGGGCCCGCTGGCAGGGCGCACCCGCGGCGTCCACCCCCGGCGTCGGGCTGGGCATGCCGCTGCGCCGCCCCGAGCCGATGCCGCCAGCGGTCGCGGGCTGCAGCGCGACCTGACCCGGGCAGCACTCAGGGCCACCCCCAGCGGGGATGGCCCTGAGCGAGATGCTTGCGTCTTGGACGGACGGGGCAAGGGCCGCCGGATCCGAGAAGGGCGGCAGGTCAGGCCTGCGGCTGCTCCGGTGCGTCGTTGGGTGAACCGATGTTGTCCTTCAGGAACTCCGTGGCCTGGTCGACCTTGTCAGCGAACTGACCGCCGGTCTTCTCCTTGATGAAGTCCGCGGCGTCGTCGATCACGGCCTCGATGCGCTCCTCGTTGGCGTCGATCTGGCCCTTGATGTCGTCGAAGATGCCCATGGGCCCTCCTTTCTCTCGTCCGGTGCCGGCCCTGCTTCCCCCGGCACCACCCACGGTAGACCTACGGCGAGCTGCGGTGCCCGATCTGGGCCAGAATGATCGGGTGCTCCCGATCCTCGCGCTGAACGGCCCCACGGCCAGCGGCAAGTCCGCGCTCGCCGTGGACGTCGCCGTGGCGCTCGCGTGGCAGGGCCAGCCGGCCGAGGTCGTCAACGCCGACTCGATGCTGGTCTACCGCGGCATGGACATCGGCACCGCCAAGCCGACCCCCGCCGAGCGCCGGGGCGTCCGGCACCACCTCATCGACGTCATGGACGTCACCCAGACCGCCTCCGTCGCCGAGTTCCAGGCCGCGGCGCGGGCGGTGATGGAGCGGTGCCGGGCCCGCGGCGTCCTGCCGATCGTGGTGGGCGGGTCGGCGCTGTACATGCGCGCGATCCTCGACCACTTCGAGTTCCCGGGCACGGACGCCGACGTGCGGGCCCGCTGGGAGGCCGAGCTCGACCGGGTCGGCCCGGAGGCCTTGCACGCCGTGCTGGCCGAGCGCGCGCCGGACACCGCCGCGGAGATCCTCCCCGGCAACGGACGGCGCATCGTGCGTGCGCTGGAGGTGCTCGAGCTCACCGGTGGCCACGCTCCGACGCTGCCCGAGTGGACCTACGCCCTGCCGAACGTCGTCAGCGTCGGACTCGAGGTCGACCGGGCGCTCATGGACGCCCGCATCGCCGAGCGCGTCGACCGGATGTGGGCCGACGGGCTCGTCGACGAGGTCCGGGCCCTGGAGCGCCGGGGGCTGCGGACCGGGCGGACGGCGTCCCGCGCCATCGGGTACCGGCAGGTGCTGCAGTACCTCGACGGGGAGCTGTCCGAGGACGAGGCGAAGCAGGCCATCGTGCGGGCGACCAAGCGGTTCGCGCGCAAGCAGCTGGGCTGGTTCCGGCGCGACGAGCGCGTCACGTGGCTCACCGCCGGCGACCCCGGCCTGGCGCAGACGTTGGCTGAACAGCTGACCCGTTGACATTTCCGGGTGGAGAAACCCCAAGGATCCTTGGGGTTTCTCCACCCGGAAATGCATCTGGAATCCGTGCGACAATCGCCGGGTGCTGAGCTTCGCCAAGGGACACGGGACGCGCAACGACTTCGTCCTGGTCACGGACGCCGACGACGCGCGCCCGCTGACCGACGACGACGTGCGCTTCCTGGCCGACCGCCGGTCCGGGATCGGCGGCGACGGCGTCCTGCGAGCGGTGCGGGCGCGGCACGTGCCCGGGTGGGACGGTGACCCCGACCTGTGGTTCATGGACTACCGCAACGCCGACGGCTCCATCGCCGAGATGTGCGGCAACGGCGTGCGCGTGTTCGCGCGCTACCTCGTCGAGGAGGGGCTCGTGCCGGAGGGCACGACGTCCATCGACCTGGGCACCCGCGCCGGCCTGCGCACCGCCGAGCTGCTGCCGGACGGCCGCGTGCGGGTGTGGATGGGGCGTCCGGAGACCAACGACGCCGGCACTGTCGTGCGCGTAGACGGCCAGGAGTGGGGCGCGACCAGCGTCGACGTCGGCAACCCGCACGCCGTGGTCCTGCTCGGCGAGGGCGACGCGTTGGCCGCCCTCGACCTGGGCGACGCTCCCGAGTGGACGCCGCGGGCGAACTTCCCCCACGGGGTCAACGTCGAGTTCGTCGACGAGCTCGCCGAGGACCGGGTTCGCATGCGCGTGTTCGAGCGCGGCGTGGGCGAGACCGAGTCGTGCGGCACGGGCACCGTGGCGGTCGCCTCTGCGGTCGCGCGGGCCCACGGGAAGACTGAGGGCCGCTGGACCGTTGAGGTACCTGGCGGTGAGGTCGTGGTCGACCTCGCCGGCGGTGAGGCCTGGCTGACCGGCCCGGCCGTGATCGTGGCGCGCGGCCACGTGGACCTTCCGCGCGAGGAGAAGAATGACTGACACCTACGACGCCGACCTCGACTCCGAGGTCGACGACTACGACGGCGACCAGCTCGACCTGGCCGAGCGCCTGTCGCTGCGCCGCGTGGCCGGCATGTCGACCCAGCTGTCCGACATCACCGAGGTCGAGTACCGCGAGCTGCAGCTGGAGCGCGTGGTGCTCGTGGGCGTGTGGACCTCCGGCAGCCAGACCGACCACGACAACGCGATGGCCGAGCTGAAGCTGCTCGCCGAGACCGCGGGGTCGGAGGTGCTCGAGGGCCTCGTCCAGCGGCGCACCCACCCCGACCCGGCGACCTACATCGGCCGCGGCAAGGTGGACGAGGTGCGCGAGGTCGTCATCGCCACCGGCGCCGACACGGTGATCGCCGACGGCGAGCTCGAGCCCGCCCAGCTGCGCAACCTGGAGGACCGCATCGGCGTGAAGGTCATCGACCGCACCGCGCTGATCCTCGACATCTTCGCCCAGCACGCCAAGTCGATCGAGGGCAAGGCCCAGGTCGAGCTGGCGCAGTTGCAGTACCTGCGACAGCGCCTGCGCGGATGGGGTGGCAACCTGTCCCGCCAGGCCGGCGGCCGGGTCTCCGGCGGTGCCGGCATCGGTGGCCGCGGCCCCGGTGAGACGAAGATCGAGACGGACCGCCGTCGCATCCGCACCCGGATCTCGCAGCTGCGCAAGCGCCTGCGCGAACTGGACGCCGTGCGCGACACCAAGCGGGCCGAGCGGCGCCGCAACCAGGTGCCCTCGGTGGCGATCGTCGGCTACACCAACGCCGGCAAGAGCTCGCTGCTCAACCGTCTGACCGGCGCGGGTGTGCTCGTCGAGGACGCCCTGTTCGCGACGCTGGACCCGACCACCCGCCGGTCCCAGACCGCCGACGGTCGCGTGTTCACGCTGACCGACACGGTCGGGTTCGTCCGGCACCTGCCGCACGACCTGGTCGAGGCGTTCCGCTCCACGCTGGAGGAGTCGACGGAGGCCGACCTGCTGGTGCACGTCGTGGACGCCTCCGACCCCGACCCCGTCGGCCAGATCAACGCGGTGCGTACGGTGCTGAACGAGATCGGCGCCAACGACATCGCCGAGCAGATCGTGTTCAACAAGATCGACCTGGCGAATGAGACCGACCTGGTGCCGCTGCGCACGGTCGCGCCGGATGCGCTGTTCGTGTCGGCGCGCACGGGAGCCGGGCTGGAGGAGCTGCGCGCCCGCATCGAGGAGCGGCTGCCCCGGCCGGCGGTCGAGGTGGAGGCGCTGGTGCCGTACGCGCGGCACGACCTGATCGACCGCATCCACAAGGCGGGGGAGATCGTCTCGACCGAGCACACGGGTGAGGGGACGCTCGTGCGGGCGCGGGTCAATCATGACCTCGCCGGCGAGCTGGCGGAGTTCGCGCGATGAACGACTTCCTGCCGCTGTGGCACATCGCCCACCGGGCCGACTGGGAGGCCGCGCTGGCCGACGGCGTCTACCTGCACTCCACGCGGGGGCGCACGCTGGGGGAGGAAGGGTTCATCCACTGCTCCTACCCCCATCAGATCGGCGTGGTGGCACGGACGTTCTACGCCGACGACCCCGAGCCGCTGGTGATCCTGGAGATCGACCGGACGAAGCTGGGTGCCACCAAGGTGCGCGTGGAGTCGGTCGAGGGGGTCGGGTACCCGCACCTGTACGGGCCGCTGCCCACAGCTGCGGTCGAGCTGATGCGGGCCCTGGCTTTCGACGAGGACGGCGCGCTGATGCTCGGCGACCCCGAGGACCCGGCCACCGGCGAGCCGCCGGTCGAGGACGACCCGATCAAGGAGATGTTCTCCGCGGGCTCCTGACGTTGGCGGTGTTGTCCGTTTGTTGTCCGGGTGGGTCGCCCCGCCGGAACGACGCCGCGTTGAAGTAGCCTCGATCAGGTGCCGTCCCGAACCGACCAGATCCTCGACGCCGCCGTCGAGGCCATCGGTGGTGCGCCCCGCGAAGGCCAGGTGACGATGGCCCGTGCGATCGAGCACGCCTTCGATACGGGTGAGCACCTGCTCGTCCAGGCGGGCACCGGCACGGGCAAGTCGCTGGGCTACCTCGCCCCCGCGCTAGCGCACCTGCACGAGAACCCGCGCGGCCGGGTCATCGTCGCCACCGCCACCCTCGCGCTGCAGGCCCAGCTGGCGAACTCCGACATCCCCGCCGCGCTGGACGCCGCCGAGAAGGTCACCGGACGCCGCGCCACCGCCGCGATCCTGAAGGGCCGCACCAACTACGCCTGCCTGCACCGCGCGATCGAGGGCACGGGTGCCGAGCAGGACTCCCTCCTCGGCGGCGAGGTGCTCGCCGAGGGCCTGCGGTCCGCGAAGGCCGACACGGCGTCCGTGATCGGGGCCGAGGTGGTCGCCCTGCGCGAGTGGGTGCAGACCGAACTGGACGCCGACGGCGCGGGAGACCGCGACGACGCCCCCACGCACACCGCCGCCGCGTGGGCCCAGGTGTCGGTGCCGGTGCGGGAGTGCCTCGGCCAGCAGTGCGCGTTCTTCGAGGCCTGCTTCGTCGAGCGGTCGCGCGAGACCGCGCGCAACTCCCAGCTGGTGGTGACCAACCACGCCCTGCTCGCCATCGACGCGATGCACGGCAACTCGGTCCTGCCCGAGCACGACTTCCTCGTCATCGACGAGGCCCACGAGCTGACCTCCCGGGTGACGGGGGCGGCCTCCCACGAGTTGAGCCCGCAGCAGGTCGAGCGGGTCGCCCGCCGCTGCCTGCCCCTCCTGGACGACGACGACCTCGCCGTCGAGTTCCTCGACCTCGGCGACGCCCTGCAGCAGGCCCTCGACGAGGCGCCGCTGGAGCGGATCGAGGACCCGGACTCACCCCTCATCCCCGTGCTGCAGCGCATCCGCGAGGTGAGCCGCGCGGTGGTCAGCGAGCTCAAGGGCGACGACCCCGACCGCAAGCAGGCCGCCGCGGCGGCGAAGGAGGTCTTCGACGTCGCCGAGGCGATGGCGGCGCTGAAGCCGACCGACGTGCTGTGGGTGTCCGAGCGCGAGCGGTTCGGCCGCTGGCTGGTCGTTGCGCCCCTCGACGTGGCCGGCCTGCTCCGCGAGCGCGTGCTCTCGAACACCACGACGGTGCTCACCTCGGCCACGCTCAAGCTGGGCGGCGACTTCGAGTCGATCGCCTCCTCGGTCGGCCTGGCGCGGGGCGATCGCCTGCTCGACACCGAGCCCGAGGACCCCACCGGTCTGGAGTGGCGCGCCCTCGACGTGGGCTCGCCGTTCGACTACGCGCGCCAGGGCATCCTCTACGTCGCCCAGCACCTGCCGAACCCGCGCCGCGACGGCATCACCCCCGAGGCCCTGGCCGAGGTCGCCGAGCTCGTGTGGGCCGCGGGAGGCCGCACGCTGGGCCTGTTCGCGTCCCAGCGCAACGCCGAGGCCGCCGCCCGCCACTGCCGCGCCGAGCTGCCCAAGATGACGTTCCTGTGCCAGGGCGACGCCCAGCTCTCCGAGCTGACCCGGCGCTTCATCGACGAGCCCGCCACCTCACTGTTCGGCACGCTCAGCCTGTGGCAGGGCGTCGACGTGCCCGGCGAGACCTGCCAGCTGGTGATCATCGACAAGATCCCGTTCCCACGGCCCGACGAGCCGCTGCTGCAGGCGCGCCAGCAGTCGGTGGCCCAGTCGGGCGGCAACGGGTTCATGGCCGTGGCTGCGACCCACGCGGCCCTGCTGCTGGCGCAGGGGTCCGGACGCCTCATCCGCCGGTTGTCCGACCGTGGGGTCGTCGCCGTCCTCGACCCACGCCTGCGGACCGCCCGCTACGGCTCCTTCCTGCGCGCCTCGATGCCCGGCTTCTGGTCGACCACCGACCGCGAGGTCGCGGTGAATGCCCTGCGCCGGCTGGGTGGGGGCTGAGCCGCGCCCGCGGCGTCCGGGTCACTCGCCCAGGGCGAGCGCCGCGGCCGGGGGCACCTTCGAGGCCCGCACGGCCGGCAGCACGGAGGCCAGCCAGCCGGCGAGCAGGGCGACCACCACGATGAGCGCCAGCCGTTCCCACGGGACGCGGAGGAGCAGTTCGGCGTCCGCACTGACCAGGGCCGACACGCCGGCGAACCCGTACACGATGCCCAGCACCAGCCCCAGCACCACGGCCACCGCGGCGAGCAGGACCGCCTCCCAACCCAGCGAGGCCCGCAGTTGCCCGCGGGTGAGCCCCATGGCCCGCAGCAGGCCCGATTCCTGGCGCCGTTCGTGCACCGACAGCGCGAGCGTGTTGCCGATGCCCACCACCGCGATGACCACCGCCACCGCGAGCAGCCCCAGGACCACCAGCAGCACCGTGTCGATCATCTGCTGCACCTGCACGCGGCGCTCGGCCACCGAGTTCACGTCGACGCCGGGACCCACCTCGCCGAGCGCGGCGCCCACGCGGGCGACCGCCCCCACCGGGTCCACGCCATCGACCAGGCGCACCCCCAGGGAACGCATCGGGTGTGGGTCCAACTGGGCCATGGTGGCCGGGGTCACCGCGTTCAGGCCGTCCGCGCGAGGGTTGACCGCAACGGTGAGGGTCACCTGCCGTTCGGCGCCGGTCAGCGTGATGGGCACACCGTCGGGCAACTTCATCTCGGGACCGACCAGCAGCACGCCGTCGGTGAGCTGCCCCAGGTCGATGGGGGCGCGCAGGACCCCCGCCGAGTCGGGCTCCATGCCCCGGAGGGGCACCCACTGCCCGTCCTCGGTCGTGGCCGAACTCGACAGCAGCACCGTGGAGGCCGCGACGTCCGGCAGCGTGGCGGCCAGCTCCACCTGCGCGTCGCTCAGCAGCTCCCAGCTGGTGACCTCGACGTCCATCGGGTAGTGGCGTGCGAGGTCGGCCTCGATGGAGGCCTGCCCGGTCGCGGCGCCGACGGTCATCATCGTGACGAGGGTGACCCCGACCAGGAGCGCCCCCGTGGTGGCGGCGGCCCGCCCGGGGTTGCGGACGGCGTTGTCGGCCGCGAGCTCGGCGGGCAGCCCGCCCGCGCGGCGCAAGCCGGCACCCAGCAGTCGCGCGAGGACGGGGACGATGCGGCGTCCGAGCGCGAGCACACCCGCGACGCTGAGCAGGCCGCCCGCGATGCCCACCAGGACGCTGAGGCTGGCGGCGACGTTGGCCAGCGGTAGGGCCACCGCGCCCGCTACCAGGATGACGAAGCCGGTGAGAGTCACGACGAGGGCCACGACCGGACGCCCCTGCCGCACCCGCGGATCCACCGCGGTCGCGACCTGGGGACGCATCGCCGCCAGCGGGGGGACCCGCGTCGCCTGGCGGGCCGGGATGAGCGCGGCACCGACGGCGAGCGCGACGCCCACCACCAGGGGCACGACGATATCGCGCGGGGCGATGGCCAGGTCGTCGATGGCCAGCACCGGGTTGCCCTGCGACAGCGGCGCGATCCCGGCGACGGCTGCGGCGCCCAACCCGAGGCCGACGAGCGCCGACACCAGGCCCAGCACGGCGGCCTCGGCCAGGACCGTGCGGAACACCTGGCCCTGCGTGGCCCCCACGGTGCGCAGCAGCGCGAGCTGGCGGGTGCGCTGCGCGACCAGGATCGCGAAGGTGTTGGCCACGACGAGCCCCGCCACGATGACCGCGACCGCACCGAAGGCCAACAGCATCGCGGCCAGTTGCTCCGAGCCGCGCGTGAACTCCCTGACGCGCTGGTCGGACGCCTCGGACGCGGTGAGCACGGCCGCCCCCGTCCCGGCCGTCTCGGGGACCGCGAGGACGGCGTTGCGCAGCTCGGCCTCGGGGAGCGTGCCGTGCACGTAGAGGTCGGTGTAGCTCGTGCGGCCCGACAGCCGCTGGATGCCCTCCATGGTGAGGAAGACGTGGGGCATCTCGCGGTAGGCGGTGGTGTCGGCGCCGGCGTCCACGATGCCGACGATCGTGTACTCCTGCCGGTTCTCGACCTCGAACGTCGCGGTGTCGCCCGGACGCCAGCCGCGCAGCTCGGCGGCCACGCGGTTCACGGCAGCCTCGCGGTCGGACCCGGGGAGGCGTCCCTCGAGGAGCTGGGTGCGGTCGGACAGCTCGGGTGGCGTCTGCACCAGGAACGTCTGGGCGCTGTTGTCGTCCACGGACCCCGCGTAGGTCGACACCACCGGCCGCACCCGGTCGACGCCGGGAAGGGCGCGCAGGGTGGCCACGTAGGACTCGGGGAGGGTGGGCGGCGCGGCGGAATCGGGGTCCTGGGTGAGGACGACCTTGGCGTCGCGCGTGGCGCCGCCGGCTGCGGCGCGCAGCGACGTGTCCAGGGAGGTGGCGAGCATGAGGGCGGCGGCGACGAAGCCGACGCCCAGGGCGAGGGCCAGGGCCGCCGAGAGCAGGCGGCGGGGCGAGGTCAGCACCGGGTCACGCCCCGATCGTGGCGCGCTCGTCGGCGGCGATGCGGCCGTCGGCCAGCCGCAGGATGCGGTCGGCGTACGAGGCTGCGGTCGCGTCGTGGGTGACCATGACGATCGTCTGGCCCAGGTCGCTGACCGAGGCGCGCAGGAAGGTGAGGAGCTGCTCGGAGGCCGCCGAGTCGAGCGCACCGGTCGGTTCGTCGGCGAAGACCACGTCGGGCCGGGTGATCAGCGCGCGGGCCGCGGCGACGCGCTGCTGCTGGCCGCCGGAAAGCTCGGACGGCCGGTGGGTGAGCCGGTCGCCGATGCCGAGCACGTCGACGACGTGGTTGAACCAGTCCTGGTCGGGCTTGCGGTGGGCCAGCTTGAGGGGGAGCAAGATGTTGGCCCGGGCGTCCATGGTGGGGAGCAGGTTGAACGCCTGGAAGATGAAGCCGACGCGTTCGCGGCGTAGCAGGGTGAGGGCCTTGTCATCGAGGGCGGTGATCTCGACGTCGCCGATCCAGGACCGGCCCGACGTCGCGGCGTCCAGCCCGGCGGTGAGGTGCATCAGGGTGGACTTGCCTGAACCCGAGGGGCCCATGACGGCGGTGAACTCGCCGCGGTGGATCTCGACGGTCACGGCGTCCAGGGCGCGGACGAGCGTCTCGCCGGTGCCGTAGGTCTTGGTCAGGGCTTCGGTGCGGACGGCCGCGCCGGGCTGGGACATGGGGGCTCCTCGGAACGTGCTGGGTACGGCAGCACGCTAGTGGCGGCGGAACCGGGGCGGATCGGCCGGGGGGTGGGAACGACGATCCCCCCACGGGTGCACGCACGGCGCCCGTGGGGGGATCGTCGTGGCTCAGACGCGGCGCAGGACCGCGGTGACCTTGCCCAGGATGGTGGCGGCGTTGCCGTCGATGGGCTCGTAGGCGGCGTTGTGGGGGAGCAGCCAGACCTGCCCCGGCGTCCGCTTGAAGGTCTTGACCGTCGCCTCGCCGTCGATCATCGCGGCGACGATGTCGCCGTTGTTCGCGTCGGGCTGCTGGCGGACCACCACGTAGTCGCCCTCGCAGATGGCCGCGTCGATCATCGAGTCGCCCTTGACCTCGAGCAGGAACAGCGTGCCCTCGCCCACTAGGTCGCGGGGGAGCGGGAGCACCTCCTCCACCCTCTCCTCGGCCAGGATCGGCCCGCCGGCCGCGATGCGGCCGACCATGGGCACGTTGACCGCGCGCGAGACGTGCACGTCGTCGCCGTACCCGGACGCCGCGGGCTCGGCCTGGTCGGGGGCCGGCACGCCCTCGGGGTGGATGTAGGCCGGGCCGTCGCTGTTGGGCAGGTGCACCATCAGCGCGCGGGGGCGCTTGGGGTCACGCGACAGGAAGCCCTTGCCCTCGAGCACCTTGAGCTGGTGGGTGACGCTCGAGGGGGACGCCAGCCCGACCGCGTCGCCCATCTCGCGGATGGTGGGCGGGTAGCCGCGCGTTTCCAGGGCGTCCTTGATCGTCTCGAGGATCAGTCGCTGCCGGATCGTGAGGCCCTGCGCGTCCTCCCCTTGGACGGGGAGGTTGCGGGCCTTCGCGATCGCCGCGATGTCGTCGTCGGTCGGCCGCCCTCGCCGGGTCTGCTTGGGGATGTCGGGGCGGGCCTTGCCGCGCCGCGTGAACTCCGTCGCCATGCGTCCACGCTAGGGCAATCGAACGCAGCATTCAAACATGTGTTCGGGCGTGTTCGAACAGTCGATCCCCTTGCATCAAGAAATGTCAGAGGGGCCTGCGAGGGTCTGACCAGACCACAACACGGGTCGAACGATTGTGCGAATGGTGCTTGCATTCGCACGGGCGTTCGAGAATACTGTTCGAACAAGCGTTCGAAGAAGGAGATCATGATGACCGCTCAGCTGCTGGAGTACACCTCCCCCTCTGACGTGCTCGTCCGCCGCGTGCAGGCCGCACGTGCCGCCTCCGTTCGGGCGACGGTGGCCCCGCACCGCGAGGGCAACGTCATCCACGCCTCGTGGGGTGCCACCCAGGCCCGGGCTTGCGACGTGTCGCGTCCGGCCGAGGTCGTACCGGCCCCCGCCGTGGCTCCGGTCGCCGCCGCGCCCGCCGCCCGCCTGGTGTGGACGGAGCGGGGGATCGCCGTGATGGTGTCCCTGGTGGCGCTGGTCTTCGGTGTCATGCTGACCACCGTCGTGGGCGCCTTCCTCTCGGTGAGCAACGCCCCGCTGGTCGCCCTGGTCGGCGGCTGAGCGACCCCTCGGCCCCGGTTTTCGGGTGGTTCCCGAGCGCGACACGCCGTACGCACGGCGTGTCCCCGGCGTGGGGCTTGCATTGTGGTGAGGACTGCTCCTAACCTCTACATGTAGTAGTTACACCGTTGTGTTTCATCCACAGATTGTGGTCAGTCGCACACACGCTGTACACGGTTCATCCACACGTTCCTCCACAGAGGGGGTTCGTCGCGGCCATGTTGAGGAGGTGGGTCCCGGTGCACTGCCCGTACTGCCGGTTCAACGACTCACGCGTCCTCGACTCCCGCGTCGCCGAGGACGGCAGCTCCATCCGCCGGCGCCGCGAGTGCCGCTCCTGCACCAAGCGGTTCACCACCCTCGAGCAGATGCAGCTCGTGGTCGTGAAGCGCTCCGGCGTCGTCGAGCCCTTCTCCCGCGAGAAGGTCGTCACCGGCGTCCGCAAGGCCTGCAAGGGCCGCCCGGTCACCGAGGCCGACCTCGCCAAGCTCGGCCAGCGGGTCGAGGAGAGGCTCCGGGCCAGCGGCCAGGCCGAGATCCCCGCCGACGAGGTCGGCGTCGCGATCCTCGGGCCGCTGCGGGACCTGGACCCGATCGCGTACCTGCGCTTCGCGTCCGTCTATAAGCACTACGAGTCGGTGGAGGACTTCGAGGCCGAGATCGCCCGGCTGAGGGCCGCCGCCGAGCAGGCAGGGAGCGAGCCGGCGGCGTCCGTGCCCGAACCCACCGCCGAACAGCTGTTCTGAACACACCCGCCGGACGCGCGGTACGCGTCGAACCACACCCAGGAGGAGAAGTAGTGACCGAGACCAAGCAGGCACCCCGCCGGCCATCCGCGAAGACCAAGGGCCTGACGATCGACCGCGTCTACACCACCGAGGGTGTGCACCCGTACGACGAGGTGACGTGGGAGCTGCGCGACGTCGTCCAGACCAACTGGAAGACCGGCGAGAACGTGTTCGAGCAGCGCGGCGTCGAGTTCCCCGACTTCTGGAGCCTCAACGCGTCGACGATCGTCACGACCAAGTACTTCCGTGGCGCGCTGGGCACCGAGGTGCGCGAGAAGAGCCTGCGCCAGCTGATCGACCGCGTGGTCGGCAAGTACGTCTCCGCCGGCCGCGAGAACGGCTACTTCGCCACCGAGGCCGACGCCGAGGTCTTCGAGCACGAGCTGACCTGGATGCTCCTCCACCAGGTGTTCAGCTTCAACTCCCCGGTGTGGTTCAACGTCGGCACCAAGAGCCCGCAGCAGGTGAGCGCCTGCTTCATCCTCAGCGTCGACGACTCGATGGATTCGATCCTCAACTGGTACAAGGAGGAGGGCTTCATCTTCAAGGGCGGCTCCGGCGCCGGCCTCAACCTCTCCCGCATCCGGTCGAGCAAGGAGCTGCTGTCCTCCGGCGGCACCGCGTCCGGCCCGGTCTCCTTCATGCGCGGTGCGGACGCCTCGGCGGGCACCATCAAGTCCGGTGGCGCCACCCGCCGCGCGGCCAAGATGGTCGTTCTCGACGTCGACCACCCCGATATCGAGGAGTTCATCGAGACCAAGGCGCGCGAGGAGGACAAGATCCGCGCCCTCCGCGACGCCGGCTTCGACATGGACCTGGGTGGCAAGGACATCGTGTCCGTGCAGTATCAGAACGCCAACAACTCGGTCCGCGTCAACGACGAGTTCATGAAGGCCGTCGAGGACGGCACCGACTTCGGACTCCGCGCCCGCATGAGCGGCGAGGTGATCGAGAAGGTCGACGCGCGCGACCTGTTCAACAAGATGGCCAAGGCCGCATGGGAGTGCGCCGACCCGGGCATCCAGTACGACGACATGATCAACGCGTGGCACACCAACCCCGAGACCGGCCGCATCACGGCGTCCAACCCCTGCTCGGAGTACATGAGCCTCGACAACAGCTCGTGCAACCTGGCGTCGCTGAACCTCCTGAAGTTCCTCAACGACGACGACAGCTTCGACGTGGAGAAGTTCGTCAAGGCGTCCGAGCTGATCATCACCGCGATGGACATCTCGATCACCTTCGCCGACTTCCCGACCGAGTCGATCACCCAGACCACCAAGGACTACCGCCAGCTCGGCATCGGCTACGCCAACCTCGGCGCGCTGCTGATGGCGATGGGTCGCGGCTACGACTCCGAGGGTGGCCGCACGCTCGCCGCCGCCATCACCTCGCTGATGACCGGTGCGGCCTACCGCCGCTCCGCCGAGCTCGCCGCGGTCGTCGGCCCGTACGCCGGCTACGCCCGCAACGCGTCGGCGCACCAGAAGGTCATGCGCAAGCACCAGGCCGCCAACGACGACCTCGTCCTCACCGAGAAGGCCGACGCCCCCGTGCTGGCCGCGGCCACCGAGGAGTGGGCCAAGGTCGTTGAGCTGGGCGCCAAGAACGGCTTCCGCAACGCCCAGGCGTCGCTGCTCGCCCCGACCGGAACCATCGGCTTCATGATGGACTGCGACACCACCGGCATCGAGCCCGACTTCTCCCTGGTGAAGTTCAAGAAGCTCGTCGGCGGCGGCTCGATGCAGATCGTCAACCAGACGATCCCGCGGGCGCTCAAGCGCATGGGCTACACCGCCGAGGTCGCCGAGGCGATCGTCGCCTACATCGCCGAGCACGGCCACGTCGTGGGTGCGCCCGGCCTCAAGACCGAGCACTACGAGGTCTTCGACACCGCCATGGGCGAGCGCTCCATCAAACCGATGGGCCACGTCCGCATGATGGCCGCCGTGCAGCCGTTCCTGTCGGGCGCCATCTCCAAGACGGTGAACCTGCCCGAGTCGGCCACGGTCGAGGAGATCGCCGACGTCTACCTGCAGGGCTGGAAGCTCGGCCTCAAGGCGCTCGCGGTCTACCGCGACAACTGCAAGGTCGGCCAGCCGCTGTCCGACGGCAAGAAGAAGGAGGAGCCGAAGGCCGAGGAGGCCCCGAAGCCCGAGGTGCGCGTCGAGTACCGCCCGCGCCGCCAGCGCCTGCCGAAGACCCGCACGTCGCTGACCACGTCCTTCACCGTGGGTGGCGCCGAGGGATACCTCACCTCGAGCCAGTACGACGACGGACGCCTCGGCGAGCTGTTCCTCAAGCTCGGCAAGCAGGGCTCGACCCTGGCCGGCGTGATGGACGCCTTCTCGATCGCGATCTCCATCGCCCTGCAGTACGGCGTGCCGCTGGAGACCTACGTCCAGAAGTTCACCAACCTCAAGTTCGAGCCCGCCGGCATGACCGACGACCCCGACCTGCGGATGGCCCAGTCGATCATCGACTACGTGTTCAAGCGCCTGGCGCTGGACTACCTGACCTTCGACGAGCGCGCCGAGCTCGGCATCTACACGGCGGCCGAGCGTGCCCGCTACGTGGAGACCGGCTCGTACCTCTCCGAGGAGGACGAGGCCCAGATGATCGAGTCGGAGTCGCTGAAGAACGACGCCGTCGACGACATGCGCTTCGACGAGGCCGGCCCCAACCAGCCGACCCTCATCACCGCGCAGCCCGACCTCTCGACCGCCCACACGACGGCCGAGTTGATGGAGAAGATCTCCGGTGTGTCCGTGGACGCCCCGCTGTGCTTCACCTGCGGCACCAAGATGCGCCCGTCCGGCAGCTGCTACGTCTGCGAGGGCTGCGGCTCGACCAGCGGCTGCAGCTGATCGTGTGACACCGCTGGCCTGACCAGCACCGAGGGGCGGGACCTGATGGTCCCGCCCCTCGTGGTTCACTGGGTGGCATGAGGCGTCATCTGCCCCGCGTGCTCCGGGCGCTGTCGGTGGTCGTGCTCGGCGTGGGGGTCGTGCACGTGGCGTGGTTGTTCATCGAGCACCTGCAACACCCCGAGTGGTCCGCCCCAGCCTCGGCGAACCTCGTGTACCTGGCGCCCTACGTGATGGCGGCCGGGACCCTGTACGGGTTGTCCTGCGTGTTCAGCCCCCGGACGGTGCCCGGTCCCTGAGGTGTCGGCCCAGCGGCCGGGGAGGTCGCGAGATTCAACGACACGCGGACGCCGCCGGCTCGCGTGTGGCACCTCCCGACACATTTCCGGGTGGAGAAACCCCAAGGATCCTTGGGGTTTCTCCACCCGGAAATGCAGTCAGGCAGCACCATGGAGGTCATGAGCCATCCCGGGGGACCCTCGAGCGCGCACCCCGGTGCAGCCCCGTCCGGCCTCAGCGGCGGCCGCATCGCCCTGCTGGCGGCGACAGTCGGCTACGCGATCTTCGTGGTCTGGCAGGCCTTCACCCTGCCCGAGACCGTGCCCGGGCACATGGACGCCGCGGGCAACATCACCCGGTGGGCCTCCCGGACCGAGCACGTGCTGCTGGCGGCCGGCGTCGGGGTCCTGATGGTGGCGGTGTTCCTCCTGCCGACGATGCTCACGAAGCGGATGCCCCTGTCGATGGTCAACCTGCCCCACAAGGAGTACTGGACCCGCCCCGAGAACTGGCCGGCCGCGCAGCGCCGGCTCCGCGACGACCTCGGCTGGATGGGGGCGGCGACCCTGGCCTTCATGGGGTTCGTCATGGCGCAGGTCGGCGGGGCGGCGAACGGCGAGACCCAGCCCGTGTGGGTGTTCTGGGTGGTCACCGGGGTCTTCCTCGTGGGCGTGCTGGCCTACTCGACGTGGATGAGCCTCGGCTCGCGCTGGCGCCCGCCCGCCGACGCCGAGTCACGCGTCAGTCGCTGACCAAGTCCTCGAGCCGGTCGAGCACGTCGGGTCGTCCGGCGAGCGTGAGCCTCCGCCGAGGACGCCCCCCGCCCGGCCCGCGCACCGCGAGGCACGACTCCTCGACCACGACCCACGCCGCGGCGATGTCCCAGGCGTTGAGGTTCTCCTCGTAGTAGGCGTCGAGCCGCCCGGCGGCGACCGCACACAGGTCGAGCGAGGCAGCTCCGTGGCGGCGGATGTCGCGCACGCGCGGCAGCACGCGGGCGACCGCCGTCGCCTGCCGCTCCCGCACCGCCGGGTCGTAGGCGAACCCCGTGCCGACCAGCGAGCGGGCCAACTCGGCGGCGGGGGTGGGGGAGAGCACTCGGTCGCCGTGCCGGGCGCCCCCACCGCGGCGGGCGGTGAACAGGTCGCCGGTCACCGGGTTGAAGACGGCCCCCGCGACCGGGAACCATGCCCCCTCGGTGCGCGCGTCTCCGACGACCGCCGCCACCGACACCGCGTACTCGTCGTTGTCGTAGAGGTAGTTGACCGTGCCGTCGATCGGGTCGACCAGCCACGTGATGCCGCTGGTGCCGGGCCGGTCGAGCCCCTCCTCGCCGACCACGCCGTCCTCGGGACGCCGCGCGCCCAGCAGCGCGTGGGCCAGGTCCTCGCTGCGGCGGTCCATCACCGTGACGATGTCGATGGCGCTGGTCTTGGTGGCGGCCACCGACACCCGCTCGGGGCGTTCGTCGACCACCAGCCGCCCGCAGGCGACGGCCACCTCGGTGGCCACGGTGAGGAGCTCGTCGAGGAGGTCGGGGGGCAGGTCGGCCACCGCCCGAGGGTCGGGCGCGCCCAGCAGGTCCATGGCTCCAGCCTGCCACCGACGGGGCAGAATGCGACCATGACCGTGACCTACGCCATCCTGGGGGCCGGCCAGCGCGGCACCATCTACGGCCGCTGGATCGCCGCCCACCCCGACCGGGCCCGCGTGGTGGCGATCGCCGACCCCGACCCGGTCGCCCGCGAGCGGCTGGCGGCCGAGTGCGGCGTCCCGGCCGGGGCGGTGTTCGCGAGCTGGCAGGAGCTGCTGGGAGCGGGCACCGACGCCGACAGCACGATCATCGCCACCCAGGACCGCGACCACGTCGCTCCCGCCTTCGCCGCCCTGGCGGCCGGCCACCACGTCCTGCTCGAGAAGCCCATGGCCCTGACCGCCGAGGACTGTCGCGCGATCGCCCGGGCCGCCACGGCGTCCGACCGCCTGTTCGCCGTGTGCCACGTGCTGCGCTACACCCGCTACACCCGGCTCGTGCGCCGCCTGATCTCCGAGGGGGCGATCGGCGAGCCCGTGTCGATGCAGCACCTCGAGCCGGTGGGCTGGTTCCACTTCGCGCACAGCTTCGTGCGGGGCAACTGGCGCAACGAGGCGACGTCGTCGCCGTTCCTGCTGGCCAAGTGCACCCACGACCTCGACTGGATGGCCCACGTCATGGGCACCACGGTCGCCCGCGTGGCGAGCTTCGGCTCCCTGCGCCACTTCACCGCGGCGAACGCCCCCGAGGGCGCCACCGACCGCTGCACCACGTGTCCGCACCAGCAGACCTGCCCCTACTCCGCGGTCGACATCTACCTCACCCGCCCCGTCGGGCGGCCGGGGGGCTGGCCGGGCGAGGTGCTGGCGTCCACCCCCGAGGGCGTTCCGGACGCCGTGCGCACCGGTCCCTACGGGCGCTGCGTCTACGCCTGCGACAACGACGCCGTGGACCACCAGGTCGTCGCGATCGAGTTCGCCGACGGCACCACCGGCACTCTCACCGTGACGGCGTTCACGCCGCTGGAGGACCGGCAGACCCGCATCTTCGGCACGAGGGGCCAGCTCGAGGGCGACGGCGCGACGGTCCGCGTCTTCGACTTCGCGACGCGGGCCTGGACCGAGTACCCCGTCGACGGGCCCGAGGGAGGCACCGGCGACGGGCACGGCGGCGGCGACGGCGGCCTGCTCTCGGACTGGACCGCCGCGGTCGCGGCCAACGACGCCACGGTCGTGGGCGCCGACGTCGAGGCGACCCTGGCGGCCCACCTCGCGGTGTTCGCCGCGGAGGAGTCGCGGCACAGTTGCCGGGTGGTTGGTGTCAATGGGGTTACGTCTTGACCACGGGGCGTGCCATCGCTGGGCACAGCCGCGAAGCGGTGCAAAAATGCCCCATACGTCCGTGGACCATCGAGAGGACAAACTCGCGTGACCAAGCTCCGCTCCTTCGCCGTCGCCGCCGTGGCCGGCCTCGCCGCCGTCAGCCTCGCCGCCTGTGCGAACAACTCCGCCACCCCCGCCGCCCAGAACACCGCCGCCGCCGGTGGCGACAGCGCGATCACGCTGGTCAACCCCGACAAGCTGACGGTCTGCACCCACCTGGCGTTCAAGCCCTTCCAGTTCAAGGACAACTCCGGCGCCATCGTCGGCTACGACGTCGACCTGATCGACCTCGTCGCCGAGGACCTCGGCGTCGAGCAGGAGATCGTCGACATCTCCTTCGACCAGATCACCTCCGGCTCGGTCTTCGCCGCCAAGAAGTGCGACATCGGCGCCGCCGCCATCACCATCCGTGAGGAGCGCGCCAAGGCCGCCACCTTCAGCAAGCCCTACTTCGACTCGACGCTGGCCCTGCTGGTCAAGACCGACTCGGGCATCACCAAGGTCGAGGACCTCGCCGGCAAGCAGATCGCCGTCCAGACCGACACCACCGGCAAGGACTGGGCCGACGAGAACGCCGAGAAGTACGGCTACACCACCCGCGTGTTCGACGACATGCCCACCGGCACCAACTCGGTCCTCGGTGGCGTGACCGCCGCCACGATCAACGACAACGGCGTGCTGTTCGACTTCGCCAAGGACAACCCGACCACCAAGGTCGTCCAGGAGTTCGAGACCGGCGAGCAGTACGGCTTCAACGTCGGCAACGACAACAAGGCCCTCGCCACCAAGATCGACGAGGTCCTCGACGCCGCCCGCGCCGACGGTCGCTTCAACGACATCTACAAGAAGTGGTTCGGGGTCGACGCGCCCACGAAGTGACCCACACCCGCGGCGTCCGGCTGCCCCGATGAGGGGGTGGCCGGACGCCGCGGCGTGACTCCCCACGACCCGACAGGAGCACGATGAGCACCACCACGCAGCCCGGAACCGTGCCGCGCAAGAAGCTCTCCCCGCGCAAGCGGGCCCAACGCATCCGGTGGATCCAGTACGCGATCCTCGCCGCGGTCCTCGTGCTCGTCGTGCTGAACGTCGACGGCCGCCAGGTGCAGTCGGTGTTCTTCCGCACCGACCTCATCCAGGTCACCCTCACCTCGGGCCTGCCGCGGGCGCTGCTGAACACGGTGCTGTACACGTTCGGCGCGTTCGTCTTCGGCCTGACCCTGGGCACCCTGCTCGCCCTGATGCGCCTGTCGCAGGTCGCCCCCTACCGCTGGATCGCCTCGATCTACATCGAGTTCTTCCGCGGCGTCCCGGCCCTGATCGTCCTGCTGGCGTTCGGCCTGCTGTCGGTGGCGTTCCCGGGCCTGAGGTTCCCGCTCGACCCGTACGGCACCGTCTGGACGGCGCTCGGCATGGTGTCGGCGGCGTACATGGCCGAGACGATCCGCGCCGGCATCCTCGCGGTGCACAAGGGCCAGGTCGAGGCCGCCCGGGCGCTCGGAATGCCGTCGGGCATGGCCATGCGCCGCATCGTGCTGCCGCAGGCGTTCCGCATCATCACCCCGCCGCTGACCAACGAACTCGTCCTGCTCACCAAGGACTCCTCGCTGGTCTACGTGCTCGGCCTCACGGCGTCCGCCTTCGAGCTGACGAAGTTCGGCCGCGACATCTCCAACAGCAACGGCAACCTGACCCCGCTGGTCGTCGCCGGCCTGTGCTACCTGTTCATCACCCTCCCGCTCACGTTCCTCGTGCGGCGCATGGAGGCCAAGGCCAAGAAGGCACGGTGAACCCCATGACTGTTCCGGCACAGATCCCCACCGGCGACCGCCGCGACGAGATCCAGGTCTACGACCTGCACAAGAGCTTCGGCGACGTCGAGGTGCTCAAGGGCATCTCGCTGACGGTCCACACCGGCGAGGTCGTCTGCGTGATCGGCCCGTCGGGCTCGGGCAAGTCGACCCTGCTGCGCTGCGTGAACCTGCTCGAGGAGCCCACCTCGGGCCGGGTGTTCATCATCAACGAGGAGATCACCGACCCCGACGCCGACGTGGACGCCATCCGCACCAAGATGGGCATGGTCTTCCAGTCCTTCAACCTGTTCCCGCACCTCACCGTGCTGCAGAACTGCACGATCGGCCCGATCGCGGTCAAGAAGGTCCCCAAGGCCGAGGCCGAGAAGCAGGCGCTCAACTACCTCGACCAGGTCGGCCTGAAGCACCGCGCGGACGCCTTCCCGGCCCAGCTGTCGGGCGGCCAGCAGCAGCGCGTCGCGATCGCGCGCGCCCTGACCATGGACGTCGAGATGGTGCTCTTCGACGAGCCCACCTCAGCCCTGGACCCCGAGCTCGTCGGCGACGTGCTCGACGTCATGCGGCGCCTGGCCGAGACTGGCATGACGATGATGGTCGTCACCCACGAGATGGCGTTCGCGCGCGAGGTCGCCGACCGCGTCATCTTCATGGACGGCGGCGTCATCGTCGAGGAGGGCCACCCCGACCAGGTCATCGGCAACCCGCAGCACGAGCGCACGCGCACCTTCCTGGACCGGGTGCTCAACCCGACCCACGTGCACACCGGCGACGAGGACGCCGCGCACGCGGCCCGGCACGCCCACGAGCTGGGGGTCGAGGCGGCCGGGGCACTGAACGACCCCGCGCTGCGCACCGACAACCCGGGGCGCTCGCGCCTGTAGGGACCGATCAGGCGGGCTCGACGGCGGAGGCCTCGAGCCCGTCGGGCCGACGCCGCTTGGCCTGGCGCACGCGCCAGACGATGAACACGACCAGCGCCGACACCGCGGTCACCCCGACGACGATGGCGGCCGCGGGGTTGCGCGCCCACAGCAGCGCCAGCGACTCGAAGCCGGCATAGCCGACCGTGCCGTACAGGAACGCCCACATCACGCAGCCGACGATCATGGCCGGCAGGTAGCGGACCAGGGGCATCCGGGACGCCCCCGCGGCCATGTTGACCAGCGTCTGGAAGCCGATGGTGAGGAACGACACCGAGACCACGGGCGGGCCCCACTGGTTCAGGTGCTCGACGGCGCGCTGGTAGCCGGGGGAGTCCATGATCCTCCGGGCGCGCGTCCTCGAGGCGCCGGCCGAGATGGCCCGGCCCAGCCAGTAGGTGCCGTTGGCGCGCAGGAACACGATGACGAACAGGCCGGCCACGACCACCAGGTAGGGGGCGTCCCACGTCAGTGGGTTGAAGTTCACCGGCGTTCCTCGTTCTCTCGTCAGTCCCGGGTCATCGCCTGGCTGCGGTCGGCGGCGCGGCCCATCGTCCACGCGCCCACCCAGATGGCCAGCACGCCCAGGGTCGAGCCGGGGCGTCCGGGATGCACCACGGTACCCGTCAACCAGACCAGCAGCGTGCCGAGGGCCAGCATTCCGAACGCCAGCACGGCCAGCGTGGTGTCCTGCCGGGGGCCCAGCGGGGGGATCATCCGCAGCTCGAGGCGTCCGAGGAGGGGGACCGCGGCGGCGACGACGAGGGTCGATGCGACGGCCAGCGTGGCGGGGGAGAGCAGCGCGGGTGCCGCCACCGGGGCCGCCAGCGCGAGCAGGGCCAGCGCCCCGCCGGTGAGCCCGATGATCGGGATGTGCCACAGGTACACGCTCACCATGACCGCGTTGAGCAGCCCCAGCCCCTTCTCGAGGGCGGGCGGCAGGGACGCCAGCACCCCCGACCGCTCGACCAGGCCGAGGACGCCGCACTGGGCCAGCGCCAGGGACGCCATCGCCAGCGTGGGGGGCTGGATGTTCGCGATCGGCAGGTCGGCGAACCCGACCGAGGTGGGCGGGTAGCCGAAGCCGAACACCAGCAGCGCCACGCCCGCCGCGCCGGCCGCGATGGACGCCCAGGCCACCCACACGGGACCACGCCGCCACCAGCCCCGCTGGTAGGCGATGCCGAACTGGTGCACCAGCGGCCACACGAACATCAGGTTGAGGTAGCGCAGCTCGTCGTTGTCGACCGCGAATGACCAGGCGTCCACGGCCGCGGCCAGCACGGCCAGCACCAGCATCGGCGCGACCCCGAACCGGTCGTGCAGCCGCACCGCCCCCGGGGCGACGACCACGATGCCCAAGTAGGTGGTGATGAACCACAGCAGCTGCATGAGCAGGCGGCTGAGCTCGGACGCCGCGTCGAGGAACCCCGCCCACGCGGCCAGCGAGAACCCGATCGCGCAGAAGGTGACGAACACCACCAGCGGCCCGATCAGGCGTCGCCCCCGGCTGGCGAGGTAGTGGCCGGCGGAGGTCCCCTCGCGGTGCATGCGGTCGACGGTCAGGGTGTGCGCGAAGCCGCCCGCCACGAAGAACAGCGGCATGATCATGAGCACCCACGTGAGCGGGTAGAGCCAGGTGGGCGCCGCCCACGGCTCGAGCGTCAGCCCGGCGTCGGTGAGGCGGATGCGGTACAGCAGCGTGTGGAACACCACCACGACCAGCACCGAGAGCGCACGGGCCACGTCGATCACGTGGTTGCGAGCTCCCCCTGACATCACCGGGTCATGCTAGTGGGAGCGCAGTAGGGTGGCCGCGTGCAAGGGGCGATCGGTGGGATTTCGACGATCTGGGTGGTCATCGGAGTCGGCTGGCTGATCGCGCACCTCGGCCTGGTCAACCAGGGCGGACGCCGCCTGATGTCGGTGCTGGCCTTCACGGTCGGGTCGCCGGCGCTGCTGTTCTCGCTGATGTCCACCGCCGACCTGCAGCACGTGTTCTCGCACACGGTGCTGGTGTCGATCCTCGCCGTGGTCATCGCCGGCTCGCTCTACCTGGCTCTCGCGATCCCGCTGTTCAGGCCCTCGCTCGGCGACGGCGTGATCGGGTTCATGTCCTCGATGTACACCAACGCCGCCAACTTCGGCCTGCCGGTCGCGGTTGCCCTCCTGCACGACGCCACGTGGATCGCGCCCATCCTGCTGATGCAGCTCGCGTTCATCATGCCGATGTGCCTGGCGCTGCTCGACGTCGCCGCGAAGCGCTCCGAACCGGGGTCCACCCGGTGGGTCAGCTACCTGTCCCTGCCCTTCCGCAACCCGATCACGATCGGCATCCTCGCCGGGCTGGCCGTCAACCTGGCCGGCGTGCAGGTGCCCGAGGTGGTCATGCGGCCCATCGACATGGTCGGCGGCATCGCCCTGCC
Source organism: Propioniciclava sp. MC1683 (assembly GCF_014164675.1). NCBI lineage: Bacteria > Bacillati > Actinomycetota > Actinomycetes > Propionibacteriales > Propionibacteriaceae > Propioniciclava > Propioniciclava sp. MC1683. Next base: position 91,706 of record NZ_JACJFX010000008.1, on the reverse strand, counting down.
CCTGATGCTGATGGCCTTCGGCGTGTCCCTGCGCCTGGACCCGCTGCCCGGCAAGGGGCCGCACCGCGCCCCGATGTGGATCGCCACGGCCATCAAGGTCGTCGTCCACCCGTTCGCCGCCTGGGCCGTGGGCACACTGATGGGGCTCAGCGGCACCGACCTGTACGCCGTCGTAGTGCTGGGCGCCCTGCCCGCGGCCCAGAACGTGTACGTCACCGCCACGAAGTACGGGCAGGGCGAGCTGCTCGCCCGCGACGCCGTGTTCTGGTCGACGATCCTCTCGGTCGCCTCGCTGCTGGTCATCGCCGCCCTCCTCGGGTGAGGCTAGGTTGGAGGGCGTGGACGACCTCAACCTGACCTCCGACGTCTCCGACTTCGACTTCGACCGCTCCGCGCTCGCGTCGTGGCGGCAGTTCGCCGAGCGGCTCGCCGAGGTGCTGTCCGTGATGGACGCCGGGGCCACCCTGGCGATCGGCTCGCTCGCGCTCGAGGGCGAGACCACGCCCCACGTGCTGTTCACCTGCCGCGAGGGCGGCGAGCTGGTGGCCGAGGCCACCACGGACGGGCTGCCGGAGGGCTCCGGGGCCGAGCTCGAGGCGTCCGGGTGGGAGCCGGTGGCCGCGAAGCCGGGCACGTATGCCCGGCGGGGCACCCAGGAGGCCCCCGACGACCTGGCCGTGGCGGCGTCCGACGCGCTGCGGGAGGTGCACGGCGTGCAGCACCCCGCGCTGCTGGCCCCCGACCAGCTGGCCGACATTCTTACCCCGACGCCGCTCGAGGGCGCGCAGCTGGCCCGCTACGAGCCGGCGCGGATCGAGCCGATCCTCGCGCGCACCGCGCCCGAGCTCGACGCCGCGCTCGCCGGCGAGCTCACCCTGTACCTGGGGCACGCGCCCCTGCGCGACGACAGCGGCGACCTCGCCCTGCGGGTCGGGTCGACGATGGTCTTCGTCCGGCCGGCGCTGGACGCCCAGGAGGTGCTGCTGTTCGCCCCGCTGGTGCACGACGTCGAGGGCCGCTCGCGCGCCATGGAGGTGCTCAGCGACCTCAACACCGAGGCGCGCTGGGTGCGGTTCCTGCTCATCCGCGACCGGGTGTACGTGAGCATGTCGGTGCCCGCCGACCCGCTCATCCCGGCGCACCTGGAACGGGCACTGCGTATCGTGTCCCTGATCAGCGACAGCATGGACGAGGCGCTGGCCGAGAAGCTGCGGGGGCGCACGACCTTCCCCGGCCCCGAGGCCGACTGACCGACACGACGGGGGCGCGGAGGGTGCGTCACGGGACTTCGGTGCGGACTGTAAGCTCCCCCCTGTGGATTCGCTTGGCTACTTCGTGACGATCGACCCCGATGAGTGTCGTCGTCTCATGGGTGATGCGGTTGTGGGGCGTGTGTCCTGGGTGTCCGAGGACGGCCGCCTGCAGGTGCTGCCGGTGAACTACGGCCTCGTCGACGACCGGATCGTCTTCCGCGTCGCGCAGGGCACCATCCTGGAGGAGCTCGCCACGCCGCGCGCGGTGGCCTTCCAGGTCGACGACCTCGACGGGCAGACCGCCACCGGCTGGTCGGTCCTGGTCCAGGGGAGGACTGGGCCCTGGTCGGGCGAGGTCCCCGTCATCTCGCCGTGGGCCCCCGGCCGCCGCGAGGTCGCCGTCGCCATCGAGCCGACCAGCTGGTCGGGTCGCTCGGTGTCGGCCGACGAGGGTGTCTGACCGACCTCCTAGACTCGCGGGCATGTCCTACCCGCACACCCGACGAGACGACCTCGTCGAGAACCTCCACGGCACCGACGTCGCCGACCCCTACCGCTGGCTCGAGGATGCCGACGACCCCGAGGTGACCGCTTGGGTCGCCGCCCAGCGCGACTTCGCCGAGGCCGCCCTCGGGCAGCTGCCGGCCCGCGCCTGGTTCGCCGAACTCATGGGCCGGATCGTGGCGAGGCCGCGCGCCGGAGTCCCGGTGAAGCGGGGCGGGCGGTGGTTCGTGAGCCGCAACGACGGCACCACGCCCCAGGACGTCTGGTACACCGCCGAGACCCTCGACGACCTCGTGGCTGGCGGCGAGGTCGCGCTCGACCCTAACTCCTGGAGCGAGGACGGCACGTCGTCGCTGTCGACGTTCTCCGTGGCCCGCGACGGCTCGCTGATGGCGTACGCGCGCAGCGACGGCGGGTCGGACTGGCAGAGGATCCGCGTGCGCGACCTCGCGACGGGGGAGGACCTCGACGACGAGGTCACCGCCAAGTTCTCCTCGCCGGGCTGGCTGCCCGACCACCGCAGCTTCCTGTACACGACCTACGACCAGGCCGCGGACGCCCGGGGGACCGCCACCGAGGGCCTCGGCGTCGCGCGCCTGATGGTGCACCGCCTCGACGGCGACGACGAGCACCTGCTCAGCTTCCCCGACGAGCCGCACACCATGGGGTACGGGCAGGTCAGCCACGACGACGCGTGGCTCGTCGTGAGCATCGTGCGGGGCACCGAGAACACCAACCGGGTGTGGGCCTACCCGATCACCACGGCCGACGGCCGCTCCACCCTGGGCGAGCCGGTCAAGGTGGTCGACGTCGCCGACGCCGAGTACGGCTTCGTCCGCGTCGACGGTTCCCAGCTGTACCTCCAGACCGACCTGGACGCCCCGCTGGGCCGCGTGGTGCGCGTGGACCTCGACTGGGCGGCCCGCGGCGACGTGGAGTTCGCCGAGGTCGTGCCCGAGCGCCGCGCCACCCTCGCCGCGGTCGAGGCCGCGGGCCCCGGGCTCCTGCTGGCCCACCTCGACGACGCCCAGCCGGTCGTGGAGTACTGCGAGCTCGACGGCACCAACCCCCAGCCCGTCGACCTGCCCGCCGGCGCGCTCGTGGCGCTGGACTCCTCACCCCTGCGCGACGAGGCCTTCGTCGGCATCAGCACGCTCGACGCGCCGACCGCGGCGTTCCACGTCACGCTGCCGACCGGCGAGGCGGGGCCGGTGGTCGAGCGGGTCGAGCTCGCGGCGTCCGGGGTGGCGAGCTTCGCGCCCGCCCACACCACGACGCGCGAGCGCGCCACGAGCGCCGACGGCACCGAGGTGCCCTACTTCCTGGTCACCCCCGACGACGGCCGCACCGGCCCGCGCCCGACCCTGCTGTGGGGCTACGGCGGGTTCAAGATCCCGATCTTCGCCGACTACCGGCCCGGCTGGTCCGCGTGGCTGGCGGCGGGCGGGGCGATCGCGATCGCCAACCTGCGCGGCGGCGGCGAGTTCGGCACCGCCTGGTACGACGCCGGGCGCCTGGCCCACAAGCAGAACGTCTTCGACGACGTCATCGGCGTCGCCGAGCACCTGGTCGCGATCGGCGCCACGACGCCCGGGCAGCTCGCGCTGTACGGCCGCTCCAACGGCGGACTGCTCGTGGGCGCCGCGATGACCCAGCGACCCGACCTCTTCGGCGCGGTGGTGCCGGGCGTGGGCGTGCTCGACCTGCTGCGGTTCCACAAGTTCACGATCGGCGCAGCCTGGATGAGCGACTACGGCGACCCCGACACCCCCGAGGGCTTCGCTGCGGCGCACGCCTACTCGCCGCTGCACAACGTCCGCGAGGGCACGGCATACCCGCCGACCCTCGTGCTGACCGCCGACCACGACGACCGGGTCGTCCCGCTGCACAGCTTCAAGTTCGCCGCGGCGCTGCAGCACGCGCAGGGCTCGGACGCCCCGGTGCTGCTGCGCGTCGAGGGCTCGGCCGGGCACGGGGCGGGGAAGTCACTGCAGATGGTGGCCAGCGAGTGGGCCGACCTGCTCGCGTTCGTCGCGCACCACACGGGGCTCGACGCGCCCGGGGCCTGACCGCAACGCCGGACACGGCGTTATCGAGTTGTTAAGGTCGAGGCATGACCGTGGTCCGGGCCGAGGAGGTGCGGCTGGCGCAGGCGCGCCGGCCGTCCACCTTCGCCCTCAAGGTCATCATGGCCGTCACGGGCGTGGTGTTCGTCGCCTTCGTCTTCGTGCACATGGTCGGCAACCTCAAGGTGTACGGCGGCGCCGAGTCGCTCGACGGCTACGCGCGCTGGCTGCGTGAGGTCGGCTACCCGCTGATCCCGCACCGGGGCGTGCTCTGGGCGCTGCGGGTCGTCCTGCTGGCCAGCCTGGTCGCGCACGTGGGCGCGTCCCTCGTGCTGTGGCGCCGGGGCCGGCAGGCGCGAGGCCGGTTCCGCCGGCGTCGCTCGACCACGGCGACGGCGTGGGTGGCCCGCACGATGCTGCTCGGCGGGCTGTTCATCCTGGCGTTCGTGGTGGTGCACCTGCTCGACCTCACGATCGGTCAGGTCCTCGCCCCCGGTTCCCACCGGCACGCGGAGGCCGACGGCACGATCCACGCCTACCACAACCTCGTCGAGAGCTTCTCCCGGCCGTGGATGGCCGCCTTCTACGTCGTGTCCATGCTCGTGATCGCCCTGCACATCTGGCATGGCTGGCGCACCGTGCTGCAGGACGTCGGCGCCACCGGCCGCCGGCTGCGCGCGGTCTGGGCCACCCTCGGGGCGCTGATCGCGTGGGCAATCGTGCTGGGCAACGCGCTGATCCCCGTGCTGGTGCAGCTGGGGGCCATCGCATGACCTGGACGATCGCCGACGCCCCGCTGGACGCACACGTCCCCGCCGGCGACCCGCTCACCGCCTGGGAACGCCGCCGCGCCGAGTACCGGCTCGTCAGCCCCGCCAACCGCCGCAACCTGACCGTCATCGTCGTGGGCACCGGCCTCGCCGGGGCCGGCGCGGCCGCCGCGCTGGGAGAGCTGGGCTACCGGGTCGAGTGCTTCACCTTCCACGACGCGCCCCGGCGGGCGCACAGCGTCGCCGCGCAGGGCGGCATCAACGCCCCGAGGGCGCGCAAGGTCGACGGCGACTCCGTGCGCCGGTTCGTCGCCGACGCCGTCAAGGGTGGCGACTTCCGCGGCCGCGAGGCCGACGTCGTGCGGCTGGCCACCGAGTCGGTCCGCGTCATCGACCACCTGCAGGCCATCGGCGCGCCGTTCGCGCGCGAGTACGGCGGCCAGCTCGCCACCCGCAGCTTCGGCGGCGTCCAGGTCTCGCGCACGTACTACACGCGCGGCCAGACCGGCCAGCAACTGCAGGTCGCGGCGTCCCAGGCCCTGCTGCGGCAGGTCTCCCGCGGGACCGTCCGGCTGCACACGCGCACCGAGATGCTCGACCTCGTCGTCGCCGACGGGCGCGCCCAAGGCATCGTGACCCGGGACCTGGTCACCGGGGCCATCGGCGTCCACACCGGCCACGCCGTGGTGCTGGCGACCGGCGGGTACGGCTCGGTCTACTTCCACTCGACCCTCGCGGTGAACTCCAACGCCACCGCGACCTGGCGGGCGCACCGGCGGGGCGCGCTGTTCGCGAGCGCGAGCTTCGTGCAGTTCCACCCCACCGCGCTGCCGGTGAGTTCGCCTTGGCAGTCCAAGACCACGCTGATGAGCGAGTCGCTGCGCAACGACGGCCGGATCTGGGTGCCGGTCGCCGCGGGCGACGAGCGGCCGCCGGGCGAGATCCCCGAGGCCGAGCGCGACTACTACCTCGAGCGCCGCTACCCGGCCTACGGCAACCTGACCCCGCGCGACATCGCCTCCCGGGCGGCGCGCGACGAGATCGTGGCCGGCCGCGGCGTGGGGCCGCTGCGCAACTCGGTCTACCTCGACTTCCGCGACGCCATCGCGCGGCTGGGGCGCGCGGTGATCGCCGAGCGCTACGGCAACCTGTTCGCGATGTACACCGACGTCACCGGCGAGGACCCGTACGTCGAGCCCATGCGCATCGCACCCGGCGCCCACTTCACGATGGGCGGCCTGTGGTCGGACTACGACCAGATGACCACCGTGCCCGGCCTGTTCGTCGGTGGGGAAGCCGGCTCGAACTACCACGGCGCCAACCGCCTGGGCGCGAACTCCCTGCTCAGCGCGTGCGTCGACGGCTGGTTCACGCTGCCGTTCTCGGTCCCGAACTGGCTGGCCCCGCTCAACGGGACGCCGACCCTCGCCCCCGACGCCCCGGAGGCCGTGGCCGCCGTCGACGCCGTCCGGCAGCGCACCGCGCACCTGCTCGAGAACGCCGGGACGCGGCGGCCCACGTGGTTCCACCGGCGGCTGGGGGAGATCCTCTACGCCGGGTGCGGCGTCTCCCGAACCGAGGCAGGCCTCCGCCGTGCGCTGGACGAGGTGCGCGAGCTGGGCGCCGAGTTCTGGGCCGACGTCCGGGTCGGCGGGCCGGGGGACCGGCTCAACCAGGAGCTCGAGCGCGCGGGCCGGGTGGCCGATTTCCTGGAGCTGGCCGAGCTGATGGTGCTGGACGCGCTCGACCGGACCGAGTCGTGCGGGGCGCACTTCCGCGAGGAGTACGCCACCGACCTGGGCGAGGCCCGCCGCGACGACGCGCGCTGGGCGAACGTGTCGGCGTGGGAGACCACCGCGTCGGGGGCGCACGTGCGGCACACCGAGCCACTCGCCTTCGACCTCGTGCCGCTGCAGGTGAGGGACTACCGATGAGGATCGAGGTCGAGGTCTGGCGCCAGGACGGCCCCCGCGAGCGGGGTCGGTTCGAGACGCACGTCGTCGAGGACGCCACCCCCGAGATGAGCCTGCTCGAGCTGCTCGACCGGCTCAACGACACCCTCGCCGAGGCGGGGCAGGAACCCATCCAGTTCGAGTCCGACTGCCGCGAGGGCGCCTGCGGCGCGTGCGGCGTCACCGTGAACGACGTGCCCCACGGCCCGGTGCCCAGGACGCCGTCGTGCCGCCAGCACCTGCGCTCCTTCGGCGGCATCACCCGGCTGCGGATCGAGCCGCTGCGCTCGGCCGCCTACCCCGTGGTCCGCGACCTCGTGGTCGACCGCTCCGCCCTGGACCGGCTCATCCAGGCCGGCGGACACGTCGACGTCGCCACCGGGACGGCCCCCGACGCCGACGCGGTGCTGGTCACCCACGACGACGCCGAGCTCGCCCTCGACTTCGCCGCCTGCATCGGGTGCGGCGCCTGCGTGGCCGCGTGCCCCAACGGGGCGGCGCACCTGTTCGCCGGGGCCAAGCTGGCGCACCTCGCGCTGCTGCCGCACGGGCGCCTCGAGCGCGGCCGCCGTGCCGTGGCGATCGTCGACCAGCTGGACGCCGAGTTCGGTCCCTGCTCGACCTACGGGGAGTGCGTCGAGGTCTGCCCGGCCGGGATCCCGCTGACCGCGGTGGCCGCCGTCCACCGCGAGCGCCTGCGCAGCGTGTTCCGCGGGCGCGCCGACTGAGTCGGTGCAACGGATCGCGGCCCCGATGCGTGGAACAGCCATGAAGCGTTCGCTGCCCGCGTCCCTGCTCGCCCTGGCCGCCGCCCTCGCGCTGGCCGGCTGCACCACGTACACCGGCACCCCGGCCGCCCCGCCGGCGTCCGAGACCGTGCCGACCGAGCCGGGCTGGGAACCCACGCCGTTCGACTGCGCGACCCTGGCCACCGAGGGCGACACGCCCGAGCAGCTGCCCGAGGGGGCCGCCCGCATCACGTTGTGCGACGAGCCGGGGCACGAGATCCGGCAGACCACCCCGCCCGACGCGCTGGTCTCCGACACGGCCGCGGTCGTGTCGGCCTACAACACCCAGGAACACGCGAACCTCGCGGTGATGGCGTGCACCGCCGACCTCGGCCCGGCGTACCGGATGGTGTTCGAGTACCCCGGCGGCGAGACCGTCTCGGTGCGCGGCGAGATGTACGGCTGCCGCGTCGTCGGCGACAAGACCGGCGCGCAGGCGGTGCTCGGCGCCTTCACCACGGCCCTCACGGCCCAGCGCGAGCACGTCCCGGTCACCGTGTCCGACCCGCTGGCCAACGCGACCTGCGCGACCGACGCCTCGTGGGCGTCGTGGCTGACCCCCGGCATGGCCGACACCGTCGCCGGCTACCGCTGCGCCCAGGTAGGGGCCGAGGCCGCGACCGAGCCCACCCGCTTCGATGAGGCGGCGTGGGCGACGATCCGCGACGACTGGACGGCGAACGCCGCGAAGGGTTCCCGCACCGACGACGAGATCAACACCTGCCAGCAGGTCCACCTCGACCAGCTGGTCGGGCTGAACGCCGCCGGTGAGAAGGTCTCCCTGAACGGCATGTGCGGCGTCTTCGAGGTCTGGTCCGCCGGCGACCTGGAGTCGTGGGTCTGGCGACCCGGGCCCGCGGCGTCCGAGCTGTTGGGCCTGGGCGGCTGAACCCGCCCTAGTAGCATGGGCGGGCCATGCCCACAGCCCAGCCCACGATCACGTTCGACGCCAACCTGCCCATCAGCGCAGCGGTCGACGAGATCCGCGACCTCATCGAGCGCAACCAGGTCGTGGTGGTCGCGGGCGAGACCGGGTCGGGCAAGACGACGCAGCTGCCGAAGATCGCGCTGCTGGCCGGCCGCAAGCGCATCGGGCACACCCAGCCCCGGCGCCTGGCCGCGCGCACGGTCGCCGCCCGCATCGCGCAGGAGATGGGCGTCGAGCTCGGCGACACCGTCGGGTACCAGGTCCGGTTCACGCGGCAGGCGACCAAGCAGACCAAGGTCAAGCTGATGACCGACGGCATCCTCCTCGCCGAGATCGGCCACGACCGCGACCTGCGGCACTACGACACGATCATCATCGACGAGGCCCACGAGCGCAGCCTCAACATCGACTTCCTGCTCGGCTACCTCAAGCAGCTGCTGCCGCGCCGCCCCGACCTGAAGGTGATCATCACCTCGGCGACCATCGACACCGCGCGGTTCTCCGAGCACTTCGGCGACGCGCCGATCGTCGAGGTGTCGGGCCGCACGTACCCGGTCGAGCTGGTCTACGAGCCCCTGGAGAACGAGAACGACCTGGTCGAGGGCATCACCAAGGCGGTCACCCAGCTGCACGCGCTGGCCGAGGGCGACATCCTCGTCTTCTGCTCCGGCGAGCGCGAGATCCGCGACGCCGCGGAGGCGGTCAACGGGCTGAAGCTTTCCAACACCGAGGTGCTGCCGCTGTACGCGCGCCTGAGCGCCGCCGAGCAGGACCGCGTGTTCAGGCCCCACTCCGGCATGCGCGTCGTGCTGGCCACCAACGTCGCCGAGACGTCGCTGACCGTGCCCGGCATCCGCTACGTCGTCGACCCCGGCTACGCCCGGATCAGCCGCTACTCGTCGCGCACCAAGGTGCAGCGCCTGCCGATCGAGGAGATCAGCCAGGCCAGCGCCAACCAGCGCGCCGGCCGGTGTGGACGCCTCGGGCCCGGCATCGCGATCCGCCTCTACTCGGAGGAGAACTTCGAGGCCCGGCCGGAGTTCACCGAGCCCGAGATCCTGCGCACCAACCTGGCCAGCGTCATCCTGCAGATGGCCGACGCGCGGCTGGGCGCGATCGAGGACTTCCCGTTCGTCGAGCCCCCCGACCGCTCCCAGGTCCGCGACGGCCTGCGCCTGCTCAAGGAGCTCGGCGCGCTGGCCGACCCCCGCCAGGGCGAGGCCGAGGGGCAGCGGCTGACGAAGACGGGCCGGCTGCTGGCCAAGCTGCCCGTCGACCCCCGGCTGGGCCGCATGCTCGTCGAGGCCGGACGCCGCGGGTGCGCGTGGGACGTCCTCCCGGTCGTTGCCGCCCTGGCCATCCCCGACGTCCGCGAACGTCCCACCGAGAAGCAGGCCGAGGCGGACGCCCTGCACCGGCGCTTCTGGAGCGAGACCGGCGCGGCCAACGCCGCACGGGGCGAGGCGCACGGCGACCGCGACGCCTCCGACATCGCCGCGATCTGGCGGCTGTGGGACTACCTGCGCAACCAGCGCAACGAACTCTCCGGGAACGCCTTCCGGCGGATGTGCCGCGACGAGTACCTGAACTTCCTGCGCATCCGCGAGTGGCAGGACCTCGTCTCGCAGCTGCGCGAGATCATCGGCGAGCTGGACCTCGACACCCAGGCGTCCAACGCCGACGCCGACACCCGCCGGGCCCGCGCCCGCCAGCCCCGGCAGGCGAGCGCCCACACCCCCGACTGGGACGCCGTGCACACCGCGATCCTGGCCGGCCTGCTGTCCCACGTGGGCCTGCGCGACGAGCGCTCGACGGTGCCGAAGACGCAGCAGCGGCGGGGGCGGCGTCCGATGGCCGAATACCTCGGCGCGCGCGGGGCGCGGTTCGCGATCCAGCCCGGCAGCGCGGCGGCCAAGGCCGAGCCCCCGCTGGCCATGGCGGTCGAGCTCGTCGAGACCACCCGGCTGTGGGCGCGCACCGTCGCGCCGATCACCGCCGAGCAGGTCGAGGCCGTCGGCGGCCACCTGATCACCCGGCAGTACTCCGAGCCGCGCTGGTCGGTGCGGGGTGGGCAGTGCGTGGCCGACGAGCGGGTGCTGCTGCTCGGCGTGCCGATCGTGGCGGGCCGCACGGTCAGCTACGGCCGCATCGACCCGGTCGTGGCGCGCGAGGTGTTCATCCAGTCGGCGCTGGTCGAGGGCCAGTGGCAGACCCGCCACCACTTCTTCAAGCGCAACGAGCGCACCCGCGCCGAGGCCGAGGACCTCTCCGAGCGCACCCGACGCCGCGACATCCTCGTCGATGACCGGGCGATCTTCGCGTTCTACGACGAGAGGGTGCCCGCCGAGATCGTGTCGGTCGCGCACTTCGACCGCTGGTGGCGCGCCAAGCGGCAGCAGGACGAGACCTACCTCGACCTCGTGCTCGACGACCTCGTCGACGCCGAGCAGGTCGACGCGGAGGCGTTCCCCGAGACGTGGACCGTCGGCCCGGCCGACCTGCCGGTCAGCTACCTGTTCGAGCCCGGCGCGCACCGCGACGGGGTGAGCGTCGACATCGACGTCACCGTCCTCAACCAGGTCGACCCGGCCCCGTTCACGTGGCAGGTGCCCGGCCTGCGCGACGAGCTCGCCACCGAGCTGATCCGGTCGCTGCCCAAGGCGGTGCGCACGCGGTTCGTGCCGGCGCCGGACTGGGGGCGTCGCGCGCTCAGCTGGCTCGACGACCACCCCGAGCGGGCGTCGCTGGCCTTCCCGGACGCCCTCGCCGCGGCCCTCGGAGCCCTCTCGGGCGACCCGCTGGACGCCACCCTCTTCAACGAGTCGGTCCTGCCCGACCACCTCACCGTGCGCTACGTCATCACCGACGGACGCCGCGAGCTCGGCGCCGGCAAGGACTTCGAGTCGCTCCGCAAGCAGTTCGCGCCCCGGCTCAACAAGCGGCTGAACGCCGCGGCGTCCGGGATCGCGCACGCGGGCGCGAAGACCTGGGCGTTCGGGACCATCCCGGCCACGACCGAGGTCGACCGCGACCCGACGCCGCTGGTGGGCTACCCGGCGCTGGTCGACCAGGGCGACACCGTGGGCGTCCGGGTGGCGAACACCGCGGCGAAGGCGACGCGGTCGCAGGCACTCGGCCTGCGCCGGCTCGTCACCCTCGTGGCGCCCGACCCGACCCGCAGCGTGTTCGCGCGCCTGTCCAACACCGAGAAGATCGCGCTGTCGGCCGGGCCGTACGACAACCTGAACGCCCTGCTGGCCGACGTGCGGCTCAAGGCCACGGGCGACCTGATGGCCACGCATCGCATCGACCCCGACGCCGTGCGCGACGAGGCCGCCTTCCGCACGGTCGTCGACACGATCCGCCCCGACGCCGCCGAGCGGATGCAGGCGATCACCCGGTCGGCCGCCAAGACGCTGGGCCGCTGGGCCGAGGTGCGCGCCGAGCTGGCGCGGCGTCCCGACGGCGACACCAAGGCCGACATCACCGCCCAGCTCGACAACCTCGTCTTCGCCGGTTTCATCGCCGCCACGCCCGAGCCGCACTTCACCCGCCTGGAGCGCTACCTGCACGCCGTCGACGTGCGGCTGAAGGGCTGGGCGTCCAACCCGGCTCGCGAGGCACAGAACCTCGACGTGATCGCCGAGCTGGAGGACGCTTACGAGGCGGCCATCGACCGCTACGAGGTGGGGGAGCTGCCCCCGGCCGCCGCCGAGGTGGGCTGGCTCCTCGAGGAGCTGCGCGTCAGCCTGTTCGCCCAGTCGCTGGGCACCGCCCAGCCGGTGTCGGCCAAGCGGGTGCGCACGGCGATCAACTCTCTGTAACCGCTCCTGCACATTCGTCTATGGAATCGAACGGTGACATTTGGTAAAGTCACTGATCGGTGACAGGAGGTGGTCGCGATGGCCGATGCCGGGACCCCGATCGAGTTGGGCCGGGCAGTGCAACGCGCGCGCACGCGCCTCGGCCTCACCCAGGCCGAGGCGGCAAAGAAGGCCGGCGTCTCCCGACGCTGGCTGATCGAGCTCGAGCGTGGCCACGGCAACGCCCAGATCGGCAAGGTGCTCGCCGCGCTGCAGGCGCTGGGCCTGACCCTCGAGGTCGTGCCGCACGAACTGCCCACGGGGCGTAGCGAGCTCGACGACATCATCGAGGGAACGCTCCGATGAAGGACCTCGCGGTCTTCCTCTCCGGGCGTCGCGTCGGCACGATCACGCAGGCAGCGGGGCTCCGCTTCCGTTACGACGAGGAGTACCGGGCCGCCGACGACCCGACCCCGCTGTCGCTCTCCATGCCGCTCTCCGAGGCCGAGCACGGCAACCGGGTGACGCTGGCCTGGGTGAACGGCCTGCTGCCTGCGGACCGCGAGGTCCGGGCCCGGATCGCCGAGCGGGGCGGGGTCCGGGCGGCCAACCCCGCCGCGCTGCTCACCGTCATCGGGCTCGACTGCCCGGGCGCCGTACAGGTCGTCCCCGTCGACCGTGTCGAGGAGATCCACCGACCGGCGGCGCTGGCGCCCGTCGACGACGAGTGGATCGGCGCACGAATCGCCCTGTTGCGCCGCGACGAGGCCGCTTGGCAGATCGCCGACGAGCGGTGGAGCATCGGCGGCGGGCAGTCGAAGTTCACCCTGGCTCGGGGCTTCGCGGGGGAGTGGTACGACCCGCAGGGGGCCGCGGCGTCCACCCACATCGTGAAGCCCGGCGTGCCCACGGCACGCCTGCAGGCGCTGAACGAGCACGCGTCGCTCACCGTCCTGCGGGCACTCGGGATCCCGGCCGCCCGCAGCGAGTACCTGGAGTTCGCGGGGCAGTCCGCCCTCGTCGTCGAGCGGTTCGACCGGGTGCGCCGCGAGGGCGACGTGCTCCGGGTCCACGCCGAGGACCTGTGCCAGTCCCTGGGCAACCAGACGACCTACGAGCGCTACGGCGGCCCGACCGCCCGGGAGGTGGTCGATCTGCTGCGCCGGCACGCCCCGGGGGCCCCTGAACGCTTCGCCGAGGCGCTGGCCGTCGGCTACCTGCTGGGGTCACCCGACGGGCACGCGCGCAACTACTCGGCCCTCCTGGCCGGGGGTCGCGTGGCCCTGGCCCCGCTCTACGACGTGGCCTCCTCGCTGCCCTACGAGATCGCGGGGGTGGGCGTCATGCACCAGCGGAAGGTCGCCCTGGCGATCGGGGGCGAGCGCACGTTCGGCCTGGTCGGGGTCGACCAATGGCAGCGGTTCCTCACCGCCAACTCCCTCGACGTCGAGTGGGGCCTGGGCCGTGTCCGGGAGCTTGCCGAGCAGCTGCCGGACGCGCTGGCGTCCACCTTCGACGCCCTGGCCCACCTGCCCGGCGCCGATGAGTTGCGGCCGCGGTACGTCGACGGCGTGGCGTGGTCGTGCGGGCGCACGCTCGACCTGTTGGAGCAGGCTGGCCGCTAGGGTGGAACGCATGCTGGATCCACGCGCGTTGTACACGATCGAGGACGACGTCTGGGCCAGCGTGGAGGGCACCCGGCCCACGCTGGTGCACCTGCTCGACGGCTACGTCGACGCCGGCCAGGTGGCCAAGCAGCTGAGCGAGCACCTGCTCGGCTCGATGCACCCCGAGCTGATGGTGACCTTCGACCACGACCAGCTGCACGACTACCGCTCCCGCCGCCCGGCGATGGTGTTCGACACCAACACCTGGACGGGCTTCAGCGACTACAAGCTCGCGATCCACAAGGTCACCGACGCCTCCGGCCGCTCGTTCCTGCTGCTCAGCGGCCCCGAGCCCGACACCCAGTGGAACCGCTCCTGCGCGGCCGTCCTCGGCATCGCCGAGCAGCTGGACGTGCCGCTGCTGGTGTCGGCCCAGGGCGTCCCGATGGGGGTGCCGCACACCCGGCCCGTGCTCGTGACCGGCCACGCCACCGACCCCGACCTCGTGCAGGACAACCCGGTCTGGATCGACCGGGTCACCGTGCCCGGCAGCTTCTCGGCCATGCTCGAGTGGCACGCCGGCCAGGCCGGACGCCTCGGGCGCGGCTTCGTCGCCCACGTGCCCCACTACCTGGCCCCCGGCCACTACGCGCCGGGCGCCCTGGCGGTCCTGGAGCGCCTCCGCGAGGCGACCGGCCTGGACCTGCCGCCCGGCGAACTGGCCACGCGCGCGCTGCAGACGCTGGCGCAGCTGGAGGGCGAGGTCGAGTCCGACGGCGAGCTCGGCCCCCTGGTCGAGGCGCTCGAACAGCAGTACGACGAGTTGCAGGCGACCGGACGCCCCGACGTCCCGTCGGCGGACGAGATCGGGGAGGCCGTGGAACAGTTCCTGGCCGAGCAGGACGAGAAGGGGGAGTGACATGCCACGCACCGTGGCGGAGTTGGTGGACCTGTTGGCCCTGGAGCAGCTGGAGGTGGACCTGTTCCGCGGCAGCCAGCCACGCACCTCGGCGCAGCGGGCCTTCGGCGGCCAGGTCATGGCCCAGGCGCTCGAGGCGGCCTACCACACGGTGCCCGAGGGCCGGATGTGCCACTCGCTGCACGGCTACTTCCTGCGCCCCGGCTCGACGGCGGCGCCGATCATCTACACGGTGACCTCCCCGCGCGACGGCAGTTCGTTCTCCTCCCGGCAGGTCGAGGCGCGCCAGCACGGCAAGAGCCTGTTCGTGATGAACGCCTCGTTCAAGGTGCCCGAGCAGGGGCTGGAGCACCAGTGGCCGGCCACCCCCGGCGTCCCCGACGTCGACAACTGCCCGCCGCTGTCGGAGGTGCTGGGCCGCCGCTCCGCGATCCACGCCGCCGCGTGGGAGGACGAGTGGGGCGCCCTCGACGTCCGCTACGCCGGCGACGCGCGCAAGGGTGACTACACCTCACACGCGGCGATGCAGGTGTGGCTGCGCACGCACGAACAGTTGCCCGACGACCCGCGGCTGCACCAGGCGATGCTCGCCTACGCCAGCGACCTGACGCTGCTGGGCGTCTCCACGGTGGGCCACCCGGTGGAGTTCATGAGCGCCGACATGCAGATCGCCACGATCGACCACGCGATGTGGTTCCACCGGCCGATCCGCGTCGACGACTGGATCCTCTACGACCAGTTCTCGCCCTCGGCGTCCAACGGCGTGGGCTACTCCCGAGGCCGGCTGTACTCCGACGGGGTGCTGGGCGTCTCGACGGCCCAAGAGGGCTTGATCCGCGTCATCGACCACGACGGACGCCCCGCCCGCGGCTGAGCACGCACCCACCCGCACATGACGACGGGGCCGGACCTGTGGCGGGTCCGGCCCCGTCGTGGTGGGGTGCCGTTCGGTGGACTGTGGGTCAGGCGGCCAGCGTCGTGTCGCGCAGCTTGGCGATCGCCTGGCGCTCGATCTGGCGCACGCGCTCGGCGGTGATGCCCCAGACGCTGGCGATGTCGGCCAGCTTGGCCTGGCGGCCGTCCAGCAGGCCGTAGCGGCGGCGCACGACGTCGGCGGAGCGCTCGTCGAGGCTGTCGAGCATGTGGTCGAGGCGGGCGCGGTCCTCGGCGTCGAGCACGACCTCGTCGGGGCCGGGCGTCGTGTCGCGGGCCAGCAGGTCGCCGAGGGCGGTGTCGCCGTCCTCCTCGACCGGGGCGTCGAGCGAGACGTGGTCGCGGGCCAGGCGGAGCAGTTCGACGATGCGCTCCTCCTCGAGGCCGAGCTCGTCGGCGATCTCGATGACCTCGGGCTCGCGGCCGAGCTTCCGCTCGAGGTTGCGGCGCGTGGCGGAGACCTGGTTGATCTGCTCGGCGACGTGCACGGGGAGGCGGACGATGCGGCTCTGCTGGGCGATGCCCCGGCTGATCGACTGGCGCACCCACCAGGTGGCGTACGTCGAGAACTTGAAGCCCTTGGTGTAGTCGAACTTCTCGACGGCGCGGATGAGGCCGGTGTTGCCCTCCTGCACCAGGTCGAGCAGCGGCATCTGCGAGCGGCCGTACTTGCGGGCGACGGAGACGACGAGGCGCAGGTTCGCGGTGACGAAGCGCTTCATGGCGGCGCGGCCCTGCTCGACGATCTCCTCGAGTTCCTCCTGGGTCGCCTTCACGGCCTTGCGGCCGCCGCGCTCCTTGGTGGTGAGGGTGCCGTCCAGGATCGCCTCGGCGTAGAGGCCCGCCTCGATCTGCCGGGCGAGCATGACTTCCTCCTCCGCCGTGAGCAGCGGGGTCTTCGCGATGCCGTCCAGGTACAGGCCAACCGAGTCCTTGCCGTCGATGCCCTCGGTCGAGCGTGAACGGTGCGAGGTCGAGATCATGAGGTTCGTCCTTTCGTCGTCACCCAGTACAACGCCAAACGCGCCGGAATTGTTCGGTCACGACCCCGATCGGGCCCTGAGGGGGGCCCTGAGCCGCCAAATCAAGACCAGAGTCGTACAGCGATCCCGTGCCCGCGGTGGACGCGGCGGCCGCGGACCCGCTCGTGGGGCCCGCGGCGTCCGATCAGTTCGCCCCGGCCTGGTCGACCAGCCACGCCAGCTGGAACGCGCGCTCGCGCCAGCCCTTGTACCGGCCGGAGACGCCGCCGTGGCCGGCGACCATCTCGGTCTTGAGCAGGATCGGCCGGTCCTCGCCGTTGGTGGCGACGTCGCGGAGGCGGGCCACCCACTTGGCTGGCTCGGTTACCTCGACGCGGGTGTCGTTGAGGCTCGTCGTGGCCAGGATCGCCGGGTACTGCGCGGCGGCGATGTTCTCGTAGGGGGAGTAGGCCTTCATGCAGGCGTAGACCTCAGGATCCTCGACGGGGTTGCCCCACTCCTCCCACTCCATGACGGTCAGCGGCAGGTCGGGGTTGAGGATCGTGGTCAGTGGGTCGACGAACGGCACCGCGGCGTGCACGGCCCGGAACAGCTCGGGGGCCAGGTTCACGGCCGCGCCGATGAGCAGGCCGCCGGCCGACCCACCCTCGGCGAGCAGCCGGTCGGGCGCGACGTGGCCCTCGTCGACCAGCACGTGGCCGCAGGCCACGAAGTCGGAGAAGGTGTTGGGCTTGGCGAGCTCCTTGCCGCCGTCGTACCACGGACGCCCCAGCTCGCCCCCGCCGCGCACGTGGGCGATGGCGAACACGAACCCCTTGTCGAGCAGGGAGACCCGGCTCATGGCGAAGTACGGCATGGTCGGCGCCTCGTAGGCGCCGTAGCCGTAGAGCAGGCCGGGTGCGGTGCCGTCGACGGGGGTGTCGCGGTGGCGCACCAGCGAGATCGGGACGCGCGTGCCGTCGTCGGCGGTGGCCCACAGGCGCTCGCTGACGTAGGCGGTCGGGTCGTAGGCGCCGTGGACGGGGTGGTCGAGCACCGGGGTCTGCTTGAGCAGGCGGCGGGCGCCGGTGGCGAGCTGGTACTCCCACACGCTGGGCGGGCTGACCATCGACTCGTAGCCGAGCCGGATCCGGTCGGTGTCGAAGTCGGGGGAGTCCTCCGAGCCGACGTCGTAGAGGGCCTCGTCGAAGGTGAGCTCGGTGAGCGTGCCCAGGGTGCCGTCGGCCTCACGCGGGATGACCGTGACGCCGGCCAGCGCGTTGGTGCGGTGGTCGACGACCACGGCGGTGGCGTAGACGCTGACGCCGGTGAGGCGGGTCTCGGGGCGCTCCTCGATGACGGTCTCCCAGTGCTCGATGCCCGGGGTCGCTCGTGGGGCGCGGCTGAGCTTGAACTGCGGGGCGCCGTCGTTGTGCAGGATCCACAGCGCGTCGGGTGCTACCTCCACCGAGTACTCCAGGCCCGGACGCCGCGGCTGCACCACGGTCAGGGGCCCGGTCGGGTCGTCGGCGCGGAGCAGGTGGGTCTCGGTGGTGGTCTTGGACGCGAGGTCGACGACCACCCACTGGTAGTCGCGGGAGGTGTCGACGCCGACCCAGAACCGCTCGTCGGGCTCGGTGAAGACCAGGGCGTCGGCGTCCGCGGGGGAGCCGATGCGGTGGCGCCAGACCTCGTGGGGGCGCCAGGCGGCGTCGACGCGGGTGTAGAGGAGCCAGTCGGGTCCGGCCCACACGCCCCCGGCGCCGATTCCCGTGATGGGGCCGTCGATCACCTCGCCGGTGGCGAGCTCGACCACGTACAGGTCGTAGCGCTCGTCGCCGCGGGTGTCGATCGAGTACGCCAGCCGGCGTCCGTCGGGGGAGACCAGGGCCAGCCCGATCGAGAAGAAGTCGTGGCCCTGTGCGAGCGCCTGCGCGTCGATGAGCACCTCCTCCTCGGGCGAGGGCTCGGTGACGTCGGGGATGTCGTCGCGGTTGGTGGCCGGGATGCGGCAGGTGCGGCCGTAGTCGTCGCCCTCGCGGGTTCGGCCGTAGTACCAGTAGGCCGAGCCGTCGGTGTGGGTGACGTGCAGCGGCACCGACATGTCGGTCTGCTTGGTCCGCGCCCGGATGTCCTCGTACAGCTCGTCGGCCAGCGGGGCCAGGTGCTCGGTGTGGGTCGCCGTCCACGCGTTCTCGGCCTCGAGGTACGCCAGGAGCTCGGGGTCGGTCTTGTCCGCCATCCAGCGGTACGGGTCGGCGACCTCGTCGCCGTGGACGGTGCGGGTGAACGGGCGCTGGGGCGCGTCGGGCGCGCTGGTCATGGCATCGGGCACGCGGGCCAGCGTAGCCCGCGGTTGCCGAGCAGCCATTTGGGTGGGGGAGCATCGCGTGCAACAATGGCGGTTGCGCCAGCCGTTGACAGGTCCCGGCCGACGCATGCCCGCAACCCGGACGAGACGAGAGGGCTCACGTGACTCCACGCTCCAGCGCAGCAGGCGCGTCCGACTCCCCGAAGGCACCCGCGCGCACCCGTACGCGCAAGGCTGCCGCGGCCACCGAGGCCCCGGAGGCGGCCGAGGAGACCAAGCCCACCCGCACCACGCGGCGCACGACCACGGCCAAGGCCGCGACGACGAAGACGGCCGCCGCCAAGCCGGCGACGAAGGCCGCAGCCGCGAAGGCGCCTGCGAAGCCGCGCGGCCGGGCGGCCAAGGCCGCCGAGCCCGAGGTGGAGGAGACCGAGGGCGTCGACGAGACCGCAGAGGTCGACGAGGACGCCCCCGAGGTGCTCGAGGACGAGGACATCGAGCTCGAAGAGGACGAGGAGGCCGAGGAGCCGACCGTCGCCGAGGTGCTCAGCCCCGCGGCCCTCAAGGAGGTCAAGTTCGAGCGTGACGGCGACGACGTCGTGCTCACCGTGGGCGGCAAGAAGCGTTCCCTGGACGAGGTCGACGAGGGCCAGTTCAACGAGGGCGAGGCGGCCAAGGAGGAGAAGAAGCTCGTCGAGGACGAGGGCTTCACCGTCTCCGACGCCGACGACACCGACGAGCCCGAGCAGCAGGTCATGGCCGCCGGCGCCACCGCCGACCCGGTGAAGGACTACCTGAAGCAGATCGGCAAGGTGGCCCTGCTGAACGCCGAGCAGGAGGTCACGCTGGCCAAGCGCATCGAGGCCGGCCTGTTCGCCGACGAGTCGATCACCGAAGGCAGCGTGAAGGCGGCCGACCTCGACGACTTCGAGTGGATCGCCGAGGACGGCAAGCGCGCCAAGAACCACCTCCTCGAGGCGAACCTCCGCCTCGTGGTGAGTCTGGCCAAGCGCTACACCGGCCGCGGCATGCTGTTCCTGGACCTGATCCAGGAGGGCAACCTGGGCCTCATCCGTGCGGTCGAGAAGTTCGACTACACCAAGGGCTACAAGTTCTCGACCTACGCGACCTGGTGGATCAAGCAGGCCATCACCCGCGCCATGGCCGACCAGGCCCGCACCATCCGCATCCCGGTGCACATGGTCGAGGTCATCAACAAGCTCGCCCGGGTCCAGCGTCAGATGCTCCAGGACCTGGGTCGCGAACCCACCCCGGAGGAGCTCGCCAAGGAGCTCGACATGACGCCCGAGAAGGTCGTCGAGGTGCAGAAGTACGGCCGCGAGCCGATCTCCCTGCACACCCCGCTGGGCGAGGACGGCGACTCCGAGTTCGGTGACCTGATCGAGGACTCCGAGGCGGTCGTCCCGGCCGAGGCCGTGAACTTCACGCTCCTGCAGGAGCAGCTGCACGACGTCCTCGACACCCTCAGCGAGCGTGAGGCCGGCGTGGTCTCGATGCGCTTCGGCCTGACCGACGGCCAGCCCAAGACGCTGGACGAGATCGGCAAGGTCTACGGCGTCACCCGCGAGCGGATCCGCCAGATCGAGTCCAAGACCATGAGCAAGCTGCGGCACCCGTCGCGCTCGCAGGTCCTCCGCGACTACCTGGACTGAGCCGCCTCGAAGGCCGCCAGCAGGCGGTCTGAGAACAACACGAAGCGCACCCCGTCGACCCGGTCGGCGGGGTGTCGCCGTACCGCGGCCAGGCCGATGCGGGCGACCTCGTCGCCGTCCCAGCCGTAGACGCCCGCGCTGACCGCCGGGAAGCTCACCGTGCGGGCACCCAGCTCCTCGGCCACCTCCAGCGAGCGGGTGAAGCAGGACGCCAGCAGCTGCGGGTCGGTCTGCCCCGCGTGCCGGTTCGGGCCGACCGTGTGGATCACCCAGCGGGCCGGGAGGTCGAAGCCCGGGGTGGCCACGGCGTCCCCGACGGGGAGGCCGTCGGGCAGGGAGGTGGCCCGCAGCTCGCCGCAGGCGGCCAGCAGGCCGGGTCCCGCGGCGCGGTGGATCGCCCCGTCGACGCCCCCGCCGCCCAGCAGCGAGGAATTGGCCGCGTTGACGATCGCGTCGGTGGTCTCGGTGGTGATGTCGCCCTGCACGCACGTGATCCGCATGCCCCCATTCTGGGCCCCGGTGCGGCGGGCGCGGGTAGGGTCGGGCACATCATGAGCAGCGTTGATGTCTCCGTCCTCGACCTCGCGACCGTGCGGACCGGCTGGTCCACGTCGGACGCCCTGGCCGCCACCGTCGAATTCGCCCGGGCCGCCGACGAGCTGGGTGCCCGTCGGTTCTGGATCGCCGAGCACCACAACATGCCCTCGGTGGCGGCGACCACGCCGCCGGTGCTGATCGCCGCCGTGGCGGCCCGCACCGAGCGCATCCGGGTGGGTTCGGGCGGCGTCATGCTGCCCAACCACTCGCCCTACGTCGTCGCCGAGCAGTTCGCCGCGCTCGAGGCCCTGTACCCCGGGCGCATCGACCTCGGCATCGGCCGGGCGCCGGGCGCCGACCAGGTCACCGCGTGGGCGCTGCGTCGCTCCCAGGAGGGCCTGGGGCACGAGGACTTCGTCGAGCACCTCCAGCTGCTGCAGGCCTGGCTCAGCCCGCGGGGCGTCCGGGTCGGGATGGGGATGACGCTGACGGCCACGCCCGCGGCGTCCGGCTACCCCGAGGTGTGGCTGCTGGGCTCGTCGGACTACTCGGCGCGGCTCGCCGGCAAGCTGGGCATCCGGTACGCCTACGCCGGCCACTTCGGCCAGTTCGACCCCGCGGCGGTGTTCGCGCTGTACCGGGACTCCTTCTCGCCGAGCGAGGGTCTGGAGGCCCCGCACGCCATGCTGTGCACCTCGGCGCTGGTGGGGGCGACGGAGCAGGAGGCCGCCTACCTGGCCGGCCCGTCCACGATCAGCTGGATCAACATCCGTCGCGACACCCGCGAGGCGCTGCCCTCGCCAGAGGAGTCGGCGCGCCGCATCGACGCCATGGGCGGGGTGGACTTCTCGGGCACCAAGGTCGTCGGCACCGCCGACCAGGTCCGCTCGCGGCTGGAGGAGATGGTCGCCGACTGCGAGGTCCAGGAACTCATGGTGCTCACGACGGCCTACGACGTGCAGACCCGCATCGACACGCTGGCCGCGCTCGTGTGACACGACCCGGACACGCACACGGGGCCCCGGCGATCTGCCGGGGCCCCGTGGTGGTCTGGGGGAGCGGGTCAGCCGAGACGGCTGGTCTCGTCCTGGATCTTCAGGGCTACCTGCTTCAGCTTGTCGGAGTGTGCGCGGCCGTGGTGGGCGCAGAACAGGAGCTCGCCACCGGACGTGAGGGTCACGCGGACGTACGCCTGCGCTCCGCAGCGGTCGCAGCGGTCCGCAGCGTTGAGGGATTCCATCACCGTTGTGCTCATGGGCCGTTCCTTCCTGGCTGTTCGGCTCGGGGCACCTGTTCCAACGCGTGCGCTGGGTGGTTTGTTCCCGTGCCCCGACGGTACCCGAGGAACCCAAGGGGGACCGGCGACGCGCGGAGTTGTGACGCGTTCGTCACGCGGGCCGGGTCGGTCCGAGGAACTGTCGGTGGCCGCAGGTAGTCTGCGACGGTGACCTCCAGCAGTACCAAGACACCCCCCAAGCCGAAGACCGACAGCCGCGACTACGAGGCGCGACACCTGCTCGTGCTCGAGGGGCTCGAGGCCGTCCGCAAGCGCCCCGCGATGTACATCGGCTCGACCGACACGCGTGGCCTGATGCACTGCATGTGGGAGATCATCGACAACTCCGTCGACGAGGCGCTGGCCGGGCACGGCAAGCACATCACGGTCATCCTCCACGCCGACGGCTCGGTCGAGGTCGGCGACGAGGCGCGCGGCATGCCCGTCGACATCGAGCCCCGCACCGGCCTGACCGGCGTCGAGGTCATCCACACCAAGCTGCACGCCGGCGGCAAGTTCGGCGGCGGCTCCTACAACGCCACGGGCGGCCTCCACGGGGTGGGTGCCTCCGTCGTCAACGCGCTGAGCTCGCGGCTCGACGTCGAGGTCGACCGCAACGGCGCCACGTGGGCCATGTCGTTCCGCCGGGGGGTGCCGGGCGTCTTCGACGGCCCGGGTCCCGACGCCGGCTTCACCCCCGACAACACCCTGCGCAAGATCGGCCGCGTCGCCAAGGCGAAGACCGGCTCCCGCACCCGGTACTGGCCCGACCGGCAGATCTTCCTCAAGGACGCGAAGCTGTCCGGCACCCAGCTCGCCCAGCGGGCCCGCCAGACGTCCTTCCTCGTCCCCGGGCTGAAGATCACCGTCGACGACCGCCGCGTCGCCGGCGACGAGCACGTCGACGTGCACCTGCACGAGGGCGGCATCTCCGAGTTCGCCGAGTTCCTGTCCGAGGGCGCGCCGGTCACCGAGGTGCTGCGCCTGCAGGGCTCCGACCGGTTCACCGAGACGGTGCCGGTGCTGGACGCCGCGGGCTCGATGACGCCCACCGACGTCGAGCGCGACCTCGACGTCGACATCGCGCTGCGCTGGTCGAACAGCTACGACAGCAAGCTCGCCTCCTTCGTCAACATCATCGCCACGCCCAAGGGCGGCACCCACGTCCAGGGCTTCGAGCGCGGGCTGGTGCGCGCGTTCGGCAAGGCCCTGGAGGGCACCAAGCTGATGAAGGCGGGGGAGGAGGTCACCAAGGACGACATCCTCGAGGGCCTCACCGCGGTCGTGACCGTGCGCCTGGCCGAGCCGCAGTTCGAGGGCCAGACCAAGGAGGTGCTGGGCACCCCGCCGGTGACGCGTCTGGTCGCGCGCATCGTGGAGCAGGAGCTCGGGGAGTTCCTCACCACGACCAAGGCCGCCCTGCGCCCGATGGCCCGGGCCGTGCTCGAGAAGGCGGTCGCGGCGTCCCGCACCCGCGTGGCCGCCCGCGTGCACAAGGAGAACCAGCGCCGCAAGAACGCGCTCGAGTCCAGCTCGCTGCCGCCGAAGCTGGCCGACTGCCGCAGCTCCGACAACGAGCGCACCGAGCTGTTCATCGTCGAGGGTGACTCGGCCATGGGCACGGCGAAGCTGGCGCGCAACTCCGAGTTCCAGGCGTTGCTGCCGATCCGCGGCAAGATCCTCAACGTGCAGAAGGCCTCGACCGCCGACATGCTCAAGAACGCCGAGTGCGCCGCGATCCTGCAGGTGGTCGGCGCCGGATCGGGCCGCACCTGCGACCCCGAGCAGAGCCGGTACGGGAAGATCATCTTCATGGCCGACGCCGACTCCGACGGCGCCCACATCCGCACGCTGCTGGCGACGCTGTTCTTCACCTACATGCGCCCGATGATCGAGGCCGGCAAGGTCTACACCGCCGTCCCGCCGCTGCACCGCTTCGAGCTGACCAACCCCAAGCGCGGCCAGGAGAAGTACATCTACACCTACTCCGAGGCCGAGTACCAGCGGAAGCTGGCCGAGCTGACCAAGCGCGGGGTCGGGTTCAAGGAGCCGCAGCGCTACAAGGGTCTCGGCGAGATGGACGCCGACCAGCTCAAGGAGACCACGATGGACCCGCGGCACCGCCAGCTGCGGCGCATCACGGTCGAGGAGGGGGAGAGCCTCGAGCAGGCGATCGCCACCTTCGAGAAGCTGATGGGCAACGAGGTCGCCCCGCGCAAGGAGTTCATCGTCGAGGGCGCCTACGCCCTCAGCGCCGAGCGCATCGACGCCTGATAACGGGCGCGCGGTGTCCGCTCCGTGGGCGCCGCGCACCCCGAAGTGCCCCTGTCAGGGGGCAGGACTAGGCTTGCGAGCATGACCGATGACGGCATCTTCGACGACCTCCTGGCAGCCAACAAGCGGTACGCGCGGTCAGCCCCACGCGAGTTCGACGGCATCGCCCACCAAGGCGTCATGATCCTCACCTGCATGGACAGTCGCATCGAGCCCTTGGAGATGGTCGGCCTGATGATCGGCGAGGCGAAGATCCTCCGCACCGCGGGCGCGCGTCTCACCGACCGTGGCCTGGGCGCCTTCATCATGGGCGTCCACAAGCTGAAGGTGAACCGCATCCTGCTCGTGCCGCACACCAAGTGCGCCGCCGCGTCGATGGACGAGGTCGGCATGCGCGCCGCCATCAAGGACGCCTCGGGCGTCGACCCGGGCGATTTCGAGTTCGGTGTCTCGCCCGACCAGCTCGGCAACCTGCGCGCCGACTGCGAGCGGCTGCGCAGCCACCCCCTGATCGCGGGGTTCGCCGAGGTCGGTGGCTTCCTCTACGACGTCGAGACGGGGCTGCTCTCCCGCGAGTGCTGAGGCCCGGCCTCAGGGGGACGTGAACTGGGTCATCGTCCACGACTGGCCCGGCAGCTCCAGCGCCGTGCACAGCCAGCGCCGCGCGTCCAGGTGCAGGGTGCCGACGGCCTCGTCGTCACCGGCGCGCCCGAGCACGACCTGCGCCGGGCCGAACAGGCCCTCGACGACGCGGATCGGCTCGTAGTCGTCCTCGCCGCGCCCCCAGACCGGCAACAGGTCGGGGCGCAGCATCCCGACGACGGGGTGCACCCAGCCGTCGGGGCGTCCGCTGGGCACCTCGGCAGCGCCCCCGGCCGGGATCAGGTGCCAGCACCGGACGCCGTCCGGCCCACCCGTCCACTCGCGGTTCCAGGACCGGACGACCCAGCGGTCCGCGCCCGCCACCGACACCTCGAGCGTGTGCTCGTCGTCGGCGACCAGGGCGCTCGCGACGCGCCCCGCGGCGGCCTCGGCGAGGCTCGTCAGGAGCGCGTCGACGTCCATGTCAGAACAGCGCGCCGTCGTCGGGCGCGTCGGTGGCGTCCTCGCCCGGGGTGTCGTCCACGCCGGCCCCGGCCAGTGAGGCGGGCGACGGGGCCGTCCGGACGCCGTGGGTGCGGGTCCCGATCCCACCCAGCGGCTGGGTGAGGGGGGTGCCGGAGCCGTCGCGGCGTCCGTCGTGCACGCTGGTGAAGTCGATCGGGGCGCCCGACGGGGCCGCGGCCACGACCGGCGTCGGGCCCGCCCACGCCGCGAGCAGCGTGGTCTCGCCCTTGAGGAACCGGTGGCAGCGGACGCCGCCCGTCGCGCGGCCCTTGCCCGGGTACTCGGTGAACGGGGTCACCTTCGCCAGGCCGGCCTCGGTGCCGGGCAGGCCCGAGCCGGTGCCGGAGACCGTCACCACCGTGGCCTCGCCGTCGGGCACGAGCCCGAAGAACACCACCGAGGCGCCCTTGGCCAGCTTCACGCCCGCCATGCCGCCGCCGCCGCGACCCTGCGGGCGCACGCCGGCCGCCGGGAAGTGCAGCAGCTGGGCGTCGGAGGTGATGAAGCACAGTTCGCCGGAGTCGTCGGCCAGTTCGACCGCGCCGACGACCTCGTCGCCGTCGTCGAGCCGGATGACCTCCCATGCATCCTTGGCCAACAGCTCGATGTTGGTGCGCTTCACGACCCCGTTGCGGGTGCCGAGCGCCCAGCCGTACGTGGCGTCGCCCAGCGTGGTCAGCGCCAGCACCCGCTCGCCCTTGGCGAGGTCGAGCAGTTCGGTGGCCAGCGAGCCGCCCTGCAGGTTGGGCGCATCGGCGGTGATCGCGATGGAGGGCAGCTCGATCGCCTGCGCGCGCACGACGCGTCCGTGCGAGGTGAGCACGCCGTACTCGCCGCGGGCCGTGGTGCGGATCGCGGAGGTGATCACGTCGTGCTGGGCGCGGCGTCCCTGGGCGGGCATCTCCTCGGCGGTGTCGGCGCGGGCCAGCAGCCCGGCGGAGGAGAGCATCACCCAGCACGGGTCGTCGGCGATCTCCAGCGGGGTCGCCTTCGCCGCGGTGACGGTGGCGCCACCACCGGCGAGCAGGACGGTGCGCCGCGGCGTCCCGTGCACGCGGGCGACCTCGTCGAGCTCGCGCGCGACCAGCGCCCGCAGCTCGTCGTCGTTCTCGATGATGTGGGACAGGTCGGCCAGCCGCTGCTCGAGCTCGTCGCGCTCCTTCTCCAGCTCGAGGCGGGAGAACTTGGTCAGCCGGCGCAGCTGCAGGTCGAGGATGTAGTTGGCCTGGACCTCGTCGAGGTCGAAGACCTCCATCAGCTTGGCGCGGGCCTGGGCGACGTCGTCGGAGGCGCGGATGATCGCGATCACGTCGTCGATGTCGACGATGGCCAGCAGCAGGCCGCGCACCAGGTGCAGGCGGTCGGCGGCCTTGCGGTACTGGAACCGGGTGCGCCGCAGGGTGACGTCGAGGCGGTGGTCGGCGTACACGACGAGCGCGTCGCGCAGCGTCAGCGTCTGGGGCTGGCCCTCGACGAGGGCGACCATGTTGATGCCGAAGCTGTCCTCGAGCTTGGTCATCCGGTACAGCTGCTCGAGCATCGCGTCGGGGTTGATGCCGTTCTTGACCTCGATGACCAGGCGCAGGCCGTGGGTCAGGTCGGTGAGGTCCTTCATGTCGGCGATGCCGGTGATCTTCTTGTTGCGCACCAGCGTCGAGACCTGCTCCATGATCCGCTCGGGGCCGATCATGTAGGGCAGCTCGGTGATCACGATGCCCTTGCGGCGCGGCGAGGTCCGCTCGATGCGCGCCGTCGCGCGGATCTTGAAGGTGCCGCGCCCGCTCGCGTAGGCGTCCGCGATGCCCTCAAGGCCGACGATCTTGCCGCCGGTGGGCAGGTCGGGGCCGGGTACGTAGCGCATCAGGTCCTCGACGGTGGCGTCGGGGTGCTTGAGCAGGTGCTTGAGGGCCTGCACGCACTCGACGAGGTTGTGTGGCGGGATGTTGGTGGCCATGCCGACCGCGATGCCGGTCGACCCGTTGACCAGCAGGTTCGGGAACGAGGCGGGCAGCACGACCGGCTCGGTCATCTTGCCGTCGTAGTTGGGCTTGAAGTCGACCGTGTCCTGGTCGATCTCGCCGGTCATCGCCAGCGCGGCGGGTGCCATCCGGCACTCGGTGTAGCGCATGGCCGCGGGGCCGGCGTCCAGCGAGCCGAAGTTGCCGTGGCCGTCGACGACCGGCAGGCGCATGGCCCAGCCCTGGCCCAGGCGCACGAGCGCGTCGTAGATGGCGGTGTCGCCGTGGGGGTGCAGCTTGCCCATCACGTCGCCGACGACGCGGGCGCACTTGACGTGGCTGCGGTCGGGGCGCAGGCCCATGTCGTCCATCGAGTAGAGGATGCGGCGCTGCACGGGCTTGAGGCCGTCGCGGGCGTCGGGGATGGCGCGCGCGTAGATCACCGAGTAGGCGTACTCGAGGAAGCTGGTCTCCATCTCCTCGGTGACGTCGATGTCGGTGATTCTCTCCGTCGCCTCGTCGTCGACCGGCGGCTTCGCTACCACGTGCTTCCCCCACTCCTCCCGAGCTACCCGCTCGTCGTGCCACCCGCCATTGTGCCCAACCGCGACCGGACGCCGCGGGTGCCACTCCGCCGCCTGCCGCGGTTCAGGACAGGCCGAGGAACTCCCGCGTCTGGCGCTTCAGGCCGCGGCCGTCGGGCGCCTTGAACACCGGGATGTCCCGGGGGAGCGGCTCGTCGCCGGCCAGCGGCTCGGTCGTGCCGTGGGCCAGGATCTGCTCGGCCGGGGTCAGCTGCCGGATCGCGATGGCCAGCACCCGGTCGGGGTTCGCGGTGGCGAACTCGCTGTAGATGTCGAGATCGTGCTGGCCGTCGTCGCCCACGAGCAGCCACTGGATGCGCGGGAAGTCCACGGTGAGCTGGAGCAGCGCGTTGCGCTTGTGCTCCTGGCCCGAGCGGAACCACCCGGTGTTGGTCGGCCCCCAGTCGGTGAGCAGCATCGCGCCCTCGGGGTAGCGGTGCCGGCGCATGAACCGCTTCAGGAAGCCGTGGGTGTTCCACGCGCCGGTCGAGAGGTACATCACGGCCGCGCCGGGGTGGCGCCGGAGCACCTCGTCGTAGAACACGGCCATGCCGGGGATCGCCTGCCGGGCGGCCTCGGTGCGCATGAAGGAGTTCCACGCGGCGATGAAGGGGCGCGGGAGCATCGTGGACAGGATCGTGTCGTCGATGTCGGAGACCATCCCGAACCGGACGTCCGAGCCCACGACCTGCGCCTGCACGACCGACTCCTGCGAGGTCGCAGTGCGGATCGTGCCGGCCTGCCAGCCCGGCCCGAGGCCGTGGCCGCGCAGCCGGTGGTCGACGTAGCCGCCCCGGTCGGTGGTGCCGGTGACCTCCGCGTCACCGAGGGTGATGGTGTAGCGGGCGTGCACACACGCGGCGGTGAAGAAGTTGCGCCAGCCCCGGCGGCGCAGGAACTGCTCCGCGGCCTGGCCGAGGACCGTCTGGGCGAACGGCGGGGACAGCGCGACCCGGCCCAGCACCCGGGCGAAGCCCTCGTCGCCGTAGGCGGTGTAGGCGATGACCCGTTCCTGCCACCCGAACGCACGGAACAGCTGTTCGAGCCGCCGGTCGAGGAAGAGCTCGAGGCGGGCGGCGAAGAACGGCCGGTTGCTCATGGGGTTCACCGTAACCGGTCCGGGGGACCGGTTTCCCGCCCGCCCCACCGGCGTGGGACAATGCCGCCCATGACCACGCTCCCTGCCGACCTGCGCGCTGCCATCGTGGCCTCGGGGTACTTCCCCGAGTTCGTGTCCGCGACCGTGGCCCAGGCGATCGCCGACGAGGAGGTCGTGGACAGCCTCGTCCACCACGAGGCGACGTTCAGCTCGACCGAGCTGCACCGGCACGTCACCGTCCTGGTGCTGACGCCCACGCGGTTCATCGTGGCGCACACCGACGACGGCGAGCACCCGAACGTCCACCAGGCCCTGACCACCGTCGAGACGGTGTCCCTGAGGCACATCCGTTCCGTGGCGCTCACCCAGGTCGCCGCGAACCCCGAGCGGTTCGGCCGCGGCAAGCACGGCACCACCGAGACGTGGCTGGTCGTGAACTGGGGGGCGGTCCGCCGCCAGGAGGCCGAGCCCGCCACGTGCGGCGACCCGAACTGCGACGCCGACCACGGGTACACGATCCAGGACCTGGCCGACGACCTCACCGTGCGGATCAGCGCAGCCGCCGACGGCGAGGACGCCGTGTCCGGCCTCGTGCGGTTCGCCGCCCGCCTGCAGCGGGTGGCGGTCTAGTGGAGGCGCCCCTCGTCCCCGCCTACGGGGAGTCCACGCTGGCCGACGTCGTCCCGGCCCTCGCCGCGTCCCTCGGCATCGACGGGTGGTCCGACGCGCTGGGCCTGCCGGCGTCCGACCGCTGGGTGCTGCTGCTGGTCGACGGGCTCGGCGCGCACAACCTGGCCGCCGCCCTGGAGGAGGCACCCTTCCTGGCCTCGCTGCTGGCGCAGGACGCCTCGACCACGGTCACCTCGGGCGCACCCAGCACCACCGCGACCTCGATCACGAGCCTCGGAACGGCCCTGCCCCCGGGGCAGCACGGCATCGCCGGCTACGCGTTCCGCAACCCGGTCGACGGCGGCTACCTCAACGCGCTGACCTGGGCCGACGGCCTGTCGGCCCTCGACGTCCAGCCCCGGCTGACCTCGTTCGAGAGGCTGTCCCGGCAGGGCGTCACCCTCACCTCGGTGAGCCCCGCCCGCTTCGCCGGCACCGGCCTCACCGAGTGCGCGCTGCGCGGCGCCCGGTTCCATCCCGTCCCCGACGAGGACGACCACCCGGCCCGCATCCAGTGGACCGTCGACGGCGCGGCGTCCGGGGACAGCTCGCTGGTCTACCTGTACGAGCGCTCCCTCGACCACACCGGCCACGGCATGGGCTGGCAGACCGAGCACTGGCGGGCAGCCCTGCGCCGCATCGACGCGCTCGCCCGCGACCTGCGCGAGGCGCTGCCCGACGACGTCCGCCTGCTCGTGACCGGCGACCACGGCATGATCGACTCCCCGCCCGAGCGTTGGGTCGTCGTCGAGGACGTGCCCCACCTCGCCGACGACCTCACCCTCCTGGCCGGGGAGGGCCGCTTCCGCCAGCTCTACTGCGAGCCCCGCGACCTGGACGCCGTGGCCGCCCGCTGGCGCGCCGTCATGGGCGACCGCGCCTGGGTCGTCACGCGGGAGGAGGCCGTGGAGTCCGGCTGGTTCGGGCCCGTCGACCGCCGCCTGGCCCACCGCTGGGGCGACGTCATGGTCGTCTGCCGCGACGACTGGGCGGTCATGACCCGCCGCCAGCCCAAGGAGTTCGGCCTGGTCGGCATGCACGGCTCGCTGACCGAGTTCGAGATGCGCGTCCCGGTGCTGGTCGGCTGATGGCGCACCTGACGTACTTCACCGGGCCGATGAACTGCGGCAAGTCCACCCTCGCGCTGCAGGTCGACTACACCGAGTCCACGGCCGGACGCCGCGGGCTGCGGTTCACCTGCTTCGACCGCGGCGGGGAGGCCACGATCAGCTCGCGGATCGGGCTGGTGCGCGCCGCCATCGAGGTGACGCCCTCCTTCGACTTCTGGGCCCACGTCACCGGCGAGCTGACCGGTGGCCGCCGGGTCGACCACCTCGTCTGCGACGAGGCGCAGTTCTACACCGAGGCGCAGGTGAACGACCTGGCCAGGATCGTGGACGAGCTCGGCATCGACGTGTCCTGCTTCGGGATCCTCACCGACTTCCGCACCGAGCTGTTCCCGGGCTCGCGCCGGCTGGTCGAGCTGGCCGACCGGATCGAGATGCTGCAGGCACGCCCGCGCTGCTGGTGCGGGGCCCCGGCCACCCACAACGCGCGGGTCGTGGACGGGGTCATGGTCGTCGAGGGCGACCAGATCGCGGTCGGCGACACCGAGGGCGGGGGAGCGGGCGTCGTCTCCTACGAGACGCTGTGCCGCGCCCACCACCGCGTGCGCCAGCCGGCCGTGGGCCGCGGCGTCGACGCGACGCCCGACCCGCTGCCGTTCGGCGAGGCCTGACTACTCCTCGGCGTCGCCGCGCGGCGAGCCGAACATGATCTCGTCCCAGCTGGGCACCGACGCGCGCTTGCGGCGGGTCCGGGGCTTCGGCTTGGGAGTCGGCTCCTCGACGTCCTCGATCAGCGCGAGCTGCTCGGGTTCCTCGGCGGACGCCGCGGGCTCGGCCTCGGCGGCGGGGACCGGCTCCGGCTCGGGTGCCGGGGTGGGCTGGACGGGCTCCATGCGTGGGACCAGGCCCGTCATCTCCTCGTCGGCCGACTCGTCCTCCTCCTCGACCTCGGGCTCGGGGTCCGGCTCGGCGACCGGGGCCGCCTCGAGGGGCGTGGACTCCTTCGGGTGGACGAGCCCGGCGTAGATCTTCACGGAGTCCTCGTCGAAGCTGGAGAGCATGTCGTAGAGGATGTCCAGGTCGCCGCGGGCGGGCGGGACGATGTCGAAGACCCCGTCCACCTCCTGCAGGTCCCCGTCGTGGAACGCGTCCTCGGCGTCGTCGTCGGAGGAGTCGGTGTGGGCCTCGGGGGAGGACACCTCGACGGCGTCCTCGGCGTACGGCTCGTCGGCCCGGGCGTCGTCGTCCTCCGCCTCGGGCTCGTCCTGGGTGGCCTTCACGAGCGCCAGCTGGTCGGTGCTGCCGTCGCCGATGAGGGCACGGCCCTGGTCGTTGGCGGCCACGGAGAAGCGGCCCATGGCGTCGAAGACGAAGAGGCCCTCGCGGGGGGCGCCGTCCTGCTCGAAGGCGACCTTGACCTGCCAGCGGCGGTCCTCCAGCTTCCACGCGTCCCACTCCGCCTCGTCGGCGTCCACGCCCTTCGCGGCCAGGGCGTCGGCCACGGCGTTGCGCAGGGTGCGGTGGGAGGTGGTCTCGCCGCGGCGGCGCACCGGGTTGGTGCGGGCCAGGCCGGCGATGTAGTCACGCTCGGCGATCACCGGGTCGGCGAAGGCCGCGATCTTCTCGACCGGCACGCCGGCCGCCTCGGCCACCTCGTCGGGCGATGCCCCAGCGCGGATGCGCGCCTGGATGTCGCGCGGTCTGAGGGCACTCTCCATGGTCACTCTCCGGGGTAGGTCTCGCCGCTGGTCGTCACCGCAGCGTACCGTGCCCCCACGCCGTGACGGGGCAGCCGCTCCGGTGGCACGGGGCTCTGCCGCCGCCGCTCCCGATGCGTCCGGCCTTGACGGTTGTGGTATATACGTCCGTGCGTGGTCCCCCGGGGCCAGTGAGGTCCATCCGCGTTTCGAAAGGCATCATGGCGACTGATTACGACGCTCCTCGCAAGACGGACGAGGAGAACGAGGACAGCATCGAGGAGCTCAAGAGCCGGCGCAACGACAAGAACTCGGGGAAGGTCGACGAGGACGAGGTCGAGGCCGCTGAGTCGTTCGAGCTGCCCGGCGCCGACCTCTCCCACGAGGAGCTGACGGTGCGTGTCCTGCCGCGTCAGGCCGACGAGTTCACCTGCGCGAGCTGCTTCCTGGTGAAGGGCCGCACCCAGCGCGCCCTCGAGAAGAACGGCCTGGTCTACTGCGTGGACTGCGCCTGAGCTAGAACTTCAGGTTGACGTGGCGCAGCGGGCTCGCCGAGCCCGTGAACGCCTCCCAGCGCCTCGCCGCGAAGCGGTTGATCAGCACCTGGGACAGCCCGACCCCCATCGCCATCGCCAGGACCCAGATCGCGGCGTGCGTGGTGGGGGTGTTCGGGTCATTCGGCTCGGGGGGCTCCTCACCCGTCACGAACTGCCAGGCGCCGTCGACGGCCTTCTTCGTGGCGACCGCCGCGACCAGGCCGACCACGGTCGAGTAGGCGTTCCACACGATCTTCTGCGAGAAGTCCATGGGACTCATCCTAGGGGCACCTCCCGCGCCCGCTAGGTTGGACGGGTGCACTATCGCGAACGTCTGAACGCCCCGGCGTGGTACTGGCTGGTGGGCGTCCTCTTCGGCGCCTCCACCATCATCGCGGTCGGGTTCTGGTACGGCCCGTGGGTCGCCTTCGGCGGCGGGCTCGTGGTGGCCGCCGTCATCACCGTCGCGCTGGCCTGGTTCGGCCGCACCGAGCTGGCCGTGGACGCCGACGGCCTGCGCGTGGGTCCGTCGCTGCTGGAGTGGCCCTGGCTCGGCGAGGTCGAGGTGCTGGACGCCGCGGCCACCCGCGAGTGCCTCGGGGTCGGGGCGGACGCCCGCGCGTTCGTCACCCAGCGCCCCTGGCTGAGCGAGTCGGTGCAGGTCACCGTCGACGACGCCGCCGACCCGCACCCCTACTGGCTGGTCTCGAGCCGCCGTCCCGCCCAGCTGGCGGCCGCCATCGAGACAGCCCGCGCGCAGGCGGCCTCGTGAGCGACCTCGAGGTCCTCGTCCGCCGGCTGGACGACGGCGTGCCGCTGCCGCGGTACGCCCACCCCGGCGACGCGGGGGCCGACCTGGCCACCGCCGAGGAGGTCGAGCTGGCCCCCGGCGACCGCCGCCTGGTCCGCACGGGCATCGCGCTCGCGGTCCCGGAGGGCTGGGCCTGCTTCGTGCACCCGCGCTCGGGACTGGCGGCCCGCCACGGCCTGACGATCGTGAACGCGCCGGGCACCGTGGACGCCGGCTATCGCGGGGAGATCATGGTCTGCCTGCTCAACACCGACGCCAGCCGATCCGTGATACTCCACCGGGGCGACTTGATCGCGCAGCTAGTCTTCCAACGCGTCGGACGGGCGGGATTCGCCGAGGCCGACGCACTGCCCGAGAGCGTGCGTGGCACCGGCGGGCACGGGTCCACCGGTGGGGTCACCGCGTGGGCCGACGATTCGATCCCCACGGGGGAAGGCGGAGGTAGGAACCAGTGAGCGACGAGGCGATCGAGGACTTCGAGGACGAGCTCGACGAGCCCGGGACCGACGACGACTTCGACCCGCGCGCGGACGGCCCGTTCGACTTCGACGAGGTCGACCTGGACGCCGACGACGTCGAGCGCGTCACCTTCGGCCCGCTGATCATCACGCCCTTCGACGGGCTGGGCCTGCAGCTGCACGGCGACCCCGCGACCGGCACCGTGCGGGCCCTGCTGGCCGCCTACGGCGAGTCCGGCCTGGAGCTGGCGCTGTTCGCCGCCCCGCGCACCGACGGCCTGGCCGAGGAGCTGCGCGAGGAGACGATCGAGGAGGCCACCGGCGCCGGCGGCCACGCCGAGATCGCCGACGGGCCGTTCGGCCCTGAGGTGCGCCGCGTCCTGCCGATGGAGGGCCCCGAGGGCGAGCAGCTGTTCCACGTCTCGCGCATCTGGCTCGTCGAGGGCCCGCGTTGGCTGCTGCGCGGCACCCTCATGGGTCGTGCGGGCATGGTCGAGGGCGAGGCCGAGCCGGCCGACGTCTTCGTCGAGTTCTTCCGCAACGTCGTGGTCAAGCGCGACGACGCCCCGCGCGTGCCCGGCGAGCTGATCCACCTCGCCCTGCCGCAGGGGGCCGACGCGCAGGGTTAGGCTGGCCGTCGTGGCCCTCTGGGAGCGCGTGCGCGGCCTGCTGCGCAGCAACGACGAACTGGCCTCGGCCGACCGGCACCGCCTCGCCGAGGACATCGGCGCGGACGCGATCGGGTCCTGTGTCGACCGCAGCCGCGTGACCGTGCGCGGCACGATCGACGTGCTCACGGTCAGCCCCCGCCAGGACACCCCGTGGCTGGAGGCGGAGCTCTCCGACGGTACCGGCCGGGTCACGCTGATCTGGATGGGGCGCCACGAAATCGCGGGCATCGAGGCGGGCCGCGAACTGGTGGCCCGGGGCCGGATCTCGATCGACGGCGGCGTCCGGCGCCTCTACAACCCCGACTACGAGCTGCTCTGAGCCCGGACGGTCAGTCGACCGGGTCCTCGTCGTCCTCCTGGACGACCCGCTCCCGCTGCACGCCCGGGGCCAGGAAGTGCGCGAGCTCCAGCTCGGCCTCGGGCTGGACGACGAACAGCAGCTCGTCCTCGCCCTCGAGGGCGGCGTCGGCCCGCGGCGGCTGCGCGGTGCCGTCGCGGATGATCGCGACGAGGACGGCGTCCCCGGGGAACTCGAGGTCGGCCAGCCGGCGCCCGACGGTGGGGCTGTCGGTCGGGAGGGTCATCTCGACCAGGTTGGTGCGCCCGCCGCGGAAGGCGAAGAGGCGGACCAGGTCGCCGACCGTCACGGCCTCCTCGACCAGCGCGCACATCAGGCGCGGGGTCGAGACGGCCACGTCGACGCCCCAGACGTCGTCGAACATCCACTCGTTGCTGGGGTGGTTCACCCGCGCCACGGTGCGGGGGACCGCGAACTCGGTCTTGGCCAGCAGGCTGTGCACCAGATTGGCCTTGTCGTCGCCGGTGGCCGCGATCGCCACGTCGTAGCGGTCGATGCGGGCCTCCTCCAGGGAGTCGACCTCGCAGGCGTCGGCCAGCAGCCAGGCGGCGCCGGGCACCGAGTCGGGCTTGATCGCGTTCGGGTCACGGTCGATGAGGAGGACCTGGTGGTCGTTGGCGAGCAACTCGCGGGCGATGGAGCGGCCGACGTTCCCCGCCCCGGCGATGGTCACGCGCATGGGGTCTCCTAGATCCTGACGGGGGGCTCGGCGAGCAGGCCCTCGATGCGGGGCACGTCCTCGTTGGTGGCGGCGATGTAGAGCATGTCGCCGTCCTGGAGGATGGTCGTCTCGGAGGGGATCATGCCCTGCCCGAAGCGGCTCAGGAACGGGATGCGGGCCCCGAGGGCCGCCTCGATCGCCGTGACGCGCTGCCCGACCCACTCGTCGTGGGCGCCCAGCTGGATGAGCCGGACCTGGCCGGACGGGTCGCGCCACTGCGGCTCCGACCCCTCGGGCAGCAGCCGGCGCAGCACCTGGTCGGCCGCCCAGCGCACGGTCGCGACCGACGGGACGCCCAGGCGTTCGTAGACCTCGGCCCGGCCCTGGTCGTAGATGCGGGCGACCACGTTGTTGAGGCCGTAGGTCTCGCGCACGACGCGCGCGGCGAGGATGTTGGAGTTGTCACCGGAGGACACCGCGGCGAACCCGTCCGCCTCGCGGATGCCGGCCGCGACGAGCACCTTGCGGTCGAAGCCGATGCCCTTCACCGTGCGCCCGTGGAAGTCGGGCCCCAGCCGCCGGAACGCGTCGGCGTCCTGGTCGATCACGGCCACGGAATGGCCGCGTCGCTCGAGGGCCCGGGCCAGGGACGAACCCACGCGACCACAACCCATGATGACGATGTGCACAGGCGTAGAGTGTACCCCCGTGAACCTCACGGACGCCGTGAAGCGTCTGCTCGTCGGGCGCAAGCTGGCGAGCAACCAGTTGGGCGAGACCCTCCTCCCCAAGCGCATCGCCCTGCCGGTGTTCGCGTCCGACGCGTTGTCGTCGGTCGCCTACGCCCCCGACGAGATCCTGCTCACCCTGAGCCTGGCCGGCGTCGCCGGATTCGTCTTCTCCTGGCCGATCGCCCTGGGCGTCGCGCTGGTCATGTTCGTCGTCGTGCTGTCCTACCGGCAGACGGTGCACGCCTACCCGTCCGGCGGCGGCGACTACGAGGTGGCCACGGTCAACCTCGGCCCGAACGCTGGGCTGACCGTGGCGTCCGCCCTGCTGGTCGACTACGTGCTGACCGTCGCGGTGTCGGTGAGCTCGGGGGTGCAGAACGCCAAGGCACTGGTCCCGTTCATCGTCGGCCACGAGGGCCTGGTCGCCGCCGTGCTGATCCTGGTGCTGATGGCGATCAACCTCCGCGGCGTGCGCGAGTCCGGGACGCTGTTCGCGATCCCCACCTACGGCTTCATGGTCGCCGTGCTCGGCATGATCGTGGTCGGGCTCGTCCGCATCCTCGTGGTGGGGGAGCCGCTGGCCGCGCCCACCGCCGGCTACGACGTCGTCGGTGACCCCTTCTACTCCCAGCTCGAGGGCTTCGCGCTCGTCGCGCTGCTGGCCCGCTCGTTCTCGTCGGGCTCGGCGGCCCTGACCGGCGTCGAGGCGATCAGCAACGGCGTGCCCGCCTTCCGCGAGCCCAAGAGCCGCAACGCCGCCACCACCCTCGGCCTCCTCGGCCTGGTCGCGATCACGATGCTGGGCGGCATCATCGCCCTGGCCAACCTGACCGGCGCCAAGATGGTCGACGAGCACGCCGGCGTGGTGTTCACCCAGGGCGGCGTGGTGGTCGAGGGGCACCAGGAGACGGTGATGGCCCAGCTGGCGATGACGGTCTTCGACGGGTTCGAGCCCGGCTTCGTGTTCGTCATCGTGATGACGATGATCATCCTGTTCCTGGCGGCCAACACCGCCTTCAACGGGTTCCCGGTGCTGGGCTCGATCCTCGCCCGCGACGGCTTCCTGCCCCGGGCGCTGCACACCCGCGGCGACCGCCTGGCCTACAGCAACGGCATCATCCTGCTGGCGCTGGCCGCCGTCGGCCTGGTGCTCGCGTTCAACGCCAGCGTGACCGCGCTGATCCAGCTCTACGTGGTGGGCGTGTTCGTCTCCTTCACCGTCAGCCAGCTCGGCATGATCCGGCACTGGACCCGCCACCTCTCCGTCGAGACCGACCCCGCCGAGCGGCGCCGCAAGCAGCGCTCGCGCGCGATCAACGCCGTCGGCCTCACCTTCACCGGCACGGTGCTCGTCATCGTGCTCGCCAGCAAGTTCATCTACGGCGCCTACCTCGCCGTGCTCGCCATGGCGCTGCTGTTCGTGACGATGAAGGCCATCAGCCGGCACTACGACAAGGTCGCCCGCGAGACGGCGCTCGACCAGTCCGAGGCCCACACGCTGCCGAGCCGGGTCCGCGCGGTCGTCCTCGTCATGGAGCTCAACAAGCCCGCCCTGCGCGCGATCAACTTCGCCCGCGGCAGCCGGCCCAGCAGCGTCGAGGCCGTCACGATCGCCGTCGACGACGACCAGGTCCGCGCGATCCGGCACGCCTGGGACGAGCTGGACCCGGGCGTCCCGCTCAAGGTCGTGGCCTCGCCGTTCCGCGAGGTGGTCGGGCCGTTCCTCACCTACGTGAAGGGGCTACGCTCGGGCAACCCGCGCGACATCGTGATGGTCTACATCCCCGAGCTGGTCGTCGGCCACTGGTGGGAGCGCCTGCTGCACAACCAGACCTCCCTGCTGGTCAAGACCCGCCTGGCGTTCATGCCCGGCGTGGTCACCACGGCGGTGCCGTACCAGCTCGCCTCGTCGCGCTACGCGATCGAGCGGGCCGAGCGCGACGACGCCGCCGAGTGGCGCCGCCCCGGTACCGGCACCGTGCACTCGGGGGCATCTCTCGATGACTGAACCGGGGCAGTGGGCGGTCGGCGACCGCCTCGAGCGTGTGCGGGTGAACCGCATCGCCCACGGCGGCCACTGGGTGGCCCGCGTGGACGGGCGGGTCGTGTTCGTCCGGCACGCCCTCGAGGGCGAACTCGTCGACGTCGTCGTCACCGGCCTGGCCAAGCGGCACGCGCTGGCCGATGCGGTCGCCGTGCACGAGTCCAGTGCGCACCGGGTGACCCCGCCCTGCGCCATCGCGGCCGTCTGCGGCGGGTGCGACCTCCAGCACGTCGCGGTCGCCCACCAGCGCGAGCTCAAGCGGCAGGTCGTGGCGGAGCAGCTGGCCCGGCTGGCCGGCCTCGACTGGGACGGCACCGTCGAGGCCCTCGATCCCGACGACCTCGGCTGGCGCACGCGGATGCGCTACCACCGGGGGCCGGAGGGCTGGGGACTGCGGGCCAGGGCGTCCCACGAGGTGGTGCCCCTGCCGGCGTCGGGGTGCCTCATCGCGGCCCCCGACCTCCGGACGCCGCGGGCTGCGGTCGGTGCCGCCACCGCCGACGGCCCGGTCTGGGTGACCCCGGGCGAGGAGCTGGTCGTGCGGGAGCGCGCGGCGGGGCACGACTGGGCAGTCCGCGCCGACGGGTTCTGGCAGGTTCACCCGCGAGCCGCCGACACCCTCGTGGACGCCGTGCTGGCCGGGCTGGCGCCGCGGGCGGGGGAGCGCGCGCTGGACCTGTACTGCGGCGTGGGCCTGTTCTCCGGGGCGCTGGCGGACGCCGGCGTCCGGGTCACCGGGGTGGAGGGCGGCCGCGACGCCGTGGACCTGGCCCGCCGCAACGTGCCCGGGGCCCGCTTCCACGCCGGCTCGGTGGACCGGGTCCTGCGCCGCCTGACGGGCCGGACCGACCTGGTCGTCCTCGACCCGCCGCGGGTCGGGGCGGGCAGGGCGGTGGTCGAGGACGTGTGCGCGCGGCGTCCGCGGGCCGTCGCCTACGTGGCGTGCGACCCCGCGGCGCTGGCGCGCGACCTGGCCACGGCCCGGGCGTGCGGGTACGAGCCCGACTCGATCCGGGCGTTCGACCTGTTCCCGATGACGCACCACGTCGAATGCGTCGCGATCCTGCGCCCCGTGCAACAGGCGGCCACCGCTGGGTGAGCGACGGGCCGCTGGCTAGGGTGGTCGCGGAGGTTGAAGCATGTCCCACGTCGAGGCCCGCTGCCCGTTGAGGCCGGCGGACAAGTGCTCCCTGTGCCACCCCGGCGCCGACGGCCCGCACAACTGCGGTCTGGTCTACCTGATGATGAACGACGACGAACTGCGTGCCGTCTACGCCGAGGAGCGTCGCCGCGCGCGCGAGAGGCGGTCGGGGGCGTAGGCTCGGGTCCGAAACAGCAGACACCGCGAGGACGGGGGTGCTAGTATCTCGATGTCGAGATATCTGCTGGACAACGTCGAACAGGAGAGGTACGCATGAGCGTCAACAGTTTCGGTGCCAAGACCACCCTTCAGTCCGGGGGCAAGGACTACGAGATCTTCCGCGTCGACGCCGTTGAGGGCTCGGAGTCCCTGCCCTACAGCCTCAAGGTGCTGCTGGAGAACCTCCTGCGGACCGAGGACGGCGCCAACATCACCGCCGACCAGATCAGGGCGCTCGGCGCCTGGGTCGCGGACTCGGAGCCCACCGAGGAGATCCAGTTCACGCCCGCCCGCGTGATCATGCAGGACTTCACGGGTGTCGCCTGCGTCGTCGACCTGGCCACCATGCGCCAGGCCGTCGCCGACCTCGGTGGCGACCCCGACAAGGTCAACCCGCTCGCCCCGGCCGAGATGGTCATCGACCACTCCGTCATCGCCGAATACTTCGGCACCCCCGACGCCCTCAAGCTGAACGTCGACGTCGAGTACCAGCGCAACAACGAGCGCTACAAGCTGCTCCGCTGGGCGCAGGGCGCCTTCGACGAGTTCAAGGTCGTCCCCCCCGGCACCGGCATCGTCCACCAGGTCAACATCGAGAACCTGGCCCGCGTGATCTTCCCGCGTGAGGTCAACGGCGTGCTGCAGGCCTACCCCGACACCTGCGTCGGCACCGACTCCCACACCACCATGGTCAACGGCCTCGGCGTCGTCGGCTGGGGCGTGGGTGGCATCGAGGCCGAGGCCGCGATGCTCGGCCAGCCCATCTCCATGCTGATCCCGCGCGTGGTGGGCTTCAAGCTCTCCGGCAAGCTCAACGAGGGCGTCACCGCCACCGACCTGGTGCTCACCATCACCGACATGCTGCGCCAGCACGGCGTGGTCGGGAAGTTCGTGGAGTTCTACGGCCCCGGCGTCTCCCAGGTGCCGCTGGCCAACCGCGCCACGATCGCCAACATGTCGCCCGAGTTCGGCTCCACCATCGCGGTGTTCCCGATCGACTCCAAGACCACCGACTACCTGCGCATGACCGGCCGCACCGAGGAGCAGATCGCCCTGGTCGAGGACTACGCCAAGGCGCAGGGCCTGTGGCACGACGACGACCGCGAGCCCCGCTACTCGGAGTTCATGGAGCTCGACCTGTCCACGGTCGTCCCGAGCATCGCCGGCCCGAAGCGTCCGCAGGACCGCATCGAGCTGAGCAAGTCGAAGGAGAGCTTCAACGACTACCTGCCGAGCTACACCTCGAACCCGACCGCGTCGATCCCGGTGACCCTGGCCGACGGCCGCGAGTTCGAGCTGAAGAACGGCGCCGTGACGGTCGCCTCGATCACCTCGTGCACCAACACGTCGAACCCGTCGGTCATGCTGGGCGCCGCCCTGGTGGCCAAGAAGGCCTACGAGAAGGGCCTCAAGCCCAAGCCGTGGGTCAAGACCACCGTCGCCCCGGGCTCGCAGGTCGTCACCGACTACTACAACAAGTCCGGCCTCCAGCAGTACCTGGACGCCCTCGGCTTCAACACCGTCGGCTACGGCTGCGTGACCTGCATCGGCAACACCGGCCCGCTGATCCCCGAGGTCTCCAAGGCGGTCAACGACAACGACCTGGCCGTCACCGCGGTGCTCTCCGGCAACCGCAACTTCGAGGGTCGCATCAGCCCCGACGTCAAGATGAACTACCTCGCCTCCCCGCCGCTGGTCATCGTGTACGGCCTCGCCGGCACCATGGACATCGACCTGGCCAACGACCCGATCGGCCAGGACGAGCAGGGCAACGACGTGTTCATGGCCGACATCTGGCCGAGCCAGGCCGAGATCGACGAGGTCATCAACTCCTCGATCAGCGCCGAGATGTTCGCCACCCGCTACGCCGACGTGTTCAAGGGTGACGACCGCTGGCAGAACCTCGAGACCCCCGAGGGCAACCTGTTCGAGTGGGACGAGGCCTCGACCTACATCCGCCGCGCGCCGTACTTCGACGGCATGCCCGAGACCCCGGCCCCGGTCGAGGACGTGTCGGGTGCCCGCGTGCTGCTGAAGCTCGGCGACTCGATCACCACCGACCACATCTCCCCGGCCGGCTCGATCAAGTCCGACGTCCCCGCGGGCCAGTACCTGGTCGGCCACGGCGTCGAGCGCAAGGACTTCAACAGCCTCGGCAGCCGCCGCGGCAACCACGAGGTGATGATCCGCGGCACCTTCGCCAACGTGCGCCTGCGCAACCAGGTCGCCCCCGGCACCGAGGGTGGCTACACGCGCAACTTCCTCAAGGAGGGTGGCCCGGTCGAGTTCGTCTACGACGCCTCGATGGACTACCAGGCCGCCGGCGTCCCGCTGGTCGTCCTGG
Source organism: Propioniciclava sp. MC1683 (assembly GCF_014164675.1). Taxonomy (NCBI): domain Bacteria; kingdom Bacillati; phylum Actinomycetota; class Actinomycetes; order Propionibacteriales; family Propionibacteriaceae; genus Propioniciclava; species Propioniciclava sp. MC1683. Next base: position 48,995 of record NZ_JACJFX010000008.1, on the reverse strand, counting down.
CCGGCAAGGAGTACGGCTCCGGCTCGTCCCGTGACTGGGCGGCCAAGGGCACGACCCTGCTGGGCGTCAAGGTCGTCATCGCCGAGTCCTACGAGCGCATCCACCGCTCGAACCTCATCGGCATGGGCGTCCTCCCGCTGCAGTTCCCGGCCGGCCAGTCGGCCGACTCCCTGGGCCTCGACGGCACCGAGACCTTCTCGTTCACCGGCATCACCGAGCTGAACGACGGCACCACGCCGAAGACGGTCAAGGTCGTCGCCACCAAGGAGAACGGGGAGGTCGTCGAGTTCGACGGCGTGGTCCGCATCGACACGCCCGGTGAGGCCGACTACTACCGCAACGGCGGCATCCTGCAGTACGTGCTGCGGAACCTGCTCAAGGGCTGATCCCGCCGAGCCCACGAGGCCCGTCCCCGACCGGGGGGCGGGCCTCCTGCCGTCTAGACTTCGGTGACGATGAGCGAGATCAGGATGCGCGTGGCCGAGGCGCCCGTCGGCGGGGCCAGGATCGCCTGGTCGTACCTCGCCACCCTCGTCGCCGTCCTGGTCGCCGGCCTGTTCTGGGCGATGTGGTCGCCGTTCGGGGCGACGGTGTGCGGCGACGGCGAGGACGTGCTGTGCATCCTGGGCTGGGGGAGCGCTGGGGCGATCCTCGGCGCGGTCGCCGGGCTGGGCCTGGCCGCGTTCGTGTTCCGGCTGGGCTGGGAGTGGTGGGCCGTCCTGGCCGCCCTCCTCCTGGGCTCCCCGTTGTGGTTCGACACCGTCCCGGACTGGCTCCGCGTCGTCGTGGCGGTCCTGGCCCCGGCGCTGGCGGCAGCGGCGACCTGGTCGGGCCCGCGGCGTCCGGCCTGGCGGCCGTGGGTGGTCGCCGCCCTGGCCGTGGCGGTCGTGGTGCTCGGCCTGCTCAGCATCCTGCTCTGAACCGACCCCGCTGTTGACCGGCGCCCACTGCGATCCTAGAATCGAACCCCCGTTCGAAGGAGGCTGCGGTGGCGGTGGGGTGGAGCTCTTCCCACGCGCACGGCTTCGGCCGGTACGCGGGGGAGCCGGGGCGCCGTCCGCAGGGGCGGACGCGGTTCCCGGGCGAGGTGACCGGGTACGTCCCGCCGGGCTGGCCCGAGGGCGTCCGGCCGCCGCACACCGATGGGTGGGAGGACACGGCGGCCGCCTTCCTGCTCGACTGCTGCCCGGCCGAGTACCGCGGGTACGCGGTGCTGCGCCGCCACCCCGTGATCCTGGCCCGGTTCGCCGTCGCGCACGTCGAGTCGCAGGTGCAGGCCTGCCGCGACGGGATCGGCGGGGTGCGCGCCAGCCTCGGCCCGTTCGTGGGGCCGGAGGCGCTGGAGGCCGCGCTGGCGGCGTGGCACGAGCAGGCCGAGCTGCTGCGCCGGCGTCGACGCGAGGTCGGCCTCGTCGAGGAGGCGCTGCGCGGCCAGGTGTTCGTGCGCAAGCTGTGACCCGGCCGCGCCCAGGTGCAGGAGGGCGGTGGAGGCCCGGGAGGCTAGAATCGACCCCATGTCGTTCCTGGAGGCGGTGCACGGCCCGCGCGACCTGCGGGCGCTGAGCGCACCGCAGTTGGCCGAGCTGGCCGACGAGATCCGCACCTTCCTCGTGCGCAGCGTCAGCCGTACCGGGGGGCACCTCGGCCCCAACCTGGGCGTGGTCGAGCTGACCATCGCGCTGCACCGGGTGTTCGACTCGCCCCACGACCCGATCGTGTTCGACACCGGCCACCAGAGCTACGTCCACAAGGTCCTCACCGGCCGGCAGGACGGCTTCGCCTCGCTGCGCCAAAAGGGCGGCCTGTCGGGCTACCCCAGCCGCGCCGAGAGCCAGCACGACTGGGTGGAGAACTCCCACGCCACCACGAGCCTGTCCTGGGCCGAGGGCATGGCCAAGGCGTTCCGCCTGCGCGGGGAGGACCGGACGGTCGTCGCCCTCATCGGTGACGGGGCGCTGACCGGCGGCATGGCCTGGGAGGCCCTGAACAACATCGCGGTCGAGAACGACCTCAAGCTCGTGGTCGTGGTCAACGACAACGGCCGCTCCTACACCCCGACCGTCGGCGGCATCGCCACCCACCTGTCGACTCTGCGCACCGACCGCCGCTACGAGCCGACGCTGAAGCAGATCAAGCAGCGCGTGCGCTCGGCGCCCGTCATCGGCGGCCCGCTGTACGACCTGCTGCACGGCTTCAAGACCGGCGTGAAGGACATCCTCGCCCCGCAGGGCATGTTCTCCGACCTCGGCATCAAGTACGTCGGCCCGATCGACGGCCACGACATCGGCATGATGGAGCGCGCCTTCGAGGCCGCCAAGAACTTCGACGGGCCGGTGCTCGTGCACTGCATGACCGTCAAGGGCAAGGGCTTCCGCGCGGCGGAGGAGCACGAGGCCGACCGGTTCCACGCCGTGGGCCTGATCGACTCCGAGACCGGGGAGCCGCTGACCGCCAACCCGAAGCGGACGTGGACCGACGCGTTCCGCGACGAGATCGTCACCCTGGCCCGCGAGAACGCCGACATCGTCGGCATCACCGCGGCCATGCTGCACCCCGTGGGCCTCGACGCGCTGGCGCGCGAGTTCCCCGACCGGGTCTTCGACGTCGGCATCGCCGAGCAGCACGCGGTCGGCTCGGCCGCGGGCCTGTCCAAGGGCGGACTGCACCCGGTGGTCGCGATCTACGCCACCTTCCTCAACCGCGCCTTCGACCAGCTGCTGATGGACGTCGCGCTGCACAAGCAGGGCGTCACGTTCGTGCTCGACCGCGCCGGCATCACCGGCCCCGACGGCGCCAGCCACCACGGCATGTGGGACACCTCGCTGCTGACGATGGTGCCCGGGCTGCACCTGGCCGCGCCGCGCGACGAGCAGCGCCTCGTCGAGGCGTTGCGCACGGCCGTGGGCATCCACGACGCCCCGAGCGTGGTGCGCTACTCCAAGGACCCGCTGCCCCCCGAGCTCCCCGCGCTGCGCTCCCACGGCGGGGTCGACGTGCTCGCCAGCCCGCCGGACTCCCGCGTCCTGCTCGTCGCCCACGGCGTCTTCGCGCACCTCGCGGTCGACGCCGCCACGCGGATGTCGGCCCAGGGCGTCCCGTGCGCGGTCGTGGACCCGGTGTGGGCCCTGCCGGTCAACCCCGCGCTCGTCGAGCTGTGCGGCGCGGCCGACCTGGTCGTCACGCTCGAGGACGGCGGAGTCAGCGGCGGCCTGGGTGCCGCGCTCGCGCTGGCCTGTGGCCGGGCCGGGGTCTGGACGCCCCTGCGCCACCTCGGGGTGCCGCAGCAGTTCCTCGACCACGCCAGCCGCGGTGAGGTCCTCGAGGAACTCGGCCTGACGGCACAGGACGTCGCCCGCACCGTCGTGGAGTGGGCGCTGGAGTGCTCGGTCAGAGCAGCGGGGTCACCACCGGGACGACCAGCTCCCGCTGCCACGGCCTGACGCCCTCGACGGCCCAGAACGCGTCCACCGACGCCTCGGTCACCGGGGCGGGCGGCTCCCACGCCAGCCGGCGCAGCGCGTCGGGGGCGATGAGGTTTTCCACCGGCAGCTGCAAGCGCTCGGCCAGCTCGACGGTCGCGGGGCGCAGGCGTGCCCACCGGTCGGCGGCGTCGGGGAAGCGCGTCGGCCAGCCCTTCGGGTGGGGGATCCCCTCCGCCGGCGGCCGCCGTGGCGGCAGCTCGGCCTTGGGCACGGCGAGGCCGCGTTCGAGCGCGGCCAGCCAGTTGGTCTCGTAGCGCTGGGCCTGGCGCCAGCGGAAGCCGTCCACGGCGCGCAGCGCCTCCCGGGACGCCTCGAAGCCCGCCGCCTCGGCGCGCACGGCGATCCCGGAGATCGCCCGGTCGTTGAGGATCCGGCCCGGCGACTTGTCGAGCTTCTGGGCCAGGGCGTCCCGCTCCTGCCAGAGTTCGCGGACGACGGCCAGGCCGCGGGGCGTCCGGACGTCGTGGGTGCCGGAGGTGCGGCGCCACGGGTCGGTGCGCTGGGTCGGGGCATCGCCGGCGTGGAGGACGAGGTGCTCGAACTCCTGGGCGGCCCACTCGGTCTTGCCGGCGGCCTCGAGCTCGGCGGCCACCCAGTCACGCAGCGGGACCAGCAGTTCGACGTCGAGGGCGGCGTAGACCAGCCAGTCCTCGGGCAGGGGGCGGCGCGACCAGTCGGAGGCGGAGTGCTCCTTGGCCAGGGTCTTGCCCAGGGCGCGCTCGAGCAGGGACCCAAGCGCCACGCGCGGAAGGCCCAAAAGGCGGCCGGCCAGCTCGGTGTCGAACAGCCGGCGGGGGAGCATGTTCACCTCGGCGAGGCTGGGCAGGTCCTGGCTGGCGGCGTGCAGGATCCACTCGGCGTCGCCGACGGCGTCGGCGATCGCGGAGAGGTCGGCGCGCTCGCCGTCCTCGGCGAACGCGATCGGGTCGACGAGGTGGGTGCCCGCGCCCTCGCGGCGCAGCTGGATCAGGTAGGCCCGGCCGGTGTAGCGGAACCCGTGCGCGCGCTCGGTGTCGACGGCCAGCGGGCCGGAACCGGCCGCGAGCGCGTCGATCGTGGCCTGCAGCGCCTCGGGCGTGCGCACGACCGGGGGGACGCCGTCGGCGGGCCGGGACACCAGCTCGGGGGGCGGGCCCTCGACCTCGACGGGGTCGGTCTCGCGCGGGGTCTGCTCGCTCACCGGCGTCGCCGCCCCGTGCGGTGCAGGGGGATCGGGACGACGCCGTCGGGCAGCAGCGGCAGGCCCGACACCATGCACAGCAGGTCCTGCCAGGCCTCGACGTGGGTCAGGATCTCGTCGCCGCGGGTGAGCACAGGCGTCCACGACGCGCGGATCTCGACCTCGGCCTTGTCGGGGTCGCCCTCCATCGAGCCGAACGACTTGCTCGAGACGGCCGTCACGGTGCCGCTGGGTGCGGCGTAGTCGGCGCCGCGGCGCTCCAGCGCGTCCTGCAGCCACGACCAGCCGACCTCGGCCAGCAGCGGGTCGGCGGCCATCTCGGGGTCGACGCTGGCGCGCGCGAACGTCACGCAGCGGAAGGTGCCCTCCCACGCCGGGTTGCCGTCGGGGTCGTGCAGCAGCACGAGGCGTCCGTTGCCGACCTCCTCCTCGTCGGAGTCGACGTCGGCGGCGATGGCGGCGGCGAACGGGGCGATGCGCTGGGGGGCCGGGATCTCCTCGACGGTCAGCTCGGGGCGCCAGACCATGCCGAGGAGCGAGGCTGCTGCCTCGTCGAACAGGTCTGACTGCGGTTTCCCCAGGGCCACGCCCCTCAGGCTAGGTGTCGGACGCCCCCGGCTGCGGGTGGCGCGCCGGTCAGGCCGGCGGCTGGTGGACCAGGCAGATGGAGTTGATGCAGTAGCGCAGGTCGGTGGGCGTCTCGTAGCCCTCGCCCTCGAACACGTGGCCGAGGTGGCTGTCGCACGCGGCGCAGCGCACCTCGATGCGGGGGCGTCCGGGCAGGGAGTCGTCGCGCAGGTACCGGATGCGGTCGTCGCCGGCCGGCGCGTAGAAGCTGGGCCACCCGCAGTGGGAGGCGAACTTCTCCTCGCTGGTGAACAGCTCGGCGCCGCAGCCCTTGCACGCGTAGGTGCCGGGCTCGCTGAAGTGCTCGTACTCGCCCGTGCCCGGGCGCTCGGTGCCGCCCTCGCGCAGGACCTGGAACTCGAACGGGGTCAGCACCTCGCGCCACTGCTGCGGCGTGCGGTCGACCTTCGGCGTCTGGGTCATGGGTTCCTCCTGTGGGACAGGAGGCCCAGACTACGCGGAGAACGCGATGGCGCAGTCGGACTGGGTCGCAGCCGGAACCTCCGGGGCCTGGAAGTTGCCCTCCTCGTCGAAGGGGAGCAGGTCCATCGCGGCGAAGGCGTAGCGGGCCAGCACCAGCTCGGCGACCTCGGGCGCCGAACCCAGCGGGTCGGACACCGCGACGGCGCCGATGCGGCGCGCCTGCTCGGCCTGCACGGCCCAGCGCTCGTCGCCGGCCATGAAGAACGACCCGACGGCGATGTGGCGGCGGCCCTGGCTGCGGAGGCCCTGCATCGCCTGGGCGACCGAGGGACCGGAGCCGTCGGCGACGGCCGTGAGGCAGGGGAGCCGGTGGTGGGTGGACCACTGGCGGGCGCGGCGGGCCAGCAGGGCGGTGCCGCGGACGTCGCCGGTGGTGGAGGACGACAGGATCAGGCCGTCGAGCTCGAGGACGCGGGCGGCTGCCAGGGCGGCGCGCAGGCGGGTGTCGAGCAGGGCCAGCAGGGACGCCTCGGGGCCGATCGGGCGGGCGACGCTGATGCGGAGGCCGGGGTGCTGCTGGGCGGCCCGGGCCACGATGCCGCTGAAGCGGGGGTCGACCTCGATCGCGTGGGTGAGGTCGAGCGGGACGATCACCGTCTCGCGGACGCCGCGGGCGGCGAGCTTGTCGAGGGTCTGGGTGACCGAGGGGAGGCACGAGTCCAGGAAGGCGACGCTGCTGTCGACCTCGGGCCGCATGCGGCTCAGCTCGGTCTGGAGCGCCTGCGCGACGCGCACGACGCGCTGGTCTCGGCTGCCTTGGGCAGCCATCACGAGGGTGGGTGCGGTCATCGCCGTTCCTCCGTCGTTGCTAGCTGGTGGGACGGCGTCCTTGCCGCTTTCGACGTGGTCATCCTGACTGAAAAGTTGAGGGAGTGCCAATTCGAGTGTCCCATACAGCGGACACTGCGGCCGCATGCTGAGATTTCAAGCGGTGGCAAGGGGTGATGTGTTTGCCCGGAGTTGCACGGCGGGTGGTCCCGGGAACGAGAAAACCCGCCCCGGGTGGACCCTGGGCGGGTTTTCGTCGCGGTGGGCGATACCAGACTTGAACTGATGACCTCTTCGGTGTGAACGAAGCGCGCTACCAACTGCGCCAATCGCCCGCGGAGGAACACGATAGCCGAAGCCCCGCCGGTGTGCGAAATCGTGGGCCGACCCCACCGGGGCGCGCGTCCGTTTTGCAAAGCGCCGAACGATCCGTATATGGTGTTCCACGCCCCGAACGGCCCCGGTCGCTCGGCAAGCACGCGGACGTGGCTCAGCTGGTAGAGCATCACCTTGCCAAGGTGAGGGTCGCGGGTTCGAATCCCGTCGTCCGCTCGGAGAGGGCCTGAAGCCTCCAGCAGGCCGGGTACTTTTCCCCGGTGGAGTGGCCGAGAGGCGAGGCAACGGACTGCAAATCCGTGTACACGGGTTCAAATCCCGTCTCCACCTCGGGCGGTTGGCGCAGTTGGTAGCGCGCTTCCCTGACACGGAAGAGGTCATCAGTTCAAGTCTGGTACCGCCCACCAAGCAGAAGGCCCCGGCAGCAGCCGGGGCCTTTACGCTGTCCGCCATGGGCACCGAGGTCGGCCAGCAGCACTTCAGCCGTGAGCAGCGCCAGCAGTACCGGCACAAGGTGCTGGCGTGCCTGGACGTGCTGGAGGAGATGCTCCACGCCGGGGCGTTCACCGAGGAGGCCCACCGCACCGGGCTGGAGATCGAGCTGAACCTCGTCGACGCCGACCACCAGCCGAGCTTCGCCAACGCCGAGGTGCTGGAGGCGATCGCCAACCCGGAGTTCCAGACCGAGCTCGCGCGGTTCAACATCGAGTTCAACGTCCCGCCCGGCGACATCGCCGGCACCCACCTGCTCGACCTCGAGGCGTCCCTGCGGGCCTCGCTCAACGAGGCCGAGCGCCGCAGCACGGAGTCGGGCAACCACATCGTGATGACCGGCATCCTGCCCACGGTCATGCCCGAGCACTTCCAGGGCGACTGGATGAGCGGGAACACCCGCTTCGCGGCCCTCAACGACGCGATGCTGGCGGCCCGGGGGGAGGACATCCACCTCGACATCGAGGGGCCGACGGGGGAGCGGCTCGACGCCTTCGCCGACTCGCTGGCCCCCGAGAGCGCCTGCACGTCGGTGCAGTTCCACCTCCTGGTGGCCCCGCGCGAGTTCGCCCGCGCGTGGAACGCCGCGCAGGTGCTGGCTGGCCCCCAGCTGGCCCTGGGCGCGAACTCGCCGTTCGTGTTCGGCCACCGCCTCGACGCCGAGAGCCGCATCGCGGTGTTCACCCAGGCCGCCGACACCCGCCCGGTCGAGTACGCCAACCAGGGCGTCCGGCCGCGGGTGTTCTTCGGCGAGCGCTGGATCACCTCGATCTTCGACCTGTTCGAGGAGAACTCCCGCTGGTTCCCGGCGCTGCTGCCCGAGATCTCGGACGAGGACCCGCGCGCGGTCTTCGCCGCCGGCGGCACCCCCGAGCTGGCCGAGCTCAAGCTGCACAACGGCACGATCTACCGCTGGAACCGGCCCGTCTACGACGTCGTCGGCAACAAGGCGCACGTGCGGCTGGAGAACCGGGTGCTGCCCGCGGGTCCGACCATCGCCGACACCCTGGCCAACGCCGCGTTCTACTACGGGGCGCTCAACCGGATGGCCCGCGACGACCGCCCGGTCTGGACCCGCATGGCGTTCCGCAGCGCCCACGACAACTTCGACGCCGCCGCCCACCAGGGCATCGACGCCGACCTGTTCTGGCCCGGGCTGGGGGAGACCCCGGCCAGCGAGCTGGTCCTGCGCCACATCCTCCCGGTCGCCCAGGCGGGGCTGGAGGAGTGGGGCGTCGACGGCGCGGCCATCGACCGCTACCTCGGCATCATCGAGGGCCGGTGCCTGTCGGGCGTGAACGGGGCCGACTGGCAGGTGCGCTGCGTCGAGGCCCTCGAGGCGCGCGGGATGTCGCGGCGCGACGCGCTCACCGCCATGACGGTGGCCTACGCCGAACGCATGCACACCAACGACCCGGTGCACACGTGGGACCTGCCCTGACGGTCCCTCAGGCTGTGAACCACAGCGCCTGGTAGGGGCGCACGGGCAGCACGTCGGTGGCCAGGTTCCAGCGGTGGCCGCCCAGCAGTTCGGACGCCTCGCGGCCCAGCACGTCGCCCACCACGGCGGCGGGGAGCGCGACCTCGCCCTCGGAGACGTTGTACACCTGCACCATCGGCCCCAGAGGGTGGTCGCGGCGCAGCACCAGCAGGCGCGGGTCGGGGCTGGGCACGACCCGGCTCTCCACCGAGGCGTGCAGGTGCGGCGTCGACCTCCGGACGGCCAGGACGTGGCGCAACCCGGCCAGGATGCGTCCCGACGGGGACGCCGGGTCGGCCTCGGCCGCGGCCACGGCGGCCCAGTCCATGCGGGGGCGGTGCACCCAGCGGTTGTCGTCGTCGTGGCCCGGCTCGTCGGCCCAGCCGGCGTCGTTGAGCATCCCGACCTCGTCACCCATGTAGAGCAGCGGGACGCCGCCGAACCCCGCGATGACTGCGTGCAGCAGCAGGATGCGGGCCACGGCGTCGTCGATCCGGCCCGGGTCGCCGGCCGCCAGGGCAGTCTCCAGCCCCGCGAGGCTGGCCAGGGTGCCGCTGATCCGGCGGTCGCCGGTGGCGGGGTTGTGCTGGAACACCAGCCCGCGCGCGAAGGAGCCCGGCGCGAGGCCGGCGTAGAAGTCGGACAGGAACGCCCGGTGGGCGAAGCCGTCGAGGCCCACGGCCGCGGCGTCCGCGTCGGTGACCGCCCAGCCGATGTCGTCGTGGCAGCGCACGTAGGTGCCCCACGTGGTCGTCGTCGGCTTGGGGGCGAACCGGCCGAGGGCCACCTCGGTGAGGCGGGTGTCGCGGGAGGCCAGGGCGCTCCACAGCTGCACCATCAGGGAGTTGTGGTAGGCCATGTCGGAGACCCGGCCGTGGTGCTCGCCCACGCCGAGGTAGGGCAGCAGGTCGTCGGGGCCGACGATCGCCTCGGCCTTGAACGCGACCCCGGGCGCGGCGACGCGCACGGCCTGGCGCAGCGCGCGGGTCAGGTGGTGCACCTCGGGCTGGTTCTGGCACGAGGTGCCCATCCGCTTCCAGATGAACGCGATGGCGTCCAGGCGCAGCACCTCGACGCCGGCGTTGGCGAGGTGGCAGATGATGTCGAGGTACTCGCAGAACACGTCGGGGTTGGCCCAGTTCACGTCCCACTGCCAGGCGTTGAAGGTGGTCCACACCCAGGCGCCGAGCTCGTCGTCGAAGGTGAAGTTGCCGGGCGCGAAGTCGGGGAACACCTCGGGCAGGCTCGCCTCGTACGCGTCGGGCAGCCCCCGGTCGTCGAAGGCGAGGAAGTAGTCGCGGTAGCGCTGCTCGCCCGCCCGGGCGCGGCGGGCCCAGTCGTGCTCGGCCGCGACGTGGTTGAGCACGAGGTCGACCTCGAGGCAGATGCCCCGCTCCCGCAGCCGGGCGGTGAGGGCCCGCAGGTCGTCCATGGTGCCGAGGTCCTCGCGCACGGCGCGGTAGTCCATCACGGCGTAGCCGCCGTCGTTGGGGCCCGGGCGCGGGCGCAGCAGCGGCATCAGGTGCAGGTAGGTGACGCCGAGCCCGGCGAGGTGGTCGAGGTGCTCGCCCACCCCTGCGAGGGTGCCGGCGAACCGGTCGGCGTAGGCGACGTAGCCGACCTGGCGGGGGTCCTGCAGCCAGTCCGGCGCCAGCAGGCGGCGCTCGTCGAGCTCGCGCAGGTCGGCGGGGCGGGCGTCGAGGGCGGCCCGCACGAGGCCGCGCACCCGCTCGGTCACCTCGGGTCCGCGCTCGCCGTAGACGGCCGTCAGGGACGCTTCGACCTCGGGCCCGAAGCGCTCCCAGCGGAGGCGGAACGTGGTGTCGACGGAGCAGGACATCGGCGGGCCCTTTCTGCGCGCAGGATCGGGTCCCAGCTTGGCAGATCCACCCGGCGCGGGCGAGTCAGCGACGGACGCCGAGGCGTCCACGCCGATCGCCGTCGCCCCGGGGTGCCGCTCCAGCAGCCGGGCCAGGTCGCGGCCGGTGCCGCAGCCGGCGTCCAACACCTGCTCGTCGCCGGAAAGGCCGAGCCGGTCCACCACCCCCTCGCCCCACGCGACGTGGGGCAGGGGCAGGCGGTCGTAGGTGGCGGCGTCCCAGCTGCGTGTCACCGCTCCACGGTACCGCCGGCGGATGCGGCAGAATGTGGGGGTCCGACCACGAAAGGAACCACCCGTGAGTGCCTCGATCACCGTCATCCGCCCCGACGCGCGCGAGACGAGGACGTTCGAGACCACCGCGACCGGCCTCGACGTGTTCGGGAACGACCGCAGCGTGGTGGCCATGCGTGTCGCCGGCGAGGTCCTCGACCTGCACCGCGAGCTGCCCGACGGCGCCGAGGTCGAGCCGGTCCTGGTCACCGAGCCCGACGGCCTGTACATCCTGCGCCACTCGGCCGCGCACGTCGCCGCCCAGGCGGTGCAGAACCTGCGCGCCGACGCCAAGCTGGGCATCGGCCCGCCCATCACCGACGGCTTCTACTACGACTTCCTCACCGAGCCGCTCACGCCCGAGGACCTTGCCGCCCTCACCAAGGACATGGGCCGCATCGTGAAGGAGCGCCAGCGGTTCGTCCGGCGCGCCGTGGGCGACGACGAGGCCCGCGTGGAGCTGGCCGCAGAGCCCTTCAAGGTCGAGCTGATCGGCCTGAAGGGCAACAGCGGCGACGCCGAGGGGGCCTCCGTCGAGGTCGGGGCCGGCGAGCTCACGATCTACGACAACGTACGTCGCGACGGCTCGGTCGCCTGGAAGGACCTGTGCCGCGGCCCGCACGTGCCGCACACCGGCTACCTCGGCAACGGCTGGGCCCTGACCCGCACGTCCGCGGCCTACTGGCGCGGTGACCAGGCCAACGCCCAGCTGCAGCGCCTGTACGGGACCGCGTGGGCGTCCAAGGAGGACCTGCAGGCCTACCAGCACCGCCTCGAGGAGGCCGCCAAGCGCGACCACCGCAAGCTCGGCACCGAGCTGGACCTGTTCAGCTTCCACGAGCTGGTCGGCTCGGGCCTGCCGCTGTTCCACCCGCGCGGCGGCATCATCAAGCGCGCGATGGAGGACTACGTCCGCCAGGCCCACATCGACCACGGGTTCGACTACGTCGGCACCCCGCACATCGCCAAGGAGGACCTGTTCTACACCTCCGGCCACCTCCCGTACTACGCCGACGGCATGTTCCCGGCGCTGCTGGAGGACGCCGAGCGCGACGAGCAGGGCAACCTGGTCAAGGGCGGGCAGGCCTACCGCCTCAAGGCGATGAACTGCCCGATGCACAACCTGATCTTCAGCGCCCGGGGCCGCTCCTACCGCGAGCTGCCGCTGCGCTTCTTCGAGTTCGGGACGGTGTACCGCGACGAGAAGTCCGGCGTGGTGCAGGGCCTCACCCGCGTGCGCTCGATCACGCAGGACGACTCGCACAGCTACTGCGCCAAGGAGCAGGCCCCCGACGAGGTGCGGCACCTGCTGGGCTTCGTGCTGAAGCTGCTGCGCGACTTCGGCATGGACGACATCGTGCTGGAGCTGTCGACGCGCGACGAGGACGGCAAGAAGAAGGACAAGTTCATCGGGTCCGACGAGCAGTGGGCCGAGGCGACCGCGATCCTGGAGCAGATCGCCGCCGAGTCCGGGCTCGAGGTCGTCCCCGACCCGGGTGGCGCGGCCTACTACGGGCCGAAGATCTCGGTGCAGGCCAAGGACGCCATCGGCCGGACCTGGCAGATGTCCACGATCCAGTACGACTTCAACCAGCCGGAGCGCTTCGGCCTGGAGTACACGGCGTCCGACGGCTCGCGCCAGCAGCCGGTGATGATCCACTCGGCCAAGTTCGGCTCGATCGAGCGGTTCATGGGCGTGCTGATCGAGCACTACGCGGGCGCGTTCCCGGCGTGGCTCTCGCCGGTGCAGGTCGTGGCCGTGCCGGTCGCCGAGGCGTTCAACGAGTACCTCGGCGGCGTGGTCGAGCAGCTGCGCGCGGCGGGCGTCCGGGTCGATCTGGACGACTCTGACGACCGCTTCGGCAAGAAGATCCGCAACGCGGCCAAGGAGAAGGCGCCGTTCATCATCATCGCCGGCGGCGAGGACGTCGAGGCGGGTGCGGTCTCCTTCCGCTTCCGCGACGGCACGCAGCGCAACCAGGTGCCGGTCGCCGACGCGGTGGCCGAGATCACGGCCTGGATCGCGTCGCGCCGCAACGACAGCCCGACCGCCGCCGAGGGGGATCGGGGATGACCACCGAGCGTCCCCAGGGGCTGGCGGGCGTCCCCGACGCCTTCCAGCGCCTCTGGACGCCCCACCGGATGGTGTACATCGACGGTGAGAACAAGCCGTCGGACGCCGGCGAGGCCTCGTGCCCCTTCTGTCGCGCCCCCGGGCGCGAGGACGCCGACGGCCTGGTCGTGCACCGCGGCACCACCTGCTACGTGGTGATGAACCTGTACCCCTACAACCCGGGCCACCTGCTCGTCTGCCCCTACCGGCACGTGTCGGCGTACTCCGACCTCGACGAGGCGGAGACGGCCGAGTTCTCGGCGCTGACCCAGGAGGCCATGCGGGTGCTGGGGGACGTGTCGCACCCGCAGGGGTTCAACATCGGCATGAACCAGGGCACGGTCGCCGGCGCCGGGATCGCGGCGCACCTGCACCAGCACGTGGTGCCCCGCTGGCAGGGCGACTCCAACTTCATGCCCGTCGTGGCCCGCACGCGTGCCCTGCCCCAGCTGCTCGAGGACGCCCGCGCCCTGCTGGCGCGGCGCTGGGCGGACGGGGCCTGAGCCGTGGGCTTCCGACCCGAGCGGGTCCCCGACCCCCAGCGGCGCCCCGACGCGTCGATGGACCTGCTCAACAACCTCCGCGACACGGCGCTGGACCCGTCCTACCCGGCCGTCGCGGCCGCGGGCGGCGGGCGCCGGCGCGGCCCGGTGCTCCTGCCGGCCCTGCTCGTGGTGGGGCTGCTGTTCGGGGTCGCGCTGGCCAACCAGTGGCGCACCGCGCCGGCGGCCGCCCAGGAGCGCGCCGACCTGATCAGCCGCATCGCCACGACCGAGCAGCACATCGACTCCTTGCGGGCGCACACGGCCGAGCTCGACCAGGGCATCCGCGAGCTGGAACGCGCGGGGGGCGCCCTCACCCCGGCCGAGCTGGAGCGCGCCGACACCCTGGCGGCGCGGGTCGGGACGACCGCGGTCACCGGCCCCGGCGTCCGGGTCACGCTCGACGACGGGACCGACGCCTCGGTGCAGGGCAGCCAGGTGGTCGACGCCGACCTGCGCATGGTCGCCAACAGCCTGTGGGCCAACGGCGCCGAGGCGGTCGCGATCAACGGGCACCGGCTGTCCAGCCGCACGGCCATCCGGAACGCCGGCGACGCCATCACCGTCGACTACCGCTCGGTCACACGCCCCTACGTCATCGAGGCCATCGGGGACGCACGGGTGCTGGAGGACGCCTTCCGGCGCTCCGAGGGCGGCGTCTGGGTCGAGGGGCTGGCGCAGCACTACGGCGTCCAGTGGAGCATCGGTAGGGTGGGTGAGGTCGCCCTCCCCGCCGACCCGGGTCTGGGCGTGGACCGGGCACGGACGAGGCGTTGAGGGGGAGCGGGTCATGTACGCGATCATCGGGTTGGCCATCGGCATCGGCCTGGGCATCCTGCTGCAGCCGTCCCTGCCGCCCCAGCTCCAGCCCTACCTGCCGATCGCGATCGTGGCGGCCCTGGACGCCGTGTTCGGCGGGTTCCGCGCCTACCTGGACGCCGTGTTCGACGACAAGGTCTTCGTCGTCTCCTTCATCTCCAACGTGCTGATCGCCGCCCTGATCGTGTGGGTCGGGGACCTGATCGGGGTCGGCAGCCAGCTGTCCACCGCCGTCGTGGTCGTCCTGGGCATCCGCATCTTCGCCAACGTCGCCCACATCCGGCGGAAGCTGTTCCATGCCTGAACCCACCCCGGCGCCGGCACCCGACAACGCCTGGGCGCGGATCCGCAAGGACCTGCTCAAGCCCAGTCGCTCGCAGCTCATCGTGGCCGTCGTCCTGCTGCTGTTCGGCTTCGCCATCACCCTCCAGCTGTCGGGCGGCCGGGACCAGCGCTACACCAACCTGCGCCAGGACGAGCTCGTCGCCATGCTCGACGACGTCCAGGCCGAGGCGCGGCGCCTGGAGGGGGAGATCACCCAGCTCGAGGTCACCCGCCAGCGGCTGCAGTCGGGCGCCGAGTCCAGCGCCGAGGCCCGCGAGCAGGCGCTGCGGCGCCTGGACGCCCTCGAGCTGCTCGGGGGAACCGCCCCGGCTCAGGGTCCCGGCATCCGCGTGACGATCACCGACCGGGCGGGGAAGGTGACCCCCGAGATCCTCCTCAACACCGTCGAGGAGCTCCGCGACGCCGGCGCCGAGGTCATGGAGGTCAACGATGCGGTCCGCCTGGTCACAAACTCCTGGTTCGCGACCGTCGACGGCCAGCTGCAGGCCGACGGCGTGCGCCTGGGCAGCACCATCGTCATCGAGGCGATCGGCGACCCCGAGACGCTGAGCGAGGCCACCCGGTTCCGCGGCGGCCTGGTCAGCACCATCGAGGGCGAGCGCGTCGGGGGCACGGCCCGGGTCGTCGAGGTGGAGGACCTGGTCATCGACTCGGTGGTGGATCCGGAGACCC
The DNA here is from genome assembly GCF_014164675.1 of Propioniciclava sp. MC1683. Taxonomy (NCBI): domain Bacteria; kingdom Bacillati; phylum Actinomycetota; class Actinomycetes; order Propionibacteriales; family Propionibacteriaceae; genus Propioniciclava; species Propioniciclava sp. MC1683. The sequence goes on along the minus strand of NZ_JACJFX010000008.1, from coordinate 33,504 downwards.
CGCGGTTCGCCCGACCCGGCTGAGGCGCGCCGCCCCAAACAGCCCGAACTCCACTAGGCTGACAATCGCCCGGTACGAGGCTGCCGGGGTCGAACGACCACGAGGAGAGGCACGTGTTCCCTGAGGATCTTCGCTACACCGAGAAGCACGAGTGGGTGCGGGCCGGCAACGGCTCCACGGTGCGTGTGGGCATCACCAGCTATGCGGCCGAGGCCCTCGGCGACGTGGTCTACGTGTCCCTGCCCCAGGTGGGGGAGGAGGTCGCCCTCGACGACGCGTGCGCCGAGGTCGAGTCGACCAAGAGCGTGTCCGACGTGTACGCGCCGGTCTCCGGCGTGATCACCGCGGTCAACGAGCAGCTCACCGACACCCCCGACGTCGTCAACGCCGACCCGTACGGCGACGGCTGGCTGTTCGAGGTCGAGCTGTCCGAGCCCAGCGAGCTGGACGACCTGCTGGACGCCGACGGCTACGCCGAGGTGGCCGGCGAGTAGGGTGGGACGGTTGCCGGTGGGACCACCGGCAACCGCAGTGGGGTCGGGGGAGGCCCCGGGGAAAGGATCAAGCACATGCTCACGTGCCCGGAGTGCGGCGCACCGGTCGCCGGCGGCGGCAACTTCTGCTCGAACTGTGGGGCGCCCCTGCGCGCGAACACCGGTGACACCACCCGCGTGATCCCGGTCGCCACGGTGCCCGAGGCACCGAACGAGGTGACCGACCCGAACCTCCCCATCATCAAGGACCTGGCCCCGGGCACCCGCGCCCTGGCCGTGGTCCGTGGACCCAACGTCGGGGCGTCCTTCGTGCTCGACCAGGAGGTCGTGACCGCCGGACGCCACCCGCAGTCCGACCTCTTCCTCGACGACGTCACCGTCTCCCGCCACCACGCCAAGGTGACCGAGCGCGGGGGCCACCACTGGGTGGCCGACCTCAACAGCCTCAACGGCACCTACGTCAACCGCACCCTCATCGACGGTGAGGTCGCGTTGCGCCCCGGCGACGAGGTGCAGATCGGCAAGTTCCGGCTCGTCTACCTGGTGGCGCCGACCGGGCGAGGCTAGATGCCACCTGCGACGAAGAGCATCGGACAGGTCCTGAAGGTCCTCAAGGAGGACTTCCCGGACATCTCGATCAGCAAGATCAGGTTCCTCGAGGGCGAGGGCCTGATCTCCCCTGAGCGCGCGCCGTCCGGCTACCGTCGCTACTCCGACCACGACGTCAAGCGGCTGCACTACATCCTCGACGTCCAGAAGAACCACTACCTGCCGCTCAAGGTCATCCGCGAGAACCTCGAGGCGATGGACGCCGGCGAGCAGCCCCCGGCGGCCGCGCCGTCCCAGCCGACCCTGCCCACGCCCGTCGCGGAGGACCTGCCCCCGGCGTTGCCGCCGCAGCGACCGGCCATCGCGGGCAAGCGCACCATCCACATCACGCGCCAGGAACTGCTCCAGATCTCGGGGCTGACCGAGGCCACCCTCTCCGAGCTCGAGCAGCACGGGCTGGTGACCCCGCGCCGGGGCACCGCCCACTACGGCCGGGACGCGCTGACCATCGCCGTGGCCGCGCGCAAGCTCGCCGCCTACGGGATGGACGCCCGCCACCTGCGTGCCATCAAGCAGGTCGCCGAGCGGGAGGCCGCCCTCATCGACCAGGCCGTGCAGGCGCACAGCCGGCGCCGCAGCACCCCTCGACAGTCGGTGGCCGAGGTGATGCAGTTGGTCATGTACGCGCACGCCGCCCTGCTGCGCTCGTCCATCCGGTCCTGACGGGGGTACCACGGTGATCCCGATGCTGTTCAGCGAGGTGCGCGTCACCGCCGTCGCGGACACCCCGGTGCTCCTGCTGCGCGAGCAGCAGGGGGAGCGGCACCTCGCCGTGTGGATCACCGCCGCCGGCGGCAACGCGATCCTGTCGGCCCTCGAGGACTCCGACGAGGAGCACCCCAGCACCCACGACCTCATGATCGACGCGCTCGCGGTGCTGGACGCCGTCGTGGAGGCCGTGCACATCACGGGCGAGGACGAGGGCGTGTTCTCCGCCCACGTCGTGATCGGCGGCACCGTCGTGCCGGCCCGCGTCTCGGACGCCGTGGCCCTGGCCCTGCGCTGCGGGGCGACGATCCTGGCCGACGAGGACCTGCTCGACGAGGTGGGCGTGACGGGAGCCCCGCAGACCGGCCCGCCCGGACTCGCGGACGCCGGGGCGTCGGACGAGGAGATGGCGCAGTTCCGCGCCTTCCTCGACAACATCACCCCCGAGGACTTCGGGCCCTCGCGCGACCAACCCTGAGGTGGCGGTCGAGGGTTCGGCCCGCTGCGAGCCCCCACGCGGCGTGTCGGCGGGCGTCGTGGGACCGGGCCGCTACCGTCATACTGGTACGACGAGCGACGACGACGCAGAGCAGCTTGAGGAGGCATGGTGAACGCACCGGAGGCGAAGGCCCCGCGGCCCACGGTCGGGTTGCAGGACGCCCTCTTCGAGGGTGACTTCTCGCCCCTGCCGGAGGACATCGGCTTCCGCGGCCCCGTCGCCTGCAACGCGGCCGGCATCACCTACCGCCAGCTCGACTACTGGGCCCGCACCGGGCTGGTCGTGCCCGAGATCCGCGCGGCCGGGGGCTCCGGCACCCAGAGGCTGTACTCCTTCCGCGACATCCTCATGCTCAAGGTCGTCAAGCGCCTGCTGGACGCCGGCATCTCGCTGCAGCAGATCCGGACCGCGATCGACCACCTGCGCGCCCGCGGCGTCGAGGACCTGTCCTCGGTCACGCTGATGAGCGACGGCGTCTCGGTGTATGAGGCCATCTCCGACTCCGAGATCATCGACCTCGTCCACGGCGGCCAGGGCATCTTCGCCATCGCCCTCGGGCGCGTGTGGCACGACCTCGAGGGGTCGCTCGCGGCGCTGCCGACCGAGCGTGCCGAGGCCGAGGTGGCCGCCCCCGTGGCGACCGACGAATTGGCCGCCCGGCGGGCCGCGCGCAACGCCATCTGAACCCTGCACGCCGCCTCCCCGTTTGGGTAGGTTGGGGGGCATGGAACCGTTCCTCTCCCGTCACATCGGCCCCACCGAGTCCGACCGCGAGACCATGCTCGCCGCCGTGGGCGCCAGCTCACTCGACGCCCTGACGGACGAGGCGGTGCCCGCCGGCATCCGCGTGGACGCACCCCTGGACCTCGCCCCGGCGGTGTCCGAGGCAGCGGTGCAGGCCGACCTCGCCCGGATGGCCGCGCTGAACAACCCGCTGCGCGCCATGATCGGGCAGGGCTACCACGGCACGGTCACCCCGCCGGTGATCCGGCGCAACCTGCTCGAGAACCCGGCCTGGTACACGGCCTACACCCCGTACCAGCCCGAGATCAGCCAGGGCCGGCTCGAGATGCTGCTGACCTTCCAGACGATGGTGGCCGACCTCGCCGGCCTGCCCACGTCGGGCGCGTCCCTGCTCGACGAGGGCACCGCCGTGGCCGAGGCCGTCGGGGTCGCCCGCCGCTCGCAGCGCAAGGGCTCGGTCGTGCTGGTGGACGCCGGCATCCTCGACCAGTCGCTGGCCGTCCTGCGCACGCGCGCGCTGGCCCTCCACGTCGAGGTGGTCGTCACCGAGGATCTCGTCCAGGGCCTCCAGCGCCACGACGCGTTCGCCGTGGTCGTGCAGACGCCGGCCGCCGACGGGTCGGTCCGCGACCTCGACGAGCTGCGCACGATCGCCGCCAAGGCGCACGAGAACAACGCGCTGGTCATCGCCGCGGCCGACCTGCTGGCCCTGACGCTGCTGCCCGCGCCTGCCGAGTGGGGCGCCGACATCGCGGTCGGCTCGACCCAGCGCTTCGGCGTCCCGCTGTTCTTCGGCGGCCCGCACGCCGGCTACATCGCCGTCGGCGCCGGTATGGAGCGGCAGATGCCCGGCCGCCTCGTCGGCCTGTCCAAGGACCGCCACGGCACCCCGGCCCTGCGCTTGGCCCTGCAGACCCGCGAGCAGCACATCCGCCGCGAGAAGGCGACCTCCAACATCTGCACCGCGCAGGTGCTGCTCGCCGTGACCGCCGCCGCCTACGCGGTCTACCACGGCCCCCAGGGCCTCAAGGGCATCGCCGAGGCCATCGCGCGCAACGCCCGCCGCCTCGCCGCCGCGCTCGTGGCCGACGGCTACGAGCTGGTCTCCGACAGCTTCTTCGACACGGTCACGGTGCACGTCAGGGGCGGCTCGCGCCGGCTCGTGGCGGCCGCCCGCGAGGCCGGCGTCCACCTGTGGGCGCCGGACGGCGACCACGTCACGATCTCGGTCGGCGAGGACGCCACCGAGGACGAACTGGCGGCCGTGGCGTCCGTGTTCGGGGTCGAGCTCGGCGAGGCCGAGCACGGGTCGCTGGGCCAGCCGGCCCGCGAGAGCGCGTACCTGACCCACCCGGTGTTCCACGCCTACCGCTCCGAGACCAAGATGATGCGGTACCTGCGCGCGCTGTCCGACCGCGACTTCGCGCTCGACCGCGGCATGATCCCGCTCGGTTCGTGCACGATGAAGCTGAACCCCGCGGCGTCCATGGAGCCGATCAGCTACCCGGGCTTCGCCAACCTCCACCCCTTCGTCCCGGCCGAGGACGCCCGCGGCTACGCCGAGATGATCGCCCGGCTGGAGGCGCAGCTGGTCGAGATCACCGGCTACGACGCCGTCTCGTTGCAGCCCAACTCGGGCGCCCAGGGCGAGTTCGCCGGCCTGATGGCGGTTCGCTCCTACCACCGGGCCCGCGGCGAGGAGCACCGCACGGTGTGCCTGATCCCGGCCTCGGCGCACGGCACCAACGCGGCCTCGGCGGCGATGGCGGGCATGGACGTGGTCGTGGTGAAGACCGCCCCCGACGGGACGGTCGACTTCGACGACCTCGAGGCCAAGATCGCCAAGCACGCCGAGAAGCTGTCGGTGATCATGATCACCTACCCGTCCACGCACGGCGTGTACGAGTCCCGGGTGGCCGAGCTGTGCGACAAGGTGCACGAGGCCGGCGGCCAGGTCTACATCGACGGCGCGAACATGAACGCGCTGGTCGGCCTGGCGAAGCCGGGTCGCTTCGGCGGCGACGTGAGCCACCTCAACCTGCACAAGACGTTCTCCATCCCGCACGGCGGCGGTGGCCCGGGCGTCGGCCCGGTGGCGGTGCGCGAGCACCTCGCCCCGTACCTGCCCAGCCACCCGGTCGTGACGGACGCCGGCCCGCTCAGCTCGTACGGTCCCATCTCGGCCGCCCCGTGGGGGTCGGCGGGCGTCCTGCCGATCACCTTCGGCTACATCGCGATGATGGGCCCCGACCTGCGCCTGGCCACCCAGGTGGCGGTGCTGTCGGCCAACTACCTCGCCAAGCGGATCGCCGAGCGGTTCCCGATCCTCTACACCGGGGAGGGCGGCTGGGTGGCCCACGAGTGCATCGTCGACCTGCGGCCCCTGACCAAGGAGACCGGCATCACGGTCGACGACGTGGCCAAGCGCCTGATCGACTACGGCTTCCACGCCCCGACGATGAGCTTCCCGGTCGCCGGGACGCTGATGGTCGAGCCGACCGAGTCCGAGCCGCTGTACGAGCTCGACCGGTTCGTCGACGCCATGCACGCCATCGCCGACGAGGCCGCGCGCGTCAAGGCGGGGGAGTGGCCGGCCGACGACAACCCGCTGGTCAACGCCCCGCACACGCTGGCCGAGGTGGCCGCCGACGAGTGGAAACACCCGTACCCGCGGTCGGCCGGCGGGTTCCCCGCGGGCCAGGACCTGGGCGCGATCTCGACCGGCGGCCGGGACAAGTACTGGCCGCCCGTCGCCCGGATCGACGGCGCGTGGGGCGACCGCAACCTGGTCTGCTCCTGCCCGCCCATGGACGCCTACGAGGACTGACCCACCCCTCGGGGTGATTTCCCCCTTGTCAACCGGCCCCGGGGTCGCGTTCGCCGAACGCGGCCCCCTAGGGTGGGCGGCATGGCGGAGTTCATCGAGAAGCTGAAGGCCAAGCCGTGGGTGGCCCACCTGCTGGAGGCGGTCGCGCGCTTCGGCGAGCGCCTCGGCGGCCAGTTCGCGGCCGCGATCACCTACTTCTCGGTGCTCGCGATCGTGCCCGTGCTGATGGTCGCCTTCGCGGCGCTGGGCCTCACGCTGACCCTGTTCCTGCCCGACGTGCTCGACCAGGCCAAGGCGTGGATCACCGACACGGTCTCGGGGTCGGGTGACCTCGGCGACCAGCTGAGCGCCGTCGTCGACCAGGCCTTCAACAGCTGGCGGGGCGTCGGCATCGTCGGCCTGCTGTCGGCGGCCTGGGCCGGGGCCAACTGGGTGAACAACATCCGGTCCGCCGTGCGCGCCATGATGCGCCCCGACTTCGACATGGCCGAGGACAAGCCGAACATCGTCGTGCAGACGCTGAAGAACCTCGGCATCCTGCTGGCCCTGTTCGTGCTGGTCGCGCTCTCGATGGCCATGACCACCGTGGCCATGGCGGCCCGCGACCTGGTCGGCGAGTTCCTGGGCCTCGACCGCGTGCCGGGCGGCGGCGTCCTGCTCTCGCTGCTGCCGGTGGTCGGCACCCTGCTGGCGGGGTTCTTGCTCTTCCTGTTCCTGTTCAAGGTGTTCCCCGAGAAGCGCGTGCCCACGCCCGTGCTCGTGCGGGGCGCCGCGATCGGGGCCGTGGGCATGGCGGCCCTGCAGTACCTGACAGGGACGCTGGTCGGCGTGTTCTCCGGCAACGCCGCCGCCGCCGTGTTCGGCAGCGTGATCGTCACGATGCTCTACTTCAACCTCTTCGCCACCCTGATCCTGGTGGTGGCCGCATGGGTCGGCACGCACCCCGACTTCCTCGGCCCGCAGGTCACGCTGGGCGACCACGTGCCGGCCGAGCCGACCGACTACGCGACCAAGAAGGTCGCCGCCGAGCTCGAAGCCGCGCGGCTGCGCGAGGAGTCCGAGCGCGTCCCCGCCGAGGTGGCGGTGCGCTCGACGCGGGTCGGCATGGGCCTGGGCGCCATGTTCGGCGGCGCGCTGGCCGGCCTCGCCGCGCTGGTGGCGGCGGTGCTCGGGGGCCTGCGCAACCGCTGACCCCCGAGCCGAGCCGTCAGTGCGCGGCCGGCGGGGCCGCCACGGGGGCGTCCTGGCCGATGGCCTGCAGCATCTCCAGGTACCAGTCCTGGGTGATGTCGAACGGCTTGCCGCCGGCGATGCGGGCGAACTCGATCGGGCGCAGCTCGTCGCCGCGCTCCTCGTCGTGGCCGATCACGCCGGGCTCGCCGCGCAGGGCGGCGTCCACCGCGAGCTCGCACATGGTGTCGATCAGCTCGAGGTCGTAGGCGTTCGAGGCGGCCGAGCGGGAGTAGTAGCCCGACTTCTGGACCAGCGTCTTCTCCGCGCCCAGCATGGCGGCGAACTGCTTGCCGAACCACGCGCCGGGGTTGACCTTGTCGAGGCGCAGGTGGCCAAACGCGTCCCGCGCGACCTCCTCGCCGGCGGCCTCCATCTCGGCCACGATCGCCTCGACGCCGGCGCCCTCGGAGATGAACAGGTTGACACAGCCGACCTCGTCCATGACCTTGGCCAGGCGCTCGGCCTCGGCGCGCAGGTCGATGACGGCCTCGGGGACGAAGACGCCGTGGACGTCCCACGCCTTCTGGTCCAGCCCGATCGAGGGCAGCCACTCCTGGGCGGTGAGCCACTCGCGGTACTTGCGGGCGGTCGCGGCGGTCAGCCAGCCGCAGTTGCGACCCATGACCTCGTGCACGATCAGCATGCGGCCGTTGGCGTTGTGCTCGGCCAGCACGTTCTGGGCGAAGCGGGCGCCCATGTCGGCGGCGGTGTCGGCGCCCAGGCTCTGGCGGATCGGCACCACGTCGTTGTCGATGGTCTTGGGCAGGCCGACCACCGTGAGCTCGTAGTCGTGCTCGTGCAGGTAGTGGGCCAGGTCGGCGGCGGTGGTGTTGGTGTCGTCGCCGCCGATGGTGTGCAGGATCGTGACGCCGTCGGCGACCAGGCGGTCGGCGGCGTACTGCAGTGGGTCGACCCCCTTCTTGACCAGGCCGCGCTTGACGAGGTCCTTGGCGTTGGTGAGCTTGACCCGGCTGTTGCCGATCGGCGACCCGCCGAACTCCTTCAGCAGGGTGGCGTTGGCGCGGACCTGTTCGTCCACGACGAGGTAGTCACCCGTGAGCAGGCCCTGGTAGCCGTGGCGGTAGGCGATGATCTCGATCTCGGGGGCCACCTGGGTGTAGCGCTCGATCAGGCTGCCGATCGCGGTGGACAGGCAGGGGGCGAACCCACCCGCGGTGAGCAGGGCGATCTTCTTGGTCATGCGTTACCTCTCGGGGTCATCAGTGTGGTCGAGCCGCGTGGGCGTCAGGGAACAGCCTATGCGGTGGCCGCCGCGATTTCAGGCCGGTCACCCTGTGGATCGGGGTCCGGACGCCGGTGCCCGGATGGCAGGATGGGGGAGCACCCACCCACCCAGGAGCACCCCGTGACGCGCACCCCCACGCATCCGTCCCGTCCCCGCCGGCGCGACCAGCGCGGCCAGGCCCTGTCGGCGTTCGTCGCCGTGGTCCTCTCCGCCCTGTTCGGCGTCGCCGGGCTCGTCGTCGACGGCGGCGCCAAGTCGGCGGCCCGCGCCGAGGCCGAGGCCGTGGCGTCCCACGCGGCCCGGGCGGCGGTGGACGCGAGCGCGTTCGCCCGCGCCACCGGCAGCACCCTTGACGTGGGCGCCATCACCGCCGCCGGCCAGCAGGTGCTGGCCGACCGCGGCATCACCGGGCAGGTCACCATCACCGACGGCGTGGTGCGCGTCACCACGACGACGAGCGCGAGGACGGTGTTCCTGAGCCTGGTCGGCATCAGCGAGTTGTCCGCGTCGGGCGAGGCGACCGCCGTCCTCGAACGCTGAGCCGGCCGCGTCAGCGCAGGCTGGACGCCATCCGCTCGACCGCCTCGGTGATGAGCGCCGGCGAGGTGGCCAGGTTCATCCGCACGAAGCGGCCGTGGTCGGGGCCGAAGTCGGACCCGCTGTTCAGGCCGACCTTCGCCCGCGCCACGAAGTGGTCGCGCGGGTTCTCCAGGCCGAGCCCGGTGCAGTCGAGCCAGGCCAGGTAGGTGCCGGGCGCCCGCTGGTAGGTCACGCCGGGCAGCAGGTCGTCCACGAGGCGGCCGAGCAGGTCCTTGTTCGCGGCCACCTCGACCATCACCGCGTCCACCCAGGCCTGCCCGTGGCGCAGCGCGGCCGTGTGCGCGATCGTGGCCATCTGGCCGGTCGACTGGTTGGCCAGCGGCGGCAGGGCGTCGAAAGCCGCCACGGCGTCCGTGCCCCGGACGTAGAGCCCCGCCTTGAACGCGGGCAGGTTCCAGCCCTTGCCGGCTGAGAACGCCACGACCGCGTTCTGGGCGTCCGGGAGGGACAGCACCGGCACGAATTCGTTGCCGGGGTCGACCAGCGGCGCGTGGATCTCATCGACCACGAGCAGGACGCCGTGCTCGCGGCAGAGGCGGGCCACCGCGGAGAGCTCCTCGGCGGTGTGCACCGTCCCGTTCGGGTTGTGCGGGGAGCAGAGCAGGTAGGCGGTGGGCCGGTCCGGGCCGGTGAACGCGGCCTCGAGGGCGGCCAGGTCGAGGCGTCCGGACGCCGTGAGCGGCACCTGCGTGACGTGGCGGCGGTAGCCCTCGACGACCTGCCAGAACGGCGGGTAGACCGGCGGGTTGAGCACGACGTGGTCGCCCTCGGCGGTGTTGCCGAGCAGCAGCGACAGGATGGCGTTCATGACGTCGCCTGAGCGGCGCAACTGGTCGAGTTCGGGACGCCAGCCCCAGCGGGCGTCCGCCATGTCGGCGTAGGCCTCGGCGTACCGCGTGCCCCACGGGTAGCCGGTGTCGCCGGCCTCGAGCGCCTCGGTGACGGCCGTCACGACCTCGGGCAGCACGCGCACGTCCATCTCGGCGACCCACAGGGGCAGCACGTCGGGGGCGTACACGTTCCACTTCAGCGAGGTGCGCCGGCGCAGCTCGGATTCCGTGAGGTCGAAGAGGGTCATGGGGGCGATTCTCGCACCTGATCACTAGGGTGGTGCGCATGGCCCGCTACTTCGACGTCCACCCCGACAACCCGCAGCCGCGCGCGCTGGCGCAGGTGGTCGAGGTGCTCCAGGCGGGCGGGCTGGTGGTGTACCCGACCGACTCCGGCTTCGCGCTGGGGTGCACGATGGGCAACGCCGAGGGGCTGGAGCGGATCCGGTCGATCCGTCAGCTGAACCGGCACCACCACTTCACGCTGGTCTGCTCGACGTTCGCCCAGCTGGGCCAGTACGTCGAGATGGGCAACGACGTCTTCCGGGCGATCAAGGCGGCGACGCCGGGGCCCTACACGTTCGTCCTCAAGGCGACCCGGCTGGCGCCGAAGGCGATGCTGCACGACAAGAAGCGCACCGTGGGCGTACGCATCCCGGCGCACGTCACGGCCCAGGCGCTGCTCGACGCGCTGGGGGAGCCGCTGATGTCGAGCTCGCTCATCCTGCCCGGCGAGGAGGCCCCGCAGACGGACGGGTGGACGATCGCGGAGGAGCTGGCGCACCAGGTCGACGCCGTGCTCGACTCCGGCGACGTGGGGCTGGGCCCCACCACGGTCATCGACTTCACCGACGACGAGGTGGGCATCGCGCGCGTCGGCGCCGGGGACCCGACGCCGTTCGAGGAGTGACTCAGCTGTCCTCGGGGTCCCGGTACGGGGCCACGCCCGTGTCCTCGCCCAGGTGCTGGGCCACGTCCGGCACGATCCGCTGCAGCGACTTCGCGGTGCGCTGGTAGCCGGTGCCCTTCGGCCGCTTGGGGAAGACGATCTCGGGCCGGTCCACGTGCACGTAGGGGATCGAAGCCAGCAGGTGGCTGATCATGTTGATCCGGGCGCTCTTCTTGTCCTCGGCCTCGACGACGTGCCAGCGGGCGGGTTCGACGTCGGTGTGCACGAACATCTCGTCCTTGGCGCGGCTGTAGTCCTCCCAGCGGGTCAGCGACTCCACGTCGGTGGGGGAGAGCTTCCACATCCGCATCGGGTCGGTCATGCGCGAGCGGAACCGCTTCTCCTGCTCCTTGTCCGACACCGAGAACCAGTACTTGAGCAGGATGATCCCGTCGTCGATGAGCATGCGCTCGAAGATCGGGCACTGGCGCAGGAACCGGATGTGCTCCTCGGCCGTGCAGTAGCCCATGACCTTCTCGACGCCGGCCCGGTTGTACCAGGAGCGGTCGAAGAACTTGATCTCGCCCGCGGCGGGCAGGTGCTCGACGTAGCGCTGGAAGTACCACTGCGTGCGCTGCCGCTCGGTCGGGGCGGGCAGGGCGACGACGCTGGCGACGCGCGGGTTGAGGTACTCGGTGATCCGCTTGATCGCGCCGCCCTTGCCGGCGGCGTCACGGCCCTCGAAGATCACCACGATCCGGGCGCCGGACGCCTTGACCCACTCCTGCATCTCGACCAGCTCGGCCTGCAGGCGCGTGAGCTCGGCCTCGTAGACCTTGGTGTCCAGCTTGTTCTTGCCCATGGTCCATCGTGGCATACGCTCAGCCCCCGAGGCGGCTCGTCAGCGTGAATCCGGCCTCGACGTCGGTGATCGCCGCGGTGACGATGCCGTGGCGGTCGATGACGTAGGTCTCCTCGATCTCGGGGCCCTCACCGGTGCGTTCCACGGGCACCGTCGAGAGGTCCTCGACGCCGCGCAGGGCCCGGTCGAAGGGGAACACGATCTCGGCCAGGGGCAACACGTCGCCGGTCGGCTGGCCGGTCGGGCCGAGCGCGGAGTATTCCACGAACCGGAACACCCCGATGTTGTGCACGGGCCGGTAGCGCCGGGTCATGACCACGTCGGTGTCGGGGCTGGTGCGCTGGTCGCGGTCGAGGATCGCGTCGAAGGCGAGCTGGGTGCCCGAGTCCCACTCGCGGAAGACGCCGAACCCGCGCGAGAGGCGATCGGTGAGGTGGAAGCCCGAGTTCTCGTCCGCGGCGATCGCGAGGCCGATGGCGGTGGACGCCGCGGGGTACGGCGAGCGGTGCACACGGCGTCCGAACCGCTCGCGCAGGACGCGCGCGACCAGCGGCAGGCTGGACGCCCCACCCACGAGGTAGATGCCCGCGACCTCGGCGGCCTCGAGCCGTCCGCCGTCGAGGCCGCCGAGCAGCGGCTCGAGGGCGTCGAGGGACGCCTCGACCAGCGGCGTGGCCTCGGCGTAGAAGTCGCCGACGTCGACCACCACGGGGGCGTGGCCGACCTCCAGCGCGATCCTCTTGGACTGCGGGGAGAGGTTCTCCTTGGCGACCCGGCACTCGTCGAGGAGCGACGCCCGCTCGCGGTCGGTGAGCTCCACCCGCGAGCCGACCTCGGCCCGGGCGAGCCTGGCGAGGACCTCGTCGAAGTCGTCGCCGCCCAGCCGGTTGATGCCCACCGAGCTGACCACCTCGTGGCTGAGGTCGTCCACCCGGACCAAGGAGGCGTCGAACGTGCCGCCGCCGAGGTCGTACACGACGACGCGGGTGCGCCGGCTGTTGACGCTGCGGGGCTGGCGGTGGGTGAACTCGAACCCCGCCGCGGAGGGCTCGTTCAGCATGCCCAGGACGTGGAATCCGGCGCGGCGGGAGGCCTCGAGGGTGAGGAAGCGCTGCGCGGAGTGGGCGTGGGCGGGCACGGCGACGACCGCCTCGAGCGGCTCGTCGTCGGCGAGCAGGCCCGCGATGTTGGACGCCGTCCGCAACTGGTCCGCGACGTGTGACAGGAAGCCGGTCATGACCTCGAGCAGGCCGGCCTGGTGGCCGTCGACGTCGAGGGTGGACTGGCCGGCCACGCCACCGGAGGCGAGTGCGCGCTTGAAGGAGCGCACGAGCAGGGCGCCCTCGGACGCGGCCCGCTCGGCCTCGAAGCCGTACACGAGCCGGTCGCCCTCGCGGGCGACGACGGAGGGGATGTGCTCGACGGAGTCGCCGTCGGGATCGGTGAAGCTCACGACCGGGTAGTTGCCCCGGTCCACGAGGGCGACGATGGTGCGGGTGGTGCCGAGGTCGATGCCGAGCTTCATGCCCGCGAGGCTACCCGGCGGTCCCCGCGTCCTCGTCCGGGCCGCCGTCGCCGAGATCGGCGAGGAACTGCTCGAACTGGTGACCGATCTCCTCGGCCGATGGCAGCTGGGAGTTCTCGACGTTGCGCAGGTGGCGCTCCTCGACGAAGGCGTCGTAACCGCGCTCGAGGGCGCCGACCATCTCGACGAGCTCCTCGCTCGCGGCGACCTGGTTGTCGATCTGGGCACGCACGATGCCGGCGACCAGGTCGAACCCGTCGACGGGCACGGCCAGCTTCGCCACGTCGCGCAGGGCGCCCATGAGCGCTGCTGCGGCGGCGGGGTAGTCGTTGTCGGCGATGTAGTGCGGCACGTGGGCGACCAGGCCGAGCGCGCGCTGGCCGGCCTCGCCGAGGCGCAGGGTCAGCAGGCCGGTGAAGGAGGCGCTCAGCTGGAAGGTGCCCAGCACCGGCGCCTCGTCGGCCACCAGCTCGGGGTCGGAGGCGTAGCGCGTCACCGCGACCGGGCGCGTGTGCGGCGCGGGGGCGGGCATCGACTGCAGCAGCACCGTCTGCTCGACGCCGAGCTGCTCGGCGACGTGCCGGACCGACGCGGCCATCCGCTCCCACTGCAGGGCCGGCTCGGGCCCGTTGAGGAGCAGGAAGTCGGTGCCGTCGTGGTCGGTGAGCAGGCGCAGCGTGATCTCGGGCGCCTCGTAGGAGCTGAAGTGGTCGCGGTCGAAGGTGATCGTGGGCCGGCGGCCGGCGTAGTCGAGCACCTGGTCGGCGTCGAAGCGCCCCAGCACCCGGTTGGGCAGCTGCTCCAGCAGCTGGCGGTCGAGCTGGCGTTGGGTGTGCCCGGCGTCCACGTAGCTGCCGAGCGTCACCACCATCGTCGGGGTGCGCAGGGTCCTCTGGTCGACGTGGGGCTCCCACGTGAACAGGCTGGTCGGGTCGAGCACGGCGAAAACCTCCTCATCGGCGTCTCCACCTCAACGCGGACGCCGCGGGCTTCATTCCCCCAGCCGCCTGGCCACCCGCTTCTCGACGCGCCGCTCCTGGCCGGCCGAGGTGAGGGCACGGTCCAGCGAGATCCGGCCGGGCCCGGTGAACAGCAGCGCCAGCCCGAGCGCGGCGTAGAGGAGGGGGACCTCGCCGGCCAGCGCGCCGGTGGCCGGGTCGAGCAGGGGACCGGCGCCGATCCCCGCAACCAGGAGGGTGGCACCGACGACCGCCTGGGCGGCCCCGGCGAGCCGGGTCGCCAGCCCCACGGCGAGGAGGACGGGCAGCACGAGCTCGCCGGCGACCACCAGCGTGCCGATGACCTCGGGGGCCTGGCCCAGCAGGGCGTGGCCGCGCAGCGAGTCGACGAGCTGCGGGTAGGTCGCGACGTGGTGCACTCCGCGCAGGACGAGGGGCAGCGAGAACAGCCGGAGCAGGAGGAGGCCGACGTCCGTGGAGGGCCGGTTGTTCCGGCGGGCGACCTCGAGGTCCCACGCCAGCGAGCCGCGGTGGTCCACGCGGGCCAGGTCGGGCTGGGGGGCTGGCGCGTAGGCCGGGGCGGGCGTGTACGCGTACGGGGGGGCCTGGACCGGCGTCGGCGGCGGGGCCCACTGGTCGCGGACGGCCTGCGTGTCGAGGACCTGGGTGCGCTCGGCGTCGGGGTCATCCACAGGGGTGTGGGGGTCGGCCATGGTCGAAAGCTACCATCGGGGGGCATGAAGCTCACCGAGGCGATGGCGTCCGCCTTCGACGCCCAGATCACGCTCGAGTTCGAGGCCTCGCTGGTCTACCGCCAGCTCGCGATCCAGATGGACACCTCCGACCTTCCGGGCATGGCGCTGTGGCTGCGCCGGCAGGCCGACGAGGAGATCGTGCACGCGAACAAGTTCATCGACCACGTGGTCGACCGCGACGGGCACCCCTCCATCGGCGCGATCAGGGCGCCGCAGGTGGACAAGTCGGCCAGCCCGGCCGACGTGTTCGCCGCCGCGCTCGGGCACGAGCAGAGGGTCTCGGAGTCGATCCGCGAGCTCTACCGCACCGGCGAGGCCGAGGGCGACCTCGACAGCCGCCCCCTGCTGAACTGGTTCCTCGAGGAGCAGATCGAGGAGGAGTCCACGGTCAGCGAGATCCTCGCGCAGATCAGGATGGTCGGTGACGACGGGCCCGGGCTGCTGCGCCTGGACGCCGACCTCGGCAGCCGGCAGTCGCAGGGCACCGAGCCCGCCTGATCACTCCTCGGTGTCGGGGTCGGGCTCCCGCACCCCGAGCACCAGACCGCCGAACGGCGGCAGGTCGACGGTGAAGCCACCGAGGTCGTCGACCACGCCGACCGGGGTCAGCGTGGCCAGGTCGACCACGCGGCCCGCCGGCGGGATGTGTTCGCTCTGCACGCGCGCGGTGAGCGCCTCCTCGGCGAAGTTGAGCACGGTCACCTGCGTGGAGTCGTCCAGCAACCGGTTGACCAGCACCAGCAGGCTCCGGCTGGCGACATCGGGCACGTCGACGAGGGCGCCGGTGGCCAGGTCGTTGCGCTTGCGGACCTCGAGCACCCGCGCCAGGCGGCGCGCGAACGACCCGGGGTCGCCCAGCTGCTGCGGCAGCGAGCCGTACAGGGCCTGCGCGCGCGGCATGCCCGAGGCCGACTTGGCGGCGTCGGGCGCGGCGTCCATCAGGTCGTACGCGCCCCGCTCGATCCAGCGGGTGTCGCCGTCCTTGATCAGGCCCCTCACCTGCGAGCGGTCGAGGGGGAGCGCGCCCACGAGGTCCCAGCCCGACAGGGCGAAGACGCCGGGCTGCCAGGCGTTGTACATGCAGAGCAGCAGGTGGGCGTCCATGATGCGCTGGGTGTCGGCCGGGCTGATGTCCTCGAGGTCGGTGATGCCGAGGGTGGCGGTGATGATGGACGCCGTGGTGCAGGCGATGCCGTTCTGGACGAAGACCGCGTTGTACGGGCCTGCCTCGCCGGTGAGCTTGTCGCGCAGCGTCTGCCGGATCGTCTCGGCGAGCACGGTGCCGGTGACCTCCTCGCCCCCGAAGGAGTAGGTGTCGTTGGCGTGCCGGGTCGCGAAGTGGACCAGCTCGTAGGTGAGTTCGTCGTGGTTCTGCAGGGCGTGCACGAGCGAGGCCTGGTCGACGCCGAGCGCGATCGCCTCGCGCAGGGTGAGCCGCAGGAACTCGGTGTCCCCGGTGGCCAGCGCCACCTGGTAGGCGGGCCGGGTGATGAAGTCGTAGCTCAGGTCGGGGCCGACGGCGCCGGTGTTCTTGATGTCGTCGATCGTGAGGTTGAGCTCCTGGAAGGTGAAGCCGCCGACCTTGCGCACCATCGAGCCGATGAGCTGGTTGGCCGCCTGCGACAGGGGGTGGCCCTCCGACCACGCCGGGGCGAGGTTCAGGGACTTCTCCACGCCGAGGAAGCCGTTGGCGTCCAGGCGCAGGCCGCCCGAGCCGAGGTCGAGCAGCGAGTGCAGGGCGTCGCCCATGACCAGCCGCATGCCGGCGAAGGTCGGGTCGAGCCAGTTGATCGACGGCTGGCCCTCCTTGAAGTAGTGCAGGTAGACCCAGCGGCGCTCGACGCCCTGGTGGTCGCGGATGGGCGGGGTGGCCGACCAGTTGGTCTCCTTCACGCCCGGTTCGTAGAAGATGACCCGCTGGAGGGCGCCGATGATGTACCCCTCCTCGGCGAGCGCCTGCTCGGCCTCGGGGGAGAGGTTGACGGCGTCCGCCCCCTCGGGCACGTCGGGCAGCAGGTGCCAGGCGTCCCTCGGGATGTCGACCATGTGGTAGATGCCCGGGTAGTCCTGGTAGTTGAGCTCGGCGAGACGGAAGTCGGCGCCCTTGCCGGTGTGGCCGGGCACGATGTCGTCGATGATCGTGCCGCCGTGCGCGGCGGCGTTCTCGCACATGTCGCGGAACTCCTGCTCGGTGCCGAACAGGGGGTCGATCGCCATGCTGATCCGGTCGAAGTGGCCATCGATCGACGGCGTCGGTTCCCAGCCCGAGATGCCGCCGGCCAGCTTGACCGGGCCGGTGTGGACGGCCTCGATGCCGATCTCCTCGAAGGCTCCCCAGAGCTCCTCGGAGCCCAGGGCACCCAGGAACGACTGGCGCGGGGCGGTCATCAGCGAGAGCGGGTAGGCGGTGTACCAGACCGACGCCTGCTCGACGGCGGCGCGGGGGTTGGGGGCGGCGTACGCGTTGGCCCACATCAGGTGGTGGCCGGCCAGCTGGCGGCCCAGGGTCGTCGCGTCCGCGAGCATCGACTGGTCGACCAGCCATTCCACGTAGGCGCGGTTGCGGCCGTCGGCCTCGAACGGCCGGGCCATCAGCTCGTCGGGCCCCGGTTGGTGGCGGCGGGCGCGCGGGCGCAGGCGCGCCGGCCGCGCGGCGAAGCGCTGCTGCTCGAAGCTGGGCTCGGGGGTGACGTCGCCCTCGGCGGGTTCGTCGGCCGCCATGGGCTGCTCGGTGGTGCTCACCGCTCCACGGTAGCGACTGCGGCAGGGACTCGCGAGGGGCGCGCTCAGCGGTACAACGACTCCACGGGCCGGGGACCCTGCAGCGTCGAGCGTCGGACCCGGAGGAAGCCCTCGTCATCGGGTTCCACCCGCCACCCGACCAGGGAGAGCGCCGATGGACGCCTCGCGGTCGAGGTCGTCCTGGACGAGGTTGACGGCCAGCACGGCGGCCAGGCCGCCGATCGCGAGTACACGCACGGTAGACCTGCGGCGAACGCGTCCGTGCGGGTTTGCCACGACACGACCGGAGCGAGGAGTTGGGTAGGCTTCCGGCGTCCAGTCGACTGGGGGAGAGCATGCAGAGGATCGGGTTCGACCGCGAGAAGTACATCGCCCTCCAGTCGGAGCACATCGAGGCGCGGCGCGAGCAGTTCGGCGGCAAGCTCTACCTCGAGTTCGGCGGCAAGCTGTTCGACGACATGCACGCCTCGCGGGTGCTGCCCGGCTTCCTGCCCGACAACAAGATCCAGATGCTGGAGCGCATCGTCGACGACGTCGAGATCGTCGTCGTGCTCAGCGCGGCCGACCTGGCCCGCAACAAGGTCCGCGCCGACCTGGGCATCGGCTACGACGCCGACACCCTGCGCCTGATCGACGAGTTCCGCGGGCGCGGCTTCCTGGTCGCGAGCGTCGTCATGACGCAGTGGACCGACGACAACCGCCAGGCCAAGGCCTTCCGCCGCAAGCTGGAACGCCTCGGCCTGCACGTGTACCGGCACTTCCCGATCAAGGGCTACCCGCACGACGTGGTCAACATCGTCAGCGACCACGGGTACGGCCGCAACGAGTACGTGGAGACCACCCGCGACGTCGTCGTCGTGACGGCCCCCGGGCCGGGCAGCGGCAAGATGGCCACCTGCCTGTCGCAGGTGTACCACGACCACCAGGCCGGGAAGGCGTCGGGGTACGCCAAGTTCGAGACGTTCCCGATCTGGAACCTGCCCCTCGACCACCCGGTCAACGTCGCCTACGAGGCCGCCACCGTCGACCTCGACGACGTGAACATGATCGACCCGTTCCACCTGGCTGCGCACGGCGAGCAGGTCGTGAACTACAACCGCGACGTCGAGGTGTTCCCCGTCCTGAAGGTGCTGTTCGAGCGGGTGCTGGGCCAGAGCCCCTACCAGTCGCCCACCGACATGGGCGTCAACATGGCCGGCTACTGCATCAGCGACGACGAGGTGTGCCGCGAGGCGTCCCGGCAGGAGGTGATCCGGCGCTACTACAAGGCGCTGGTCAACGAGCGCCGCGAGGAGCTCGAGCCGACCCAGTCCGACCGGCTGGCGATCATCATGGGCAGCCTCGGCATCGCCAAGGAGGACCGTCCCGTCGTGCCGCCCGCCCTGGACCTGGAGCGGCGGACCAAGGCGCCGGCGTCCGCGATCGAGCTGCCCGACGGCCGGATCGTGACCGGAAAGACCTCCCCGCTGCTGGGCAACTGCGCCGCCATGCTGCTCGACGCCCTCAAGGCCCTGGCCGGCATCGACCCCGAGGTGAAGCTGCTCGCCACCGAGACGATCGAGGCGATCCAGACCCTCAAGACCAAGCACCTCGGCAGCCGCAACCCGCGCCTGCACACCGACGAGGTGCTCATCGCGCTGTCGGTGAGCGCCGGCTCGGACGAGAACGCGCGTCGCGCCCGGGCCGAGCTGCACCGGCTCGCCGGCTGCGACGTGCACACCACGACCATCCTCGGCACCGTCGACGAGGGCATCTTCCGCAACCTGGGCGTCAACGTGACCAGCGAGCCGGTCTACCAGCACGCCCGCCTGTACCGAAAGAAGTGACGCCGGAATGCATGCCGTCCTGACCTGGCTGGCCGAGCACCCCGAGGTGCTGCTGTTCGCGCTCGTGGGCGCGGGCATGGCGGTCGGCCACGTCACCGTCCGCAAGATCTCCCTCGGCGCCGCCGCGGTGCTGTTCGTCGCGATCGCGGTGTCGGCGCTGGGCGCCAGCCAGGGGGTCGCCCTCGAGATCCCGGTCGCCTTCGCCCACCTCGGGCTGGCGCTGTTCACGTTCTCGGTGGGGGTGTCCTCCGGTGCGGCTTTCTTCAACAGCCTGCGCACGCAGGCGGTCGCGATGGTGGGCGTCGCCCTGGCCATCGTGCTGGGCGGGGCCGTCGCCTTCACGCTCGGCCCGCTGCTCGGCCTGACGGTCGAGGAGGCGGCCGGAACCTTCGCCGGCGCGGTCACCAACACCCCGGCGCTGGCAGCGGCCGGGAACACACCGGCGGCCACCGTCGGCTACTCCGTGGCCTACCTGCTCGGCGTGCTGGGGATGCTGGTCGTGCAGCAGCTGGCCCTGCGGCACGCCGCCGAGGACGCCGACGCCCCGGCACCCCTGACCCAGGTCAACGTGCGCGTCGAGCACATCGCGCCGGGGACCACCGTGCGCGACCTGGAGGAGCTCCACGGCGACCAGATCTCGGTGACGCGCGTCCGCCACGAGGAGGAGGGCCCGGTGGCCCTCGCCTACGAGGGCGAGGAGCTCAAGGTCGACGACGTGATCACGGTGGTCGGCCCCGACGACGTGGTGGCGCAACTGGTGGGGGAACTGGGCCACAAGTCCAGCCACCACCTCGTCCACGACCGCGCCCTGCTGGACTTCCGGCGCGTCACCGTCTCCGACCCCCACCTCTCGGGCCGCACCGTGGCCGAGCTGGGGCTGGAGGAGAAGTTCGGCGCCACCGTCTCCCGCGTGCGCCGCGCCGACGTCGACATGGTCGCCAAGCCCGGCTTCGTGCTGCAGGTGGGGGACCGCGTGCGGGTCGTCGCGCCCCGCAGCCGCATCGTGAAGGTGAGCGAGTTCTTCGGCGACTCCTCCCGCGGCCTCACGATCATCAACCCGATCGGCCTGGGCCTGGGCATGGCGCTGGGCTTCGCGCTCGGGTCGGTGCCGCTCCCGCTGCCCGGCGGGGGCACGTTCACGCTCGGCTCGGCCCTGTGCTGCCTCCTGGTGGGGCTGGTGTTCGGACGCCTCGGCCGGATCGGCCCGCTCGTCACCACGCTGCCCTTCACCGCCACCGCCGTGATCAGCGAACTCGGCCTGCTGCTGTTCCTCGCGCAGGCCGGCGCCCGCGCGGGCGGGCAGATCCTCGACGCCTTCGCCGGCGGCCAGTGGCTGGCGATGCTGGGCCTGGGCGTCCTGATCACCGCGACGGTGGGCCTGTCCGTCTACGCGTTCCAGCGCACGGTGATGCGCATGGGCGGCACCGCGCTGTCCGGCCTGCTCGCCGGCGCGCAGACCCAGCCCGCGCTGCTGGCGTACGCCAACGAGCAGACCAACCACGACTTCCGCGTCGCGTCCGGCTACACCACCGCCTACCCCACGGCGATGATCACCAAGATCCTGGTGGCCAGCGTCCTGGGGCTGCTCGCCTGACACCGGCCGGCGTCCGGGACAGGTGAGGGGCGCCGCGCCTCGGGGGATCAGCCTGCGGCGGCCACGCGGACAGGGTCCAGGCCGGGCACCTCGACCACCTCGCCGCCGGTCAGCTGCCGGCCCCGGCGCGTCTCCACCTCGCCGTCGACGCGCACGACGCCCGTGAGCAGCAGTTCCCGGGCGTCGGAGCCGGAGTCGACCAGGTTGGCGAGCTTGAGGAACTGGCCCAGGCGGATCATGCCGTTGATCTCGAAGTCCTCCATGGACGCCATCATCCCACCGGGGCAGGGGACCTCCCTCATCCGCGACCGACCCTACTGGTAACCCTGCGTATCAAGGTTGGGCGTATACGAGCTGAGTCAGGCTGTGGTTCAGCCGAGGGGCCTGACATCGCGAGCGTGGTCACGGCCTTGGCAGCAACGCCGATCGCGGGCACCATGGCGCGTGCGCCGATCTGCTCGGCCAGGGGCGCGCAGCGGGACCGTGCTGCTTCATCTGTCGGAGAACGCAGCGCGGCACCGGCACCACTGCGCATCCGGCTCGGGCATGTTCCCCCGCGAAGGGCTGGGGCAGTCAGTTCCGGCCTTCAGAGCGACGCGGGGGAGGGAATCGAGGACGCGTGCTCGGCGGCATGTGGGGATGCGACTGAGGGTCTGCGCTGGCGCTGGCCTAGACTCAGCACTGAGCGGGGACGGTTGTCCACGCTCCTGGTCGATCCATCCAGGAAGGTTGGGACATGTTCTTCAGGGCTCGGGCCAGCCTGTAAGTGGCGAGTAACAGGACCGCGCTGGAACGTCGCGCGGTCCTTTGTTCTGCCCACTCGCCCGCTCATTCCTGAGGGAAGTTCATGTCTTCTACCGATTCCTCTTCTTCTCTGCGATCCTCGCTACCACGGCCCAGGTGGCCATTGCTATTGTCCAATGCCTTGGATGCCGCTGGGCGTCGGGGTGTCGACTTCGTAACTGATGTCTTGGCGGTACTGGTTCTTGGAGCCAGTGCTGCGCAGATGGGTTTGCTCAACGCCATCGGAACACTGGCATTCCTCGTGCTGGGGATCCCGATTGGGGTCCTGGTCGACCGCTCGCCCACGGTGCGGCTGCTCGCTGGCTCTGGCCTGGTCCGAGCAATGCTGCTGGCGACGGTGATCACTGCCCTGGCACTGGACTCGCTGACCATGGTCCACTTGTACCTGGTCGCTGGGTTAGTCGGCACCACTACGGTCGTCACCGAGACCACACAGACTGCCATTGCCCCTCGAGTCGCCGGACAGGACGCGGTGGCCGCCCTGGAGATGCTCGATCCTCCACGCGATGAGTTCCCGCCTCGCCCCGACGAGACCTGTCACTATTACGAGGCGGAAATCAGCTTCTTCGAACGAGTCGACGTCCACGTCGTCTGCTTCGCCTCCGACCAGGTCAGCAGGATCGGAACGGTTCCCGCGCCATGACCCCGGAGGATCGCACCGACACCCCGCCGATCCGTGTCCTGATCGCGGATGACGACCAGCTCGTCCGCACCGGCGTCGCCGCTATTCTCGCCTCCGCCACTGACCTTGACATCACCGCCCTCGCCAGCAACGGCCACGAGGCCGTCGACGCCGCGGCAACACACCGCGTTGACGTCGCACTGCTGGATATCCAGATGCCACGACTCGACGGCATCGGAGCTCTCCGTGAGATCCGGCACCGACTGCCCGAGCTTCCGATCGCCATGCTCACCACCTTTTCCGACGACCATCTCATCGCCGATGCGATCAACGCCGGCGCCCTCGGTTTCCTCCTCAAGTCCGACGAACCTCAGCAACTCATTGCCGGCGTCAGGGCCCTCGCGCACGGCGGAGGCGCGTTCTCCCCTCGAGTCGCCCGCTGGCTCGCCGCCGAGCAACGAGCGGGCCACCGCACCCGAACCGCGCGAGACGAACTCACTGCCCTGCTCACCGAGCGCCAGATCGAGCTCCTCACCCACATCGCTCGCGGACTCTCCAACGCCCAGATCGGCAGGGCCATGCATCTGTCCGAAGGCACCGTCAAGCAATACGTCTCCCAGCTCTTCAACACCCTCGGCATCGACAACCGTGTCCACGCCGCCATCACCGCCTACCGACATGGACTCATCACCTGAAGCCGACCCTGACCACACTAATGGTGGGTAGTGGCGCACTCGAGAGCATGGTCATCGTCGGCATCTAGATGGCGGTCGTCTACAGCGGCGCAATCTTTTAACCAAAGTGGACAGCGCGTCCGCGATCAGTCCCCGCTCCCCTGATCGTCGAAGGCAGTAGCGTCGTGACGGTTTCGATGCGCGTGATGATCGCGAGGGATGGCTACAAGCACCTCCTGCGCACGGTCGCGGCCAAGGACGACGACCGCGAGCCAACCCCGTAGGGCCGGCAAAGTAGTTGCGTTTCGATCGGGTAGTTTCTGCGGTTCCCAGATTACGGGCTTAAGGGTCGTTCGTGCTGTCCGCACAGGCCTCAGTCAACCTGCGTCTCGATGCAGTAGCGTCGCAGTTCTGCGATCATCGCGGTCTTGGGGGTGCTGACGAAGCGGAACGCATGGCTGAAACGGACGCGCATTCCTCCAGCCTCGAGGTAGCCGTCGCAGGAAGCGCGTCGTCCGTGGGTGACGACAGAAATGACCTCCACCCGCTCGGGAGAACGGCGGGCGCACCTCTCGGGCTGCACTGGGGCCGCTGTGTGTGGATTTCTCGATGAGCGTCCAGCTCATGTCATCGGCAAGCCACTCGGAGAGGGCCTCCAGCTCTCCCTTGGCCCGGTTCACAACGAAGTCTCCGTCAACGCACTTCCGTGAAGACTCATGGTGCTATGGCTCGATCCGATGCGCCCGGCCTTTCTCCGCGATCGGCACGCACATTTCGATGGGTCTATCAGGCTCCCAGCTGACCTGTCCTTGGTAGATGATGCCGAGTTTCCCGGTGGCGCCGTCTCGCTAGTCGGCCATGGCGAAGCAGTGTCGCCGCCGTGTTGCTCCTGCTCACGTCTCACAACTCACATCGAGTCGCCGCTCGCCCATGAGCCGAACTTCGGGGACGCTGCTGTACCACGCATGATGAGAATCACGCAGGGCACGTAGAGTGCTGCGGCGCAGAGCCAGAGGAAGCCGTCGGCGTTGATGTAAGTGAGCGCGAAGATCGTTGTGAAAGCGACCGGTCCGAAGATCGATGTGACGCTGTTGATGCTGGCGAGCACACCCTGGAGGCGCCCTTGGTGCTGTTCATCGACGCGCTGGGAGAGAAGGGTTTGCAGAGCGGGGAGGCCGATGCCACCGATCCCCAGTGCCGCCAAGATAGGCGCCATGGAAAATGCGTCAGTGACAATCGCCAGGCCTACGAGACCCAAGGCGTCGGTAACACACCCGATGATGACTGTTTTTGCCTCACCGATCCACTCCACGATGCGGCCAGTAAGGAGGGCCTGCACGAGAACCTGTACGATCCCGAAGACGGACAGGGAGATTCCAACTTCGACGGGACTCCAGTCGAGGCGGTGTTCAGTAAACAGCACCCAGGTCGCACCTGGAGCCTGCCCAATGAATTGAACAAGGCCGAATGCGACTAATAGGAAGGTAATCCCAGGCACCGCGCTGAGGCCGGGGCGACCACGATGCTGAGCGAGCGACGCAGAGCGCGCAGGGGAATCAGGACGGGTCTCGCGTAACAAGATAAAGGTGAGTGCCAGATTGCTCGCTGAGAGAAGAGCAGCGAGCAAAAACGGCAGATGTGGCGAGATGGCACCGAACAGTCCACCCATGGCTGGCCCCGCGATCATTCCGCCGCCATAGCAGGCACTGAGTAAACCGAAACGCTTGGCGCGCTGGTGGGGTGGCGTGATGTCGGCGATCACGGTGGCGGTGACCGCATTGGTCGCTCCGGTTATCCCAGCCACTGCACGGGCGATATAGAACACCGACAGAGCGGATGTCGTGGCGAGCACGAGATAGTCGACGGTCGCACCGGCCAGGGAAACAAGCAGCACCCGGCGGCGGCCGAATCGGTCCGACAGTGTTCCCAGTACGGGGGCAAAGATGAACTGCATTACCGCGTAGAGCGCGATCAGCACTCCGACGTTCAGCGGAACCGCATCAGCGGTGACCCCTGCCTCGTGTAGCAGTGCGGGGAGAATCGGCATCACCAGGCCCATGCCGGCGGCGTCGAGGCTAGCCGTGATGAGGACCGTGGCCAACGAGCCACGAGCGGAAGTGAGAGATGACACCTTATCAACGATAAAGTTATCGATGATAAAGTGCAAGCATGGCTCAGAAACAAGCGCGACTCGATCGTGCAGCAGTCTTGCGCGGTGCGAGGCATGTGCTCAATAACACGGGGATCGACGGTTTCACCACGCGGGCGCTGGCTGCGCATCTGCGGGTGCAGCAGCCAGCGCTCTACTGGCACTTTCGGACAAAGGGCCACCTGCTCGGATCGCTCGCAGCTGATGTGCTTGATCGCGAACACCACGCCTCACTCCCAGAGTCAGGGGAGCGCTGGGACGACTTTCTCCTGCGCAACGCGCGGAGCTTCCGGACAGCGCTTCTGGCAGTCCGGGATGGAGCACGGCTGCACGCAGAGTTTCACCGTCAAAAGAGTGACCAGATGCCAGCGGGCTCGGATGCCCCCGAAAGTCAGATCGAGTTTCTCGTGTCCGAAGGATTCGCTGAGGTCTCTGCGGTCCGAGCTCTCATGGCTATCAGCCGCTATACGGTCGGTTTCGTACTAGAAGAACAAACAGCGCTCGACAACGGATGTGAGCCTGTCGATCAAGACCTAGATTTCGAGTTCGGGTTAGTTGCAATGGTTGAAGGGCTGGCATCAAAGCGATGAGGGATGCTCGCGCTTTGGGTCTCTGCGTCAGTAAGGTCAATCCTTTCCCGCTCCCGCAGCAGCTCCTCCGCGATACTGACGTTTTGCTCATGGCTACGGAGCTCACTAACGAGCAAATCAGGGACCGTATGCATGTCGCGTCGCGATCGCGGAACGGCACATCAGCAGCATCTTCACCATGCTCGACCTTAACGAGCGCACAGGAAACAAGCGCGTCATCGCCGTCCTCGAGTACCTCAAGAACTAAGCGTCGAGTGCGTGACCGGCGCGATGACCATAGGTAACGGCGGTTTAGCATCGGTGCCGCATCTTGACACGACTCAATCCGCGACAGCTAACCTCCGCATATGGAGTTCGACGGAATGGAGATCCCCGACGATATCGAGGTCACGGTCTGGGGGAGCAACGAGCACCGGCTCTGTAACGTCTGCCGCGCAGAATGCGACCCCGAGCCGAGCGGCGCCGACGGGTACGGCGTGTGAATCGTCTACGTCTGCCGCGACCACGGAGTCCAATCCGTCGTGGACCCATTCGAGCATCTCCGTTGAAGCGCGCTCTTCGCTATCTCCCTGCATTGACGCAAACATCGCGCTCTCCGCCTTCCGAGGGTAGATCCCAAGATCTGCGGCGCACCTGCCCAGTGTGACGATCTCGATCAGGGTCATGACCGCTGGGGACGGGTACCGGTACCTGCTGAACGCAGTTGTCGCTGGCGACGGGGATCGCGATGCGTCGTCAGCGCTGACAAGGTACTACCTTGAAGCAGGAACGCCTCCCGGCATCTGGCTCGGGGCCGGCCTCCCAGGACTCGCCGGAGAGATCGCCGTCGGTGCCTCGGTGAGCGAGGAGCAGTTACGGCGCCTCATGGGGCACGGGCAGGATCCGAACAGCGGCGAGCAACTGGGGCGTCCGTACCGAAAGTTTGCCACCGCGGGCGAGCGGACGCAGCGCCGCCTCGATCAGCTCCCGAAGTCCCTTACCGCAGGTGAGCGTACCGCGCAGCAAGCGCTGATCGAGGCGGAGGAAGCACAGAAGCCAACGAATGCGCCGGTCGCAGGGTTCGATCTCACGTTCTCGGTCCCGAAGTCCGTCTCGACCCTCTGGGCAGTTGCCGACGGCGGCACGCAAGCACTCATTGCCCAAGCTCACCACGCAGCGATCCGAGACATGATCGCCCTACTCGAGCGCGACGTCGCGATGACCAGGGTCGGCGCGAAAGGGGCGCGTGGCGCCGTCGCGCAAGTCGACGTGCGGGGTGTGATTGCGACTGCCTACGATCATTACGATTCTCGGGCCGCGGATCCACAACTCCACACGCACATTGTCGTCGCCAACCGCGTGCAAGCAGCTCATGACGGGAAGTGGCGCACGCTCGATTCTCGCGCTATCCACGCCGCCGTCACCGGCCTATCGGAGCATTACAACGCGGTCCTCTCGGACCATCTCACTCAGATCCTCGGCGTCGGGTGGGAAGCCCGTGAGCGCGGTGCGGGGCGCTCCACGGCGTGGGAGATCGTTGGCGTGCCGCAGGAGCTGATGGACGAGTTCTCTTCCCGTACTCGCGATATCGAGCAGGTCAAAGACCGGCTGGTCGACGACTACGTCTCGAAGCACGGGAGGCAGCCGTCCCCGAAGCTGGTGTGGCAGTTCCGGCAGCAGGCCACGCTCGAGACTCGGCCCCCGAAGCAGCAGCACTCTCTCAGCGATCTCACCTCCCAGTGGCGAGAACGCGCGACCGCGTTGCTGGGTGAGGACGCGCCAACCTGGGCGTCGGCACTGCTCGCCGGTAGTGAGCACGAACCGTTGCTGCGGGCAGACGATATCCCGTTGGAGGATCTCGAGGAGGTCGCCGAGGTCGTGGTGCAGCAGGTCGGTGACCGGCGAGCGACGTGGAAACGGTGGAACCTCCACGCGGAGGCCGTGCGACAGACGATGGCTCTCCGCTTCGCGTCCGCGAACGACCGGGACGTCATCACCCAGCAGATCGTCGATGCCGCAGAACGGGTCTCGCTGCGCCTCACTCCGCCCGAGCTCGCGAAGAGCCCCTCGCTGTTTCGTCGCGCGGACGGGTCGAGCGTGTTCCGACCCAAAGCCGGAACGGTGTTCTCCTCCGAGCAGGTGCTCGCGGCAGAAGACCGACTCCTTGGCGCGTCGAATGATCGGTCGGCGCCGACCGTACCGCTGGCATGGATCGAGGACGCTGCCAGAACGAAGAACCGCGACGGGCACACCCTGTCGGTGGACCAGGAGCAGGCGATCGCGAAGATCGGCGTCTCCGGCCGCGTCCTCGACGTACTCGTCGGCCCCGCAGGGACTGGGAAGACCACAACGATGCGTGCCCTGCGCCGAGCCTGGGAGCGACGCTACGGGCCAGGCTCGGTGACCGGGCTCGCGCCCTCGGCCGCTGCCGCCGACGTCCTCGCCGGGGATCTGGAGATCGGGACGGAGAACACGGCGAAGTGGCTGCATGAGCATCGCCTCGGGAAATGGAACCTCACGCGCGGACAGCTCGTCATCATCGACGAAGCCTCCTTGGGTGGCACGTTCGCGCTCGATGCCATCACCAGTCACGCCCAGCAGGTCGGCGCGAAAGTGCTGCTCGTGGGCGATTGGGCGCAACTCGCAGCGGTGGACGCGGGCGGCGCGTTCGGGATGCTCGTGCGTGACCGCGGCGACGCCCCGGAACTGGTCGATGTGCGTCGCTTCCGAAACGACTGGGAGAAGCAGGCGTCCCTGCAGTTGCGGATCGGCGACACCGACGTCATCGATACCTACATTGCGCACCAGCGCGTCACGCCGGGCGGATATGACGAGATTCTCGAAGCCGCCTACCAAGCCTGGCGCACAGACCTCGCAGCGGGAAAGAGCACGGTGCTGATCGCGGAAACCCTCGACACGGTCTCTGCGCTCAACACCCGCGCCCGCACCGACCGAATCCTCCAGGGCGACGTCGCTGTGGACGGCGTCAAACTCCATGACGGCAACGAAGTTTCCCGCGGAGATCTCATCATCACCCGCGAGAACAATCGGCGCCTCTCGCTCGGGCGAAGCTGGGTGAAAAACGGCGACCGCTGGCACGTCGCCCATGCGAACGACGACGGATCCCTCACCGTGCGGCGGGCAGGATCGAAGCGGCGCACCACGATCACGCTGCCCGTGAGCTACGTCGCCGAGCACGTCGACCTCGGCTAGCCGAGGTGCCCTAAACGCACTCACCTGTGATCGTGCGCGTGTGCGCGGTTGTAGTTTACCGGTCGGTGAGAGTTCACTCGCGCGACCGACTGATCATCGCGGGCAGCGAGATCATGAATCGTTAGACCGTGGTCGTGTTTGGTGGGTTTTGAGTGGTGGCTGCTCAGGCATCGCGTTCCAGACTCCGGCCCACTGCTCTGGTGTCAGGTCTCGCGGCAACGCGCGTGTGTCGATGCCACTCTGCCTCAAGAGTTGCTTGGCTTGTCCAGGATCGAGGCGGCCCGCGTTCGCGATGATGCGCTCGAGGGTTCCGCCTCGACCGGTGAACACCGCGCGTACGAACTGTTCGTACCGGCTGCGCTGTGAACCGGGAACGAGAGGATGGTTGCGTCTACTGATCTGGATGATGCCCCCATCAACGCTGGGGCGTGGGCGAAAACCCCAGGAGGGAACCCGGCCGTGGAGGTCGAAGGTAAACCAGGGCGCAGTCTGCGCAGTCAGCATGGTGGAGCCACCGATCCCGCAGCGCTTGCGTGCGACCTCCCATTGAGTGAGGAGCACGGCCTCGGTCCAGGTGCCGCCCCGGAGAAGCCGTCGCAGAATCGGAGTGGTGAGGTGGAAAGGGATGTTCCCTACGATCACGGGATGGTCGAGAGGAACGGTGAGCGCGTCGGCGTGATTGATCGTCACGCCTGGCAGTGCGCTTTGGAGGCTTGCGATCCGATGCTCGTCGATGTCGATCGCAGTCACTGGCCTGCCGAGTTGCGCGAGAGGCCTCGTGAGTGCACCGGCTCCAGCGCCGAGTTCAAGGATCGGCCCCTTCGTCGCCGTAACGAGGGCTGTGATCTTGCTGATAGTGGGTGTGTGGGTGAGGAAGTTCTGGCCGAGTTCGTGTCGGCCGCCGTGGGATGAACGAGGCATGTTCGCGCTCCAAGAAAGAAGGATGGAGCGCCTCGGAAACAGGGCAGAGCACAGAGAAAAAATGGGTGCGCAAGATCGCCGTTCCGAGACGCGAATGGTCTCTCGGATGGACGACGCGCGAAGCGTTCAGCGAGGCGCGCCGTTAGGCGCGGCGGTCGCGGACAGCAAGCGTGTGCGTCGCAGCGAACACGCAAATCAAGTTACCCATGCCAAGCATCATACCCGACGCCAGGATAGGTCATGTGGACCACAGGAACTGCGTGACTGATCACAGGCCGCGCGCTGGTCCCTCGCGGCGCGGGTCATAGCGTTGGGGATCGTTCGCAAACGGACTATGCAGTTGCCTGGCCCGTTCCGTTGCCTGCTGCCGACCACGCTCCTGCTCGGCGCGCTTCGTCTCGATGAGCTTGGCGGCGACGTTCGTCGGGAGGCTGCGGAGTTCTGCACTCTCGACGCGAAGGAAGTCTGCGCGGGTGCGAGCATCGCGGGCATTGCGTCGAGGGTTGAGGGCGCGCATCCCGTACTGGTGAGCGCGGGCATTCTCAGCCCCGTACTCGCTTGCCAAGAGCGCCAGCCGTTCGTTGCGGTGACGGTCAACCGTTGTGGTTCGTTCGGTGCGCGCGGTTTCGACAGCTTGGTTGGCTTCGCTCACGCGGGGATCGGCTTCTGCTCGCCGCTCCGCGACCTGTGTAGCCCATTCGGGTAGTGCGCTGCGGGTTCGTGGCGGTTCGGCGTCCCACTCATCGCGAAGGTGTACTCGGATGGTTGCTGCTTGTTCGCTGGCGGCGCGGTGCTCGTCGCGGGCCTTACGCCGCCCGAATCGCCCGACAGTGGCGAGGCGTGTGCTCGCTGTCCTCTCTGCTTCTACTCTGGCAAGGTACGTCGCTCCGTCTTGTTCGGCTTGCTTGGTGAGGGGCGCGGCGACCTTGGCACGCACCCGCGCGGCCTCTTCCTCGGCCTGGCGAAGCGCGGCGGTGCTCTCGTCGCTCTCGGCCCGGTGCGCAGCGCGTTGGGCATCGAGCCGGTTGGCGGCCTGCTCCCATCGATCCGCATGCCGCTCAGCACGTTCGGCTTCCCTGTCGAGTCTGGCGAGTTCTTCGGTGACGCGCTGGATCGGGCCGTCCTTGACGATGCCACGCACGGCTTCGGCGGCTTGTGCGGTGGCGTGGTCGAGGCCCCGGTCTGCGGGATCGCGCTCCGTCGCTGCAACGAACTGCGCCCGAGCCTCCGCCATATCCTCGGCAACAACGTGCAGCCAGTTGTGCTCGCGGCCTCGGGTCATGCCAACGTAGACGCCTGCCGCGCTCGTCGCCTCAGTCAGCATCGTGTGGGAGGCGTTGACGGTTGCGCCCTGGACGCCGTACGCGGTTGCTGCGTAGGACAGGTGCGCGTGTTCACTCACGTACTCAGGCGGGAGGGCGACGGTGCGGGGGTTCCTGCGCCCGCTGCCGGTCTCGCGGGCGTACACGGTGCCATTACCAGCGACGTGCTGCACGATCCATTGCTGCCGGTTCGCCACGCCAAGCGCGGGGTCGTTCCTCCTCGTCTGGATCAGATCACCCCGACCGATAGGCAGCTCGTCGCTGCCGGTCGCCGTGATCGTGTCATCAACCTCGCCTCGCTCGACCCGCCCCATGCGGATGCGCTCGTTCAACGCCGCTGCCTTGTCGTTCGAGGCGACCGTGATCGCCTCACCCTCAGTAGCTTGCTCTGTGATGTGCTGCTGGGCTTGTTCCTCGTCCGCGTGCAGTATCACGAGGCCCATGGCAGTGAGCCGGTCGAACACCTCGCCGGGGTTCTCCCGGTCGCGCATCGTCAGCGTGAGTGTCGCGTACTCGGCGTCGGCGAACCGGTGCAGCTCGGTCATGTCGTATGTACGGCCCCTGATCTGTGCGGCCATGTCGAGTACCCCGCCCCGACCGACAGCGGGGAGTTGGGCACGGTCGCCGACAAGCGCGACGGTCGCTCCGGCTTCGGTGGTGATGGTGAGGAGGGCGTGGGCGGTGTCTTGGTCGAGCATCCCGGCCTCGTCCACGATTACCCGTTCACCCCGCGACAGCACAGCATCGTCGGGCGGGCCGGTGAAGGTGCGCCCGGTGTCGGGGTCAGCGTCGCCAGGGTGTAGGCGTGTCCATACGCCATCGGAGTTCCATCGCCATCCGTGCGCATGTACGAGCGCCGCAACGCTCGTTGCGGGGATGCCGAGTTCTTCGTGCGCGACCTGCGCCGCGCGCAGCGTCGGTGCAACCACCCGTGACGCCCTGCTGTGCTGGGCGGCGACGTCGATGGCGGTGCGCAGCATCGTCGTCTTCCCGCTGCCCGCAGCACCCTCCACGATCACCAACGGGTCAGATGATGCAACCGCAGCAGCAGCGACCGCCTGCCCTTTGTTCAGCCCCGCTACTTGTGCGGCGTCGGTCATGTCCGGGTGCTTCGATTCTTGCTCTGGGGTGGTGGCGGCGAAGCGGTCGCGGAGCGCGGTTTCGGCGGCGATCACGGTGAGGCTGGTCAGGTGCGCGACATGTTCCGGCGTCGCCGCACCCGGTGGCAGGACGGAGAAGCAATCCGAGACCGCAAGGTCGGTCGCTATCTTGATGAACTCGCGCAGCTCGGCAGGTGTTGCTTGCACTCCGTGTTCGGTGGTGATGCGGGTGACGTGCTCCTGCATGCTGTGTTTCGTCCATGCTGATGATGCGGCGGCGCAGCGATCCAGTGCCCGTGATGCAACCTCCTGCACCGCAAGTTCATCCAACTGCACCGGGCGCTGCACGGTGCTGCGTCGAGGTGCAGCGGGGTCGTATCCGGCGTCGCGGAGTTCCTGCACCCACCACTGCTCGTTCTTCAAATCAGTCGGCTTCTTCCCTGGCCGCTTGTGTGTCCAGGCGATGCCCTGCAACTTCGCGGTCATGATCGGGCCGAGAGCTTCGCCGGGGTGCTCTGTTTCCCATTCGGCTTCGAGCCGGACGAGGTTGCGTCTGATCTGCGCAGACCGCTTCGACATCACCCCATTGAATGGCTGCAACTCAACTACCTCGCCGGAGACGGGATCGAGGGTCAGGCCATGCTCTGCGAGGGTTTGCGCGAGGTGTGGGTGCGCGGCGATGACCGCGGTTCCGAGGGCGCGGATCGCGCCTTGCTGCTTGAACAACGCCGCCGTATCCAGTGCCCGCCACTTCCCAGCCGCAAACACCCGAGTGCCGATCTGCATGTGAATATGCCGGTGCGGATCACCAGCCCGCGAGGTCTTGTGGCGGATGCCGACGACCTGCATCTGCTCGATAGGCAGCACTTCCCGCGCGTCACGCGGCCCGACCCTGATGACGGAGTGTTGGCCGAGCCAGCGGCGAATCTCTCCAAGTGCATCCTGCTGCGCTTGGTCGAGGGCGCTAGGGCGTGTCGCGTAACTGGTCTCGTAGGCAGATGATGGTGCTGGCCAGGACGAGGCCGGCGCGGTAGTTGCGAGCGAGTTTGTCGTAGCGGGTGGCGATGGCGCGGAACTCCTTGATCCGGTTGAAGAAGCGTTCCACCACGTTCCTGCCCTTGTAGATGGTGGGATCGAAGGCAGGTGGGCGACCGCCGCGGCTGCCCTTGGCCTTGCGACGGGCGATCT
>NZ_JACJFX010000083.1:0-1932 GCF_014164675.1 Propioniciclava sp. MC1683 | reverse complement strand
AGATCGCCCGTCGCAAGGCCAAGGGCAGCCGCGGCGGTCGCCCACCTGCCTTCGATCCCACCATCTACAAGGGCAGGAACGTGGTGGAACGCTTCTTCAACCGGATCAAGGAGTTCCGCGCCATCGCCACCCGCTACGACAAACTCGCTCGCAACTACCGCGCCGGCCTCGTCCTGGCCAGCACCATCATCTGCCTACGAGACCAGTTACGCGACACGCCCTAGACCGCTTCAATCAGGGTCTTGAACCGTGCCCGGAGTGCGGCACCGATTGCCGGGGTGAGGATCGTCCCGACTTCTGCGCAAGACCAGATGACCCCTCGCACAACAACACAGCAGTGCTCGCTTCTTACTGGTACCACTCATCAACTCACGAGAACTGGCCGGAGAGGGACTTCGATCCCGCTGGGAAGTTCACAGACGACACCAGGCGACGCATGGAGTCGATGGCGGGGCCCGGATCCGTCGAGCGATGGGCGGCGCGACAGAAGGACAAGGCTCTTCACATCGGCACCTACGAGGCCGCGATAGAGAACATCTTCAGACGCATGGACGACCAGAGCGGTTCTAGCGAACAGTTCTTCCTCCACCGCGTGAAACTCAGGCCCGACTCTGTGATCCAGGCAGGCGTCCACAAGGAGCCCACCAACTTCGTCGGCGACGCCTACCTTGCGGAAGTATGCGGACAGGGCGTGAATGTGTACCGCTACGTGAATGTCCACGAGGACCCTTCGGGCGTGTCCCTAGCCGTAAATGCGACGGCCATTCACGCCGTCCAAAGCATCCCGATCCCGCTACCGGTGGACGGGGCTCATCCGTGGATCGTTGACGCCACCGCGCGCCTCACGGATGCCTGTTCGATGCCTCCAGTGCAGCCTAGGGGGATACTCCGGAAGATAGGGGTCAAACCGACTTCGGCTCTCGCATCGGAAGCCCGCGAGCTCGAAAAAGAGGTCGCCTCCAGTCTCCCCTTTACATCGAGGACGAGGCTCGACGCTGGCTTCGACGAGGCAGCCTTCGCCGCGTCCCCCACAGCGTTCCCCGCGAAACTGCTCGGATTGACCCGGCTGGTAAGTGACTTCCAAGCTGTGCTCGACGCCTTGGATTCGCAGCCGTGGCGTGTGGTCTAGCGTCAGGCGGGTCGGCGCGGAACGCACGAGATAGCCACACATCCAGCCGAAGGCTATCGTCCGCGCACCCCGCGGCAGATGCGTGCGTCCCCGGACGACGTCCAGCCGCGAGCCCGAGGTCGGGTGTTGCCTTGTCAGTGCTGAGTGATACACCGTGCCCATGACTGACGCGAACGTCCTGCCACCGTTTCAGGTGTCCCACTCCGCTGTCCAGGCCATTCAAGATCTCGGCGGCGCCGTGCGAATCGACATAGAGGATGGCGGTTGTTGCGGAACCACCTATGTATTCGAGCTCGTGGACCCCCAGTCCGACGCTGTTGCCCAGGACGCCCAATACGGCTGTCCTGGTGCGTGGCTTTTCGTGTCAGCCACCGCAGCGCCGATTCTCAAGGAGGCTGTGCTCGACTATGGAGCGGCCCTGAAACCTCCGCGTTTCCGGATTCCCCGCAACCCGAATGTCGACAATGTCTGTGCCTGCCGACGCTCGTTCGGCGACCCGTGGCCCGGACCACGGCAACCGGCATGCCGGTCGTACATGCCAATGCCCTGGGACACCGAGTACGAACCGCCCCGAGCCTGGCGTCGACAGACTGGATGGGCAGCGCCGAACGAGACGCCCGCGGACGAGTAGTCACCTTGACCCAGCGGCACAGACGCGATGAGCGTGACCGTGTACGCGGCATTTAGGTTAGAAGTAGCCCCCGCCGGCGGTCTGATCAGCGGCTGGGACACGGTGTGATCCCTTGACTTTGAGAGGTCTCCGGTGGGGGTGCTTCGATGGAGCGGTTTCCCTGTTCGGGAAC
>NZ_JACJFX010000082.1:0-2182 GCF_014164675.1 Propioniciclava sp. MC1683 | reverse complement strand
TGGTGCGCCACGAGGCGCTGTTGTTTCGGATGGAGGTGAGAGACCTGCATCGCCCCGCTGTCGTAGCAGTGGGGTGAAGCTGGCGGCAGCCTGACTTCGGGGAACGCCGGGGTTGGGTGGGAGCAGCCGCGACAAAGTCAGGACGGTCCAGCACTACCGGATGGGCCGGGTCTGGTGAGCAAGACGGGAAGGTGTACGAGAGGAACCGGTGTCGTAAAGCCTCTTGATCGTCGACCAGCTCGAACCCGGCGGATGCGGGCTGGAGTGCGGTGCGTAACCGCCGTGGGGGTCGTCAGCCAGACGGCCGTCGGGGTGGGGAACTGCCGGAACGGTGAATGTGTCGGGTCCGGCAGGTCGTGGTGAAGGTCTACGGCGTAGCCACGACGATGCCGCAGGGGCAAAGCCGGGCGCCTCGCCCGTCAACCGAACAGCAGTGAACGTGGGAACCCTCCGCACTCCGTTCCCCACCACCTTGGTGGGGATAGGCGCGTTGCCGGCCGAAGGGTGTGGGTGGGGGCGGAGCCGTCGTAGTACTCCGAGGTCGGGAAAGCCGACCGCATGGGAAAGGGCGGCAGCGAGAGGAAGCAGGAAGGAACTGTGATGTCCGAAGACGCACCGGTGAATACCGGTGCCACTGGGTGGCCGAGCGATGCTCGCGCCTTTCTGGCGGTACGGAGGATGCAGACCAAACTGCATGGTTGGGCGGCCGCGGATCGCGGCCGCCGGTTTGATGATCTGTACAACCTGGTCTGTGACCCGGCGTTTCTGACGATGGCGTGGGAACGCGTCGCTGGGAACAAGGGGGCACGGACACCGGGGGTGGACCGGGCCACGGTGGCCCACGTTACCTCCGGGATGGGGGTCGAGGCGTTCCTGCGGCAGGTACGGGACGAGTTGAAGTCCCGGACCTTCCAGCCGGTGCCGGTGCGGCAGGTGATGATCCCGAAGGCCAGCGGCAAGCTGCGCAAGTTGGGCATCCCCACCGTCACCGACCGGGTGGTGCAGGCCGCCTTGAAGCTGGTACTGGAACCTATTTTCGAGGCGGACTTCCAACCGTGCTCGTACGGGTTCCGCCCGAACCGGCGCGCTGCTGACGCGATCGCCGAGATCCACCACTTCACCAGCAAACGGTATGAGTGGGTGTTGGAGGCCGACATTGAGGCGTGTTTCGACATGATCGACCACACCGCGTTGATGGACCGCCTGCGAGCGAGGGTTTCGGACAAGCGTGTGCTGGCGTTGGTGAAGGCGTTCCTGAAGGCGGGGGTGCTCACCACGGTGGGTACCACCGAGGGAACGGTGACCGGCACCCCGCAGGGCGGAATCTTGTCTCCGTTGCTGGCCAACATCGCTTTGTCCGTGTTGGACGACGAGTTCGCACGTCGCTGGACCCAGGAGATGGGAACGGCGAACCAGCGGAACCGGCGCCGCTATCACGGCGAGGCGACCTACCGGCTCATCCGGTACGCCGACGACTTCGTGATCGTGGTCAAAGGCGAACGGGCTGATGCCGATCAGTTGCGCGAGGAGGTGGCAGTCGTGTTGGTCCCGATGGGGCTGCGACTGTCGCCGGACAAGACCCGAGTGGTCCACATCGACGACGGGTTCGACTTCCTCGGCTTCCACATCCGACGGATGCGGAAACGCGGGAGCCACAAGTCGTTTGTGTACACCAAGCCGTCGACGAAGGCGATCGCCTCGATCAAGGCACGGGTGAAGGCCATGACGTACAGAGCAACCCTGCACCGCGACCCGGGCTACCTGATGGCCTACCTGGGTCGAGTGTTGCGTGGGTGGGCGAACTACTTCCGGCACGCGGTGGCCAAACGAGCCTTCAACGCGGTCGATTCCTACACGTGGGAACGGATCACGTCGTGGCTACGGAAGAAGCACCGTCGTATCGGATGGCCAGAGCTCCGGCGCAGGTACTGTCTGCCGGGCAGTTGGCGGCTCGCCCACGACGGGGTCAGGTTCAAGGGCGCAGCCAGCGTCCCCATCGTCCGGTACCGCTACCGCGGCTACCAGATCCCGACCCCGTGGACCCCATCGACCGTCGCAAGCTGACCAACCCCCTCACGTGGAGAGCCCGGTGCGGTGAAAGTCGCACGCCGGGTTCGGCGGGCGGGCTGTGGAAACCCACCACGGGTAACCGTGGCAGGGCGCCACAGCCCGACCCAACTGG
>NZ_JACJFX010000081.1:0-2234 GCF_014164675.1 Propioniciclava sp. MC1683 | reverse complement strand
CAGGAACGGGCTCACCGGGCGATCCTACCGGGCCTTTAGTGCCCCGAACCCGACGCCCAAATGCGACTGACTAGCCGCGATACATGGCCGAAACCCCGAAATC
Organism: Propioniciclava sp. MC1683; assembly: GCF_014164675.1. Taxonomy (NCBI): domain Bacteria; kingdom Bacillati; phylum Actinomycetota; class Actinomycetes; order Propionibacteriales; family Propionibacteriaceae; genus Propioniciclava; species Propioniciclava sp. MC1683. The sequence continues at coordinate 2,131 of NZ_JACJFX010000081.1, read as the reverse complement.
CGCTGCAGAGGTCCAACTCAGGTCGGCGGCCGGCTCGGCCCCCGCGCGGCCGCTGAGACGCGATCGTCATGGAGTAGGGCGGTCGAAACCATCCTCCTGACTGGGTTGCGCACCGCAGGACGCCGCGGAGAGAGTCAACGCCATCCACGTGCATGGCTGCGTCCGCCGGACGTCCAGGCACTGACCTGAGTTGGGTCAAGCGGCTTAGTGCCTTGAGCTGGCTTGTTTGAGGTCGTCAAGGACGGCCTGCTCGTCGTCGCCGAGGGCTGGTGGCAGGGTCTGGATAGCGCCGTTGGCCTGGATCGTTGCTGAACGCAGCGGACGGAGTTGGCGCAGGACTCGACGTAGCGACAGGCCGGTCCGGTCCTGGACGGTGCGGCCGATGGCTAGGGCGGTGAACACGATGGTCAGGTGCGCCTCGATGGAGTCGCGTCGTCTGGCGAACAGTGGGCGGGCCCTCAGGTCACTCTTGGACATCCTGAAGGAGTGCTCCACGTGCCACAGGTCGGCATAGGAGCTGATCACCTCGGCAGCGGGCAGCACCGTGGCCGGGATGTTGGTGACCAGGCCTTTGAGTCCTGCCAACCGCCGGGCTCGGGCCAGCGCGGCTTCGTCCAGGACCAGTCCGTCGGTCTGTGTCTTGACGAACCTGGGCGTCCGGGCTGGTTTGTCCCCCTCGATCGCTGCCCGGGCCCGGTTCTCCTGGGCGGTGAGGGTCTTGTTGTCCCGGGCGAACCGCTTGGCCGAGTAAGACCACACCGCCCGCCACGAGTTGCGGTGCTGCTCGGGGTCCCAGACCGGCTCGCGACGCTTGGCGGTGTCGTTGTCGGTGTTCTTGCCGACCTTGGGGGTCAGGGTGTCGATGACCTGGCCGTCGGTGAACACATCCCCGTGCCAGCGGAAGTGGGAGGCCAGGTCGATCGGGGCCTTGGTGGTCTTGGACCCGACGATGAAGGTGTGCCCGGCCTGATCCAGGGCCTTCAAATTGGCAGCCGACAGCATCCCGGCGTCAGCGACCACGACCAAGTCCTCGATCTCGTGCCGGGCGGCGAAGGCCTCGATGATCGGCACGATCGTGTGCGTCTCGGCCTTGTTGCCCTCCCAGCACCCGATCTCCAACGGGAAACCGTGCCGGTCGACCAGCAGACCGACGATGATCTGCGGGTCGACCCGGCGTTCCTTGGAGTAGCCGACCTTGCGCAGGGCATCTTCCTCAGCGGCTTCGAAGTGCAGCGTGGTCACGTCGTACAGGCACAACGACACATCCCCGCTGGCCCGGGCCTGCTCGAAGCACAGTCTGGCGACCTGGTCGCGGTAGGCCCCGTCCTGGCATCGGCCCAACGTGCGCTTGCGCGTCGACAGGCTGGCCGCGGTCCGACCCAGGTCTGCCAGCACCCGGTCCACGTCCAGCAGGCTGGTCGGCTCCACCACCCGCGCGATGACCAGGTCGCGGAACACCTCATCGTCCAGGACGTCGAAACCCAGGTCGGTGTACACCCCGGCCAACGCCTCATACAGCAACGCCGAGGACGTTCGCAGCACGCGAGGCGCGGCCACCACCGGGCGCCGCACCGGGCCCTTGACCTGCTCCCCGAACAGCGTCTCGGCCGGGGCCGGCACCATCGCGGCCCAAGGAACTGGCAGCGACAGCCCCAGATCCAACTGCCCCTGGGCATCGTCCTGGAGCAGCTTGCTGGCCTGGGCCATCAGCAGCCCAAGCTCGGCTTCATCGTGCGCCGACCCCACGTGCCGCACGATGCGACGTCGACCACCCACCGACTCAGCGATCTGCACCGCGGTCGCCCCCGAGGCCGTCCGCACCCGCCCAATCCACGCCATGCCCCGATCCTAGAGTCCCGCTTAGTGCCTAAACGAAGCACCAAGCCACGGCATCACCGCAAGTCACGGCCCCTACCTATGCAAGAATCGCCGAACGGTGACCCAACTCAGGACTGATGAGCCGGCAACCAGCTGTCCTAGGGATTCATTTCTCGCCGGAAATGGAAGAAGGGCCCGCACCTGGTGGTGTGGGCCCTTCTTGGGTCACCCCCTTTTGGGGGGTGTGTTCGGCGGTGTCCTACTCTCCCACACCCCCTCGGGTGCAGTACCATCGGCGCTGCAAGGCTTAGCT
>NZ_JACJFX010000080.1:0-2432 GCF_014164675.1 Propioniciclava sp. MC1683 | reverse complement strand
CAACCACCGCAGGCTCCACGGTAGCCTCGGAATGGTCAGCCCCGACGAGTTCGAGGCTGCCTACTACGAGACCTCACACCAGAGTTCTCTCCCCGCATAGAAGCGGCAGAGAACCTGAGGCGGTTCAGTACGAGCAGCTGTTGGCCGACCAGCAAAGGGTATTGGGGAGCGAGCACCCCAACACCTTGGCGACGCGCTACAACTTGGCCGGGCTGATGCGCGATATGGGCGACCTCGGGGGTGCTCGGGCGCTGTACGAGCAGCTGTTGGCCGACCAGCAAAGGGTATTGGGGAGCGAGCACCCCAACACTGCGTTGACGAGGAGCGCACTAGGGCGTGTCTCGTAACCGTTGGAGCCATTGTGGTTCCCCCCGAATCGTGGAGGGCTTTCTTATGCGGCTGCCCGGTCGGGCGCCGTGCTGTTCTCGTAGTTGATGGGGCTCATCATGCCAATCGTGCTGTGTCGGCGCGTGTGGTTGTAGAACCCGTAGCACCAGTCCAGCACAACGGCTTGGGCTTGGCGAGTGGAGTCGAACTCGTGGCGTGAGAGGACCTCCCATTCCAGCGAGCTGAAGAACGCCTCAGCAGCGGCATTGTCGAAACACGAACCGACCCGGCCCATCGACTGCCGGACCCCCAGCACTCGACACAGCTTGGTGAACGCCTTCGCCGTGTAGGTCGAGCCTCGGTCGGTGTGGAAGATGACCCGCTGGGACTCGTCGGTGCGCCAACCGGGGCCGTTGACCGCATCCACGCCGCCCCGAGCCGCTATGGCCATCTTGAGCGCTGCACAGGCCAGTTCAGCATCGGGGTGTAGGCCGGTCGCCGCGCCGAGCAGCCGGCGCGAGTAGAGGTCGATCACGGTCGCCACATAGAGTTTCCCGCCGGCGGTGGGGATCTCGGTCATATCGCCTACCCACCGGGTGTTGGGCTGCTCGGCGGTGAAGTTCCGCTTCAGCAGGTCCGGGAACTTCGGGGCCGTCTTGTCCTGCCGTGTAAGCCCGTTACGGCGCTTGATTCTCCTCGCAACGAGGCCTTGACGTCGCATCGAGTCGGCGATGGTCTTCTCACTCACCTGCCAGCCGTCCTCGATCAGATCGGCATGCAGCCTGGGTGACCCGTGCAGGCCACGCTTCTGGGTGAACATGACCTTCACGGCCCGGTCGATCGTGTCCCGACGACGGTCCCGGTCCGTGTGCAGGCCACTGGCTGCTGACGGACCCGTCGCCCGGGCCAGCCACTTGTAGAACCAGGCCAGACTCACCCCCAGCAGGAGGCAGGTGATCGTGTGTGGCACCTGATGGTTGGTCCTCTGGTCGGCAATGAAGCGGGCCACGCTCACTTCGTCGCCTCCTTCACCCACAGGACCACGGATCGCTTGAGGACATCACGCTCCATCCGCAGCTCCGCGTTCTCAGCACGGAGCCGCTTCAGCTCCTCGAAGTCGTCGGTGGACAGCCCGTCACGGCCTTCTCGGGTTTCCCGGGCACGGTTCACCCAGTTCCCCAACGTGCCCTCGTTCACCCCAAGATCACGCGCGACCTGCGCGATCGGCTTCTTGGTCTCTTCAACGATCCGGACAGCACCCTCACGGAACTCCCGGTCGTACTTCTTTCGCTTCTCTGGCATCTCGATCCTCATTGTCGATGCCTCCACGGCCCGGGGGGAACCTCACATCGGATGATGGCGTTGAGGACGGCGGCGCCGCGGTAGACGATGCCGAGTTTGTCGTAGCGAGTGGCGAAGCCGCGCCATTGCTTGCCGTGGTTGAAGGAGCGTTCGACGTGGTTGCGGTTCTTGTAGTCGTCGGGGTCGAAGGCGGGTGGTCGGCCCCCGGCACTGCCGCGGCGTTTCCGGTTGGCCACTTGGTCGGCTGGTTCGGGGATGGTGGCGATGATTCCGCGGGCCCGGAGCAGGGAGCGGTGGCCGCGGGAGGAGTAGGCCTTGTCGCCGCGTAGCCGGTCTGGGGTCGTGCGGGGCCGGCCCGACCCGATCCGGGGCACCGACAAGTGGTCCAGTAGGACCGGCAGCATGGGCGAGTCCCCGGACTGGCCGGCCGAGACGACCACGACCATCGGCGCTCCCCGGCCATCGACGAGGTGGTGGATCTTGCTGGTCAACCCGCCCCGAGAACGCCCGATGCCGTGGTCAAGCGGCTCCAGCCGCAGATTCGTGTAGTTCGGTGGGGCCCCCTGTGTCCCGGGGCAGGTTGGTGCCGTGCTGGTGGGCGCGGTTGATCGTGGAGTCCACGTTCACCGACCAGTCGATGAGCCCGACCGCGTCGGCCCGGGCCATCAGCATGGCGGAGCTTGTCAAGATTTCTGTGTAAGGGATCCTCTTGTTGTTGTTCGAATCTAGAGGTAGCGGTTGATGCGTTCGGGGTAGACGAGGGCGAGTTGGGCCAGAGCTTGTTTCCAGTTCGTCACGATCTG
>NZ_JACJFX010000079.1:0-2665 GCF_014164675.1 Propioniciclava sp. MC1683 | reverse complement strand
ACCTTCCCGAGCCGGCGCGCCAACGCCGACCCTGATCAGAACTTGCATGGGCTTCGATCTTGCTCGGGAGGTACGCCCGTTTCACGTCACCTCGCCGAGAGCCATCCACAGGTTCTGATCATTGCTCTCGCTTTACCTGAGGGTGGTGCTGATGAGGCTAAGGAGCTGGTGTGGACCCCCTGCGAGTGAGCCACCAGCGGCGTTCGGCTTCGGCGTCGGCGCTGAGGTGCGTCAGGGCCCGCAGGCCATCCCAGTCGCCGCCCCGTCCCAAAGTGCTCACGAGTGCCCGTTGGAGCGTCGGCCGGATGGCCTTGTGCTGCTGTCGAGCCACGATCGGAGGCGGTGGGCCGAGAGATCTGGGTAGAGCTGACGAGGCGAGGTCACACAACGCCCAAGCGGCCGTCTCGGCCGTGGCAGTAGAGGTCCCGGGAGTTTGAAGAACCGCTGAGATGGTATCGGCGTCGTCCGTGCTGGAGCCCAGCTTGCCAAGAAGTCTCACCCACGAATGAAGGGCACCTCTATCGCGGTCGATTCCTGTTCTGGATCGGATCACCACAGTTGCTTGATGAGCAAGGGCGGGTCTGTAGGCGCTGTGGTACAGCCAGTGGGTGGACTCGCGGCGTTCCTGATCATTTCCCCCGATGATGGCCGAGGCTAAGAGGTCGATGAGTATTGGGTCCTCAATATTCAGCTCGACACTCCTAATGGCGCTGAGGTGGCTGATGACAGCGGCGGCATTTCGTTGCACCAAGGTGTGCATGACGGGCCGGTCGATCCCCTGCGAGAGACCTCGAACCTCGTCTGCGAGGCGGATTCGGCTCACCGAAGGTGAGGACCCCAACCCAAGGATCCGCAGCACGTGGGCGGCTGCGCGCTTGATCTCGTGTTCGCTGGCCTCCTCGGTGAGCCAGGACATCGCTGCATGCGCGGTTCGCCGACGCAGGCGCGCGGTCCACTGTGCTTGTGGGTCAGAGAGCTTCGCCGCCGCCAGATTGAGGTTTTCTCTCAGCAGCCAGCGGTTACTAGGGCTCTCCAGTTCGGTCACAAGACGGCCGAGGTGGACGGGAGCCTTGGCTTGCTGCTGCGCGATGAGCGGCACAAATGACTTCGGGTGGCCCACTTCTGTGGCCAGCTGAAGTGCGTACTCGGCGAATGCCCGACCGGCAACCGGGTGGATGGCTAAGCACGCGAGAGCCGCATCAGATGCTTGCCCGATGTCACCCTTTCGGTCGCACGCTTGGTCGACCACACGACTCACGAGCGTCTCCCATGAGGAACGCCCGAGCGGGTCGCGACGAGTCGTGACCCATTTGACTACGTCTATGATTTGGGTTGCCTCTGGAAGTCTGTCCGAGGGTGAAGTCAACCGATCCAGAGTGTCCGCAGCGTCTTGAGGTAACAGCAGGCCTGAGGCGGGATCAGTCTTGAACTCGGAGTAGGCGCGAACCAAGTTCTCGGCTGCTGGCCCCAGTGCGTCCTGATATGTGCGCAATAGCGATGCGTTCCAGCGACGCGATCCACGCTCCAGCATGGATGCCATTGATGGCGCGATCGGTGAGCGACTTCCTTGGGTGAGGCCGTCCAGTGTGCGTCTCGCTGCGTCAACGGCGAACAGTCTGTGACTGCGCGCGACCCATCCCAATAGCTGATGTCGGTCGTGTGTGGGGGCCACCTTCACAGCCTTGCACATGGTGTGAAGTGGTTGATCCCTCCGGTCACTGGTCGGCAACGATGGACATGGAGGTGATGATCGTGGTCGAGGAGATCAAGGCGGCGCTGGAGGCCGGGGATGCCGCTTGGTGGTTGATCGTGGTCGGGATCGCTCTACGAACAGTTCGAGACATCGTTCTGACTCTCTTGACGCCGAAGAAGGATCGCGGCCGCGTGGTGGAGGCTCGGTTCTCACCGCGGTCTCCGCGGAGTGAGCGCTGATGGGTCAAGGCGTTGGTGGCCCGGAGGCGCGAGATCCGGGGAACAAACAATCGGGTTCAACGACAGACCCCCGAGGCCGGACGCGACGAGTAAGTGTTCGAGGCGTCACGTCAGGCAACTCAGCTCAGCTCATCGCTGGTGCAGTGAGGGTGCCGAGGTTCGCCCAAGTGGCGGGCGAACGGCAACTGGGCAAGGTAAAAGGTGTTGCTGGTCCGCATGAACGTCGACCTGCTGATGGGTGAGGTACTCAAGAAGACGGGTGCCGGCAACCTGTTCACCGTGTTCGGTGAGCCGGACGGGACTGCTGCACGTTTTGGTGACAGGTTGGGTTAGGCGGCTTGGTCGGCCGGTGTGGTCATGATGGTCTCGAACTCGATGGGGGTCAATCGGCCGAGGCGTTGCTGGCGTCGGCGGCGGTGGTAGGTGCGTTCGGTCCAGGTGACGATGGCGATCCGGAGGTCGTGGCGGGTGTGCCAGCGTTGCCGGTTCAAGACGTTCTTCTGGAGCAGGGCGAAGAAGGATTCTGTCTTGCGTCAGGGATCGTGTCGCATTTCGGGGTTTGAATCAGACCACACTGTGGGGGTCTGGCTGACCCGAGAGTGAGTTTCGATGTCCTCGACGAACAAGGATGCCGGGGCGAGCCCGGCGAGCCCTACGCGGCGCGCGAAGAAGTTGTTGGCGCCGTCGGTGAAGTACGAGATCTTCCTCCAGCTCGTGCGTGGCGAGACGACCA
>NZ_JACJFX010000078.1:0-3118 GCF_014164675.1 Propioniciclava sp. MC1683 | reverse complement strand
CCGTCAAGCGGTAACCAACCCGCGCATGTCAGTCTGACCATCCGCGTCGACGACCACGCCGAACGTCACCAAGCACCGTGCCAAAAGCGAAGTGGCGTCCCCCAACCAGGAGGACGCCACTTCGTCACGCCCCCTTGACAAAAGGGCCTACATATCAGTCGAGGATGGTCACCTCTCTCACCTGATCGTTGCCGCGGGTGGACACGTGCACCCGGTAGGGGCCGACCGAGTAGGTTCCATCGGCGTTGTTGCTGATGCTCGACGGCCTCGTGCGGCGGAGCGGCCCCTCGGTCCGTTACGACTACAGGACCGGGCGAACGGCCATGGTCCCCCCGCTCCGTGAGCGTGTCGAACGTCCCCCCGAGTAGCCGCCGCGACGGACGAGCGGTATCCCTCGATCCCTGAGCTTGTCGCCCTGTCCCCTGAGCTTGTCGAAGGGTAACGACCTGCACATCGCACCGCCCCCTGCACCGTCGACCCGAGAAGCCGCCGCAAGAGACGAGCAGCGGCGAAGACACACGAGCTGGGCGGTCAGTTCCTGCTCGCGGGCATGGCTCCCCGCAAGGCAGAGATGCGCGAGGCCGCGATCGCCATGGGCAAGACGCTCGCCAAGGAGGGAGTCGAGGTGCGGATGCTCGCCAGCTCACCCCCGAGGGGCTGGCCGGAGCTGACGCGCTCATCATCGCGACGGGCGCGCGTTCTGCGTGCGCGAGCAGGCGCACCGCCAACTCACGCGCCCACGAAGTAGATTGACAGCCTTACTAGTCAGACATGCGATCTAGATATGGAAACTGACATCGCCTGGCCCAGCGAGTGGCTGCGCGGCGTGCTGGGGGCTTGCGTTCTTCGCATCCTGTCGGACGGACCCACGTACGGCTACGAGATCGCCACGCGCCTCGCCGCCGCCGGGCTCGGGACCGTCAAGGGCGGCACGCTCTACCCCCTCCTCGGGCGCTTCGAGGAAGCCGGGTGGGTCGAGGTCGAGTGGCGCCCCGGCGACGGTGGCCCCGGACGCAAGTACTACGCCCTCACCGACGCCGGCCGCAGCGAGGCCTCGGCGGTCGCCGCCCGCTGGGCCCAGTTCACCGACACCACCCGTCTGCTCACCGACCCCCTCATCGATCCCAGGAAGGCCTGACATGCCCGACATCTCCACGCCCCACATCAGCAAGGACTGGCGCGAGGACTTCATCATCGCCATGCGGACGCAGGACGCCTCGGGCGAGCAGATCGGAGACGCCCTCGCGACCGTCGACGCCCACTGCGCCGAATCCGGTGAGTCCGCCGAGGAGGCCTTCGGCGACCCGACGACCTACGCCACGACCCTCGTGCCCGAGCCCGCCGCCGGATCAGGGTTCGGGGCGTCGTTCCTCGTCGGCGTGCTCATGGGCCTGCTTGGGCTCCTCATCGTGCCCCGCGCCGTCGACGACTGGGTGACCCGGACGCCGTTCACCGTCACCATCGGCGACGTCGTGGCCCTCGCCGTCGTCCTCGGCCTGACCAGCGTCGTCATGGCACTCCCCCGCCGGGTGCTGCCCTGGCTCGCGAAGGTGAAGTACTCCGTGGCGGGCCTGTTGGGCGTCGCGCTGATGGCGGTGCTCGTGCTCGCGATGCTGTTCCTCACCGACGTCGTGGCCGAGTTCAGCTGGCTGGTCGCGTTGGTGATCGGCGTCGGCCTGCTCGTGGCCAGCGTGACCTCCACCTGGCGCGACCTCTCAACCCTGATCCACCGACTGTGATTCTTGGGGATGGTTCGCGTCGTTGTTGACGGCGTTTCGGGTGTGGGCGTGGTGGTCCTGCCGGTCTGTCCGGCTTCTCCACTGGGGGTCCTTGGTTGCGCCTGCTGGGGCTGGGTGGTCAGGGAGTGACCGGCTGGGGTGGGCTGGTCGCGCGGGCGTGGAGCGCTCTCCAGGCGTGGGCCCAGGGCCAGTGTGTGGGTAGGTGCAGGACGAGTCGTCGACCGGTGGCGGCGATCCGTGCCGGGACCTGGATGATCTGACGGCGCAGGGTGGCCCATCGGGCCTTGGCCAGGCCGGCGGCGACCGCGGCGGCTCGGGCGATGTTGAACCCGATCACCGCCAGGCTCACCCAGGCGGCGTTGGCGGCGTACTTCCCCGACGGCAGGTGGGCCAGGGGGCCGTCCTTGAGTTCGGCGATGACCTGTTCCACGATCGCATGGTCGCGGTGGAGCTGATCGGCCTCGACCGTAGTGAAAGAGGAATTGGTGATGAACGCGTGGTGCCGGTAGGCGGCGAACAGTTCCCCCTGCTCACTGCCATCGGAGGCGAGCGGCTGGATCCGTTTGACCCGGCGCACGACCAGCCGGCAGGGCACGTGCTGGTGCTGGCGTCGGCCGGTGAACGCCACGAACTCGACTTCGGCAACCTCCGCATCCGAGATCCAGCGTTGTTCGGCTTCCTCCCAGACGGCGTGGGGGTACTTGATGGTCTGCCAGGCGTCCTCGGCCAGGCCGGCGATTGCTCGGGTGACGGTCTTGGTCATCCGGGCGGTGACCGAGAACCACGCGTTCGCTCGCAGCGCGGCCCCCACGAACGCCCACCCGTAGTACGCCGAGTCCGCCCGGCACAGGATCCGACCCCGCACGCCAGCAGCACGGGCGGTGGTGACGGCTTGGGCCACCATCCTGCCGGCCCCCCGCGCGGAGCCGGTGTTGCCCTTGCGGAGCCGGGCGCGGGCGATCACCGGGCCTGCCAACGGGGTCGACAGGGCAGCAATTTGGATGTTCAATCCCCGCACCCTCGTGTACCCGTAGCCGGCGCCCTGCTTGCGGTACCCGTGGACCTCCCGGATGGTGTCGTCGACATCGAGGAACGCCAGCCCCTGTTCGATGTCGGCGCCTGCCAGGACGCCGGGCACCCTGCCGGCAAGGCCGGCTAGGGCGTGTCGCGTAACTGGTCTCGTAGGCAGATGATGGTGCTGGCCAGGACGAGGCCGGCGCGGTAGTTGCGAGCGAGTTTGTCGTAGCGGGTGGCGATGGCGCGGAACTCCTTGATCCGGTTGAAGAAGCGTTCCACCACGTTCCTGCCCTTGTAGATGGTGGGATCGAAGGCAGGTGGGCGACCGCCGCGGCTGCCCTTGGCCTTGCGACGGGCGATCT
>NZ_JACJFX010000077.1:0-3278 GCF_014164675.1 Propioniciclava sp. MC1683 | reverse complement strand
CCGTCAAGCGGTAACCAACCCGCGCATGTCAGTCTGACCATCCGCGTCGACGACCACGCCGAACGTCACCAAGCACCGTGCCAAAAGCGAAGTGGCGTCCCCCAACCAGGAGGACGCCACTTCGTCACGCCCCCTTGACAAAAGGGCCTACATATCAGTCGAAGAACACCTGGATGTCGGCGCCGAGCTTGTTCAGCCGGTTCGCGATGTCCTCGTAGCCGCGGTTGATCACGTAGACGTCGCGCAGGACGGTGATGCCGCGGGCGGCCATCGAGGCCAGGAGCAGGCACACCGCGGGGCGCAGCGCCGGCGGGCAGATGAGCTCCTGGCTGCGCCAGCGCGTCGGCCCGTTCACGACCAGGCGGTGCGGGTCGAGCAGCTGCGTGTCGGCGCCCAACTTGTTGAGCTCGAGCAGGTGGATGGCCCGGTTCTCGTAGACCCAGTCGTGGATCAGCGTGCGACCCTCCGCCTCGGCGGCGATGACCGCGAAGAACGGCAGGTTGTCGATGTTGAGCCCCGGGAACGGCATGGGGTGGATCTTGTCGACCGCCGCGTGCAACTCGGAGGGGTACACCGTGATGTCGACCAGACGGGTCTTGCCGTTGACGGCCCTGTACTCCTCGGACAGGTCGAACGTGAGGCCCATGTCGGCCAGGATCGCCAGCTCGATCTCGAGGAATTCGATCGGGGCCCGTCGGACGGTGATCTGGGACTTCGTGACGACGGCCGCCGTGATCAGGCTCATGGCCTCGATCGGGTCCTCCGACGGCGCCACGCGCACGTCCGTGGCGATCTCCTCCAGGCCGGTGACGTTCAGCGTCGTCGAGCCGATGCCCTCGATGGTGACGCCGAGGGCCTGCAGGAAGAAGCACAGGTCCTGGACCATGTAGTTGGGCGAGGCGTTGCGGATGACGGTCAGGCCGGGGTGGAGCGCCGCGGCCATGAGCACGTTCTCGGTGACGGTGTCGCCGCGCTCGGTGAGCGTGATGTGGCGCACCCCGGCGTCCCCCTCGCGCACGTGCGCCTGGTAGTAACCCTCGGTGGCCTGCACGTCCAGGCCGAAGGGCTGCAGGGCCTGCAGGTGCGGGGTGACAGTGCGCGTGCCGAGGTTGCAGCCCCCGGCGTAGGGGAGCTGGAACTCGGACAGGAGGTGCAGCAAGGGGCCGAGGAACATGATCACCGAGCGGGTGCGGCGCGCGGCCTCGATGTCCATGCCCGCCAGGTCGAGCACGTCGGGGCGGACGAGCTCCAGCTCGGACTTGTCGTCCGACCAGGTCACCTGGACCCCGATGGACTCCAGCACCTCGAGGATCCGGTTGACCTCCTCGATCTGGGCCACGCCCTCCAGCACCGTGCGGCCGCGGTTGAGCAGCGAGGCGCACAGCAGGGAGACGGCGGCGTTCTTGGAGGAGCGCACGTCGATGGCGCCGGCCAGCTTGGTGGGACCCTTGATCCGCAGGTGCATCGTGCGCACCGTCGGCGCGAGCGCCGGGTCCTGCAGGGTCGTGGCGATCCGCGTGACGTTCTCGAGGTCGAGCTCGCGGGCGCCGGTCTCGATCGCGCGCAGGTCGGACGGGTCCAGGTCGAGCGCCGCGGCCACCTGCTCGGGGGAGAGGCCTCGCTGCATGCGCGCGTCACGGATCAGCCGACCGATGCTCGCGGAGTTGTTCTGGGTCACGCTGATCGAGTCTAGCCCTCAATCGGGACGAGGACGGACCCGTTCTCCGCGGTGCCGCGGTCGGTAATAGAGTGGCCGCATGAGCTCTCACTTCGACGTCGTTGTCCTTGGAGCGGGCCCCGGCGGCTACGTCGCCGCCATCCGCGCCGCCCAGCTGGGCAAGAAGGTTGCCATCATCGAGAAGGAGTACTGGGGCGGTGTCTGCCTGAACGTGGGCTGCATCCCGACCAAGTCCCTGCTGCGCAACGCCGAGCTGGCGCACATCGTCACCAAGGAGGCGAAGGCCTTTGGCATCAGCGGGGACATCTCCGTCGACTACGGGGTCGCCTTCACGCGCTCGCGCAAGGTGTCGGAGCGCATGATCGGCGGCATCCACTACCTGATGAAGAAGAACAAGATCCAGGAGATCCACGGCTGGGGCACGTTCAAGGACGCCAAGACGATCGAGGTCGCCACCAACGACGGCGCCACCGAGACCGTCACGTTCGACGACTGCATCATCGCCGCCGGCGCCACCACCAAGCTGCTGCGCGGCACCCAGTGGAGCGAGAACGTCATCTCCTACAAGGAGCAGATCCTCGCCGACAACCTGCCGAAGTCGGTCATCATCGGCGGCTCGGGCGCCATCGGCACCGAGTTCGCCTACGTGCTCAACTCCTACGGCGTCGACGTCACGATCGTCGAGTACCTCGACCGGATGGTCCCGAACGAGGACAAGGAGGTCTCGGCCGAGCTGGCCAAGGCCTACAAGAAGCTCGGCATCAAGGTCCTGACCGGCACCGCCGTCACCTCGGTCGAGGACACCGGCTCCGGCGTCCGCGTCACCGTCGAGCCCGCCAAGGGCGGCGAGGCGACCGTGCTCGAGGCCGACAAGATGCTGCAGGCCATGGGCTTCGCCCCGCGTCTGGAGGGCTACGGCCTGGAGAACACCGGCGTGGCCACCGACCGCGGCGCCATCGTGATCGACGACTACATGCGCACGAACGTGCCCGGCCTGTACGCCATCGGCGACTGCACCGGCAAGCTCATGCTGGCCCACACCGCCGAGGCGCAGGGCGTCGTCGCCGCCGAGACCCTCGCGGGTGCCGAGACCATGCCGATCAACTACGACATGATCCCGCGCGCCACCTACTGCCAGCCCCAGGTCGCCTCGTTCGGCTACACCGAGGAGCAGGCCAAGGAGAAGGGCTTCGACGTCAAGGTCGGCAAGTTCCCGTTCTCGGCCAACGGCAAGGCGTGGGGCCTGGGCGACGCCACCGGCTTCGTCAAGGTCGTCACCGACGCCGAGCACGGCGAGATCGTGGGCGCCCACATGATCGGCCCCGACGTGACCGAGCTGCTGCCCGAGCTGGTCCTGGCCCAGATGTGGGACCTGACCGCGCACGAGGTCGGTCGCGCCATCCACGCGCACCCGACCCTCTCGGAGGCCCTCAAGGAGGCCGTCGAGGGCGCCGTCGGCCACATGATCAACTTCTAGGAGCCTGCTGAACAAGGCGTCTATCTGACGGCGGGTTGGACGTGGGTGGCGGGTGGGACGCCGCCGCGGCTGTCGAGCCGCGAGTGTGAGTCAGCGCAGTTGAGTGCGACAGCGGGGTCGTCG
>NZ_JACJFX010000076.1:0-3457 GCF_014164675.1 Propioniciclava sp. MC1683 | reverse complement strand
GACTATCCCGAGGATCTGGTTATCCCGAGTCGTGGCCGTTGCTGCTTGTCAACGGGGGCTGTGGCTGGGGATCCTCGGGATAACTACGTGAGGCCTGCGAGTCGGAGGATCAGGTCGTCGTCTCCTTTCCAGAGGGGCGCGAGTTCGGGGGTGGCGCCGGCGGCTTTCTGGATCGCGTCGCGCACCATCTGGTTGTCGGCCGTGGCGTAGACGCTGGTGGTGGTGATGTTGACGTGGCCGAGAAACTCCTTGATGTGCGGCAGGGGTACGCCAGCTCGCAGCATCTGCATGGCCCGCGCGTGGCGCAACTGGTGGGCATGGACCCGTCGGGGGACATCCGGGCAACCCGGCCGGGCGGCTGCCGCGTATTTGTTCAGCAGGTAGTTGATGTTGTCTTGGCTCATCGGCTGGTGACGGCCGGCCCGGACCGTGTAGAACAGCAGCGTTCCCGGCTCTGGTGTGCCGATGTGGAACGCGTCGAGGTACTGGTCAAGGTGACGGCAGGTCTTGTCCATGATCGGGATCGTCCGGGTCTTGTGGCCCTTGCCAGTCAGGATGACCCGGCCGTGCCCGCTGGTGGTGTCGAGGTCGGCGAGGGTCAGGTCGAGGACTTCCTGGATCCGGGCGGCGGCGTCGAACAATAGCAAGAAGATGGTGGTGTCACGGAGGCCCTGGCGGGTGCGCTGGCCCGGAGCGCGGATCAGTGCCTCGACGGCGGGCATGCTCAGCGCGTCCGGGGCGCGGGCCGGTACCCGGGCGGGCCGGACTTGTTTGATGTCCAGCCAGACCGCGACCAGTGCCGGGTCTTCTGCGGCGCAGAACGACAGGAACGACTTGATCGCTGCCAGACGCTGGTTGGCCGAGGCGGGGCTGACGTGTCGGTCGTCGGTCAGCCAGGTGGTGAACCCCCGGATCGTCGCGTGGTCGATGGCTTCGAAGCTGACCGCGGTCAGGTCCAGCCCGCGGGTTTCGTGCAGGTAGGCCAGCAGCATGGTCAGCGCCGTCTTGTACGAGCGGATGGTATGGGCGCTGAGCCGACGTGAGCGCGGCAGGTAGACGGTCAGCCAGGAACGCACGAGCCGGAAGAAGTCATCCGTGTGCATGGGAGGCCTCGGGCAGGACCGACTCGATACTGATGTTGGCCACCTGGCGCAGGTCGGCATGGAAATCGGGGGTCAGGTGGAAGTAGTACCAGGTGTCCTCGGGGTTGCTGTGCCCCAGGTGCAGGCTCAGGTACATCACCAGCGCCTGCGGGTCGCGGCCCGCACGCACCCACCGGTTGACCGTTTCCATCACATGCGCATGCCGCAAGTCGTAGACCCGCGGTGGCGAGCCCGCGCCGGTTGTACCGGTCACCTCGGCGACAGCCAGGAGTTGACCGAACCAGTGGTCCAGGGTGCACGCACTGTAGAAGCCACCGCTCTGGTTCGGGAAGAACGCGACCCGGTTCGGGTGGTGCGCGCGGATCGTGGCGTCGTAGCGGCGGCAGTAGTCGTGCAGGTCGGCCGACAGGTACACCACCCGGTCCTTGTGTCCTTTCGATTCGCGGATCTGGACGGTGCCCTTGGTCAGGTCGACGTCATTGCGGTGGAGTCGGCGGGCCTCGCCGGGGCGCAGACCCAGGCAGTAGATCATCCGGAAGACCACCGGGATGATCAGATGCCGGCACCCGCCGTAAGGGGTCGCCACGATCTGGTCGGCGGCGTCGAAGATCGCCCGCAGTTCTGCGTGGGTGTACAAGTGCGGACGGTAACGGACCTGCTTGCCTGGGATGCCCGGCGGGATCAGATAGGCGTCCACCCCGAGCCCAGCCATGTGTTTGGCCAACTGCCGGACCGGGGTGATGCGTCGCAGCTGCCCGTTGACGTGCTCGCCGGGACGGCTGGTGGCCCAGCGCATCGCCATGTGCCGGCTCAACGTGGCCTGTCCCGGGTACTCGGTGGCGCACATCGCGTCGAACGCGCGCAGGTGTCGCTCCGAGGTCGTGTACGGGTACCCGAGCGCGTGCTTGACTTCGAGCAGGCCGTCGATGTGGCCGGCCAGGCCGCTGACCAGCCCGGTCATGGCCGTGCCCGGTTCGGTTCGATCCCAGTGAAGTCCAGGCAGCACTGCCGCATCCGGGCCTCGTCGCCTGCCAGATAGTGCTTGGCCGAGTCGATTCCGCGATGACCCAACGCACCACTGATCACCGGCAGGGGCACGTCTTGCTGGAGCATGCCGGTCGCCAACGACGCCCGCAGCACCCGCATCCCTCGCCCCGTACCACTGGTGTTGACCGTCTGGGCGCGGGCGAACGCGCCCGCCGCCACGTGATACAGGTCGGAGCAGCCCAAGCTGACGTGCGGGGCCTGGGAACGCAGGAACACGTGATCGTCGAGCGCGTGAGCCGGTCGGTCGGACAGGAGATAGTCGGTGAGCGCCGCGCCGACGTCGGCCAGCAGCGGCAGCACCACCACCGTCCCGGTCTTGTGCTGGGTCACCGTGATCATCGCTTGGCGCCAATCGATGTCTGCCAGCCGAAGACCGGCGACATCGCTGGGACGCAGCCCCGTCCTGGCCGCCAGTAAGAGCATCGCCCGGTTCCGGCGCCCTACCGGTGTGGCCGGATCGGGGGAAGCCACCACCAACTCCACGTCGTCAGCCGACAACACCACCAGCGTCCGCACACGCCTGCAGTTCGCCGCCGGCACCGCCGGCGACAGCCGCGCGGACCGGCCGGTGTCCTCAAGGAACCGGCACCACACCCGCAAAGCGGTCAACACGGTCCGCATACTGCCCGGTGAGTAGCTGACGCCGAGGAAGGCCACCGCCGCCGACACGTCCCCCGCGGACACCCGCCGCACATCGACCACTCCGCGCTCCGGCAGCCAGGCCAGGACCTTCCGGCTGACCGTCGCGTATAGGGCCGTCGTGGCCGGTGCCAGTCCCTGGCCGGTCAGCCACTGCTCGAACTGTTCCTGTACCGGACGGAACTCCGTAGTCAGGCCCTCATTGCGGTGCCGTCCTCGAGTCACTTTCCACGTGTACGTGCCGGTCGAGGCCACTTCCGACAACACCAACATGCCCTTGCGGAGCAGCTTGCGTTTCCACTCCTTGATGCGGCCCTCAGCGTGCTCGGCAGCCACCCACCGCAGGAACCCGGCCACCACCTCGTCGGTCAGTTCAACAACGTCAGGCTCGCCGCAGAACACCTCGACCCGGGACCACGCCCACCGGTACTGCCACAACGTTGAGGGCGCATGCCCCAAAGCGCTGACCGCCGCGTCGGCCCGCGCGATCACCTCGCCAACAAAGACACCCATGTCCGATCACCTCCAAGCGAAAACCCAGCAGAGACGAGCAACCTACGACTGGAACGCCAGGAGCGTGATTATCCCGAGGATCCCCAGCCACAGCCCCCGTTGACAAGCAGCAACGGCCACGACTCGGGATAACCAGATCCTCGGGATAGTCCTTC
>NZ_JACJFX010000075.1:0-3459 GCF_014164675.1 Propioniciclava sp. MC1683 | reverse complement strand
TTTCACTTACGAGGTGACCCTTCTGGGTGGCAGACGGCGACTTCAGCAATCACCATCCTCCCTGCTCAGAAGGGTCTCCTCGTCCTACGCCACACCCACACCGCCAACCAACGCCGGTGGATCAGGGCTCAGCTCAGACCTCGGTGGCCCCGAGCACATCACTTACCAAGTCCGGGCCGGCGATGATGTGAGCTACCAAGAGTTCCAAGGGCGCGGCAATCGCGGAAACCGCGGCGGGCTCTGGTCTTGGCATATTCCCGTGGACGAGGTCACTCCTCACTCTATACGCCTTCTTGAAAAGTGCGACTGGTGAGGTCCCGCCATAGAGCCTTCCATGCATGCCCGCAACAAGACGTTGTCCAGTGGCACTCACGGATTGATTCTTAGCATGCTGAAGGACCCCTCGAAGTGAGTTCTTCTGTTCTGGAGTCAAGCCGGCATTTCCTTCCACCAGGGAAAGAGCTGAGTCAATAACCGCACGTTCGGCTGTCGTCCTCGGGACGTCGTCAGCCAATACTTCAATAGCCATGACCAACAACAGGAGTCGAACCTCTGGGTTAGCGGCCGTGTGCGAGGTTGAGAACAGGCCGTAGGCAACCTGTCTCCGAGGATTGACGGGGCCTGCAGTCGAAGAGTGCAACAAGGCTGCCTCTAATAAGGACTGATTCGCTGGAGCGTAGACGTGTGCTGACACTCCCATGAAGGCGGTCTTGATGTCCGATTCTTCAATCACCATGAGATGTGGCGCATCTGCAAGTATTCGGACGCCAATCTCTTCAAGCACTTCGTCTTGAAGGTACTTAGAAGGCCCACCGCCACCAAGTGACAGATCTCCAAAGTCGGCCGCTACCCGGCAGAGGGCGAAGGCTCGCTCAAGAGCTGCCCGCGCTCCCACTCCCGCCTCCCGGGCGACGGCGGGATCGACGTACCCGCCGCGCACGATCACGAGCTCGCGCGACTCTCTGATTGGCTTATCCTCCCGCGTCCTGAGGGTAACTAACTCCCCGCTAGCCAGCACCAATTCCACCTCGTGCTCGGCGTAAGGAAGGCTTGGATCCGCCAAAGTAAATCGGTGCCTGTATGCGTATTTCGCCATAAACATTCATCTTGCCCTATCTCTCGCCAGCTGAGAACCGCGCTGGGCCAGGTTGCCCTCATGGAGCGTCTGGCAGTTCCTCGTGATCCGCGCACCTGTGCGCTGGCAGGTGCCGGACATTGGACGAACAGCCGACCGCGGGAGGCGCCAGCCATCTGGGCGGTCTGTGGGTGAGGACACGCACATCGGCATGTGGGTGAGGTCACGCCCTCCGAGGTCGACGACCGACTCTGGGCAGTTGATGAGCACACGCCCATCGGCAGATCTGGTGCCGGGCCTTGGCCAGAGAGGTCGCTGCCACCCAGAGGTTTCGCAGAATCCGCCCAGAACGGCCCAGATTTCTCATCGTTTCGCAGAATCGTGTGAGGTTTCGCAATTTCGCCCCGCCCGGACACCATGCTTGTCCGGGCGGGCCGTATGTGCGAATCATCTCCCGCTCACGCCAGCGATTCTGCGAGTACCGAGCGCCCGCCAAACTGCGAGTAGGTCGCCACGCGCGACCGCGCGGTCCGCGGCAGATCCGGACGTCTGACTGAGTATTCGGACCGTTGAGCACCACTGAATATTGCGATTGAGCACCACCGGATATTGCGGTTCGGCACCAGCCGATATTGCCGGTGAGCACCGCCCCTCGCGGAGCAGCGCCCACCGGCCCGGTTCAGCTGTTCGTGGCGGTGTGTTCGCGCATGTTGACGTCGCCGGTTTCGATCCAGACGGTGTTGTGGACGATGCGGTCCATGATCGCGTCGGCGTGGACGCCGGAGCCGAGGCGTTGGTGCCAGTCCTTCTTCGCGTACTGGGTGCAGAACACCGTCGAGGTGGCGTCGTAGCGCCGTTCGAGGAGCTCGAGCAGCATGGACCGGACGTCGTCGGTGGGTGGGTCGAGGAGCCATTCGTCGATCACGAGGAGCGTGAACGCGGCGTACTTTCGCAGCCACTTCTCTCTCCCCGCTGGCCGGTCCCGTGCAGCGGCCCAGGATTCTTCGAGGTCGGGCATCCGGATGTAGTGCGCCCGGTAGCGGTGCTGACACGCCTGCTTCGCCAACGCGGACCCGAGGTAGGACTTCCCGGACCCGGTGAACCCTTGGAAAACGACGTTCTGCTGCCTGCCGATGAACTGGCAGGTCCCGAGCTGAGCGATCACGCCCCTGTCGAGCCCGCGTTGCTCGAGCATGTCAACGCGTCGCAGGTCCGCGTTCGGGTAGCGCAGCCCGGCCCGGCGGATCAGGCCCTCGACCTTGGAGTGGGTGAACGCCGCGTGGGCGTCGTCGACAGCGATCTTGATCCGCTCCTCAAACACCACCCCGATCGTGAGGGCATCGTCCTGGGCCTCGAACGCGTCGACCAGCGACGCGACGCCCATCTCCCGCAGCTTCCGCTTCGTCTCCGAGTCGAGCCGGCTCATCGGGCGTCTCCGGCGTAGTAGTCGGCGCCGCGGACATACCCGGCCGGCTCCGCCGCGGGTGTCGACCATGCCTCACGGCCTGCGGGGTCGTCTTGCCTGGTCTCGAGGATGGGCCGCAGGTGCGCGTAGCGCGGCGACCTCACCCTCGACGCGAGAGCGACGCCGGCGGCAGCTTCGACGCGGTCGGCGGAGTACCGGCGTGTCATGCGGAGCACGGCCAGTGCGGCGCTGATGCCCTGCTCGTCGACGGGCACCGACTCGAAGATCCGGTTCACGACGATCGTGGTGTTCTCCCCGATCCTCGCCGCCCATTCCCGGATCCGTGGGGCGTCCCACTGCCGATACTGCGGACCGTCGGGCAGATCGCTGTCGTGGGTGCGGTACTCGTTCACCGTCCCGACCGGGGCAAGCAGATGACTGGTCAGTCTGTCCTGCCCGGCGAACACCTCGAGCATCCTGTCGGTGACTCGCAGATCGACCGCGCGGCCGATGTTCACGTAGGGGACGGAGTAGAAGTTCTTCTCGAACACGACATGCCCGTTCTTCTGAACCTTGCGGCCGTAGACCCACTGGGAGATCTCGAACGCAACGGTCGGGAGCGGCCGCAGCAGCGGCTTCTCCTCACCCTCGAACACGCCCAAGCGGGAGCCGGCGCGCTTCTGGAACGGTTCCGCGTTGAACGCCGTCATCCGCTCGTAGACCGCAGCCCGCAACTCCGGCAACGTCGCGAACGTCTGGTTCCGCAGCGCCGCGATCACCCAGGTGGCGATGTTGCCGACGGTGTTCTCGACGCTCGCCTTGTCCTTCTTATCCCGAATTCGGGATAAGAAGGACTATCCCGAGGATCTGGTTATCCCGAGTCGTGGCCGTTGCTGCTTGTCAACGGGGGCTGTGGCTGGGGATCCTCGGGATAACTACGTGAGGCCTGCGAGTCGGAGGATCAGGTCGTCGTCTCCTT
>NZ_JACJFX010000074.1:0-3462 GCF_014164675.1 Propioniciclava sp. MC1683 | reverse complement strand
AAGGAAACCCAAGTGGAAGACCCGGACAGACCGGGCGATCACGCATGCCCGCACACCCTCGTGACGTCAATCCCAGACGGGATCCACAAGCACAAACACACGCACAACGTCAACCGGTGGATTGAGGCTTAACGTGACTGTAGAGCCGGTCGGTGGACAGGTCATAGCCGGCCAGCAGGTGCCGGACCCCGTGCGGCCGCTTGTAGGTGGCCCGCCGGCGCCGCCGGCGGGGCTGGGCCTGGTCGCCAGCACCGACGGCGGCCGGCGCCCACTGGCGGCCGGGGTGGGGTTGCAGGTTGAGGGGCCCGAACTCGTCCATGCAGATCACCACCGTGGGATCGCCCTGGCCGGGGGCCTGTTTGCCGTCGGCGATCCGGTACAGCTCCAGGACGCGGTTCTTCTTGGCCTCATAGTCGGGATCAGTGCTGGTCTTCCACGTCTTGACGGCCTGGAAAGGAGACGCCCTCCTCACGCAGCAGGACCCGCAGGCCCTCGTGGGAGATGTCCTCGACCACCCCCTGCGCCACCAGGTAGTCGGCCAGCTTCGACAGGCTCCACGTCGAGAACGGTAACCCGTGATCACCCGGCCTGGCGAGCGCGATCTGCTTGATCGCGGCGCGCTGCTCGGGGTCGAACTTCGGCGGCCGGCCGCCGGCGTACTTGGGGCGCAGCGAGTCAAACCCATCAGCGGAGGGTGTCAGATGGTCTGTGTGGGAGGGGTCCCTGACTCGAAGGAGTAGAGACTGTGACGATGACGACGAACGACGAGACCGTGTCGGGGCCGTTCGGGGTGCCGGCCGAGCCGCGCCAGTCGGCGCGTGAGGCGATCCAGGACATGCTGGATGCTGGCCTGTTGGACGACTTGATGGGCCGGATCGATGACGGTGACCTGCAGTTGACCGGGGAGGGCGGTTTCATCCCGGAAATGATCAAGGCCGTCCTCGAACGTGGCCTGAACGCCGAATTGACCTCCCATCTGGGCTACGCCAAGGGCGACCCGGCGGGTCGGCAGTTGCCGAATTCGCGGAACGGGACGACCCCGAAAACCGTGCATTCCGAGGTCGGGTCGATTCCGTTGGACATTCCCCGGGACCGGCACTCAACGTTTGAACCGCGCGACGCATCGGCGGGCTGGCTGAGATGATCATCAGCCTGTACGCGGGCGGGATGACGATCCGGGACATCCAGGCCCACCTGGCCCGCACGATCGGCACCGAGTTGTCCCACGACACGATCAGCAAGATCACCGACGCCGTCCTGGAGGAGGTCAAGGCCTGGCAGTCCCGGCCGTTGGACCCGATCTACCCGGTCATCTACCTCGACGCGCTGGTGGTCAAGGTCCGCGACAGCCACCAGGTCCGCAACAAGGCCGCCCACATCGCCGTGGGGATCGACCTGGACGGGGTGAAACACGTCCTGGGGATCTGGGTCCAAACCACCGAAGGCGCGAAGTTCTGGGCCGGCGTGCTGGCCGAGCTCCGCAACCGCGGCATCCAAGACACCCTCATCGTGTGCTGCGACGGCCTCACCGGCTTCCCCGAGGCGATCGAGGCGACCTGGCCACAAGCGATCGTGCAAACCTGCACGGTGCACCTGATCCGCGCGTCGATGCGGTTCGTGTCCTACACCGACCGCAAGAAGGTCGCCGCCGCCCTGCGACCGATCTACACCGCCCCGACCGTCGAGGCTGCCGAGACCGCCCTGCTCGAATTCGCCGGCAGCACCCTGGGCAAGAAGTACCCCGCCACCGTGGCGACCTGGGAGAACGCGTGGGAACGGTTCATCCCGTTCCTGGAATTCCCACCCGAAGTAAGGCGGATCATCTACACCACGAATGCGATCGAATCACTCAACTACCAGCTGCGGAAGATCATCAAGAACCGTGGCCACTTCCCCAACGACGACTCGGTCGTGAAGCTGCTGTGGCTCGCGATCCGTGACATCGAGGACAAACGCGCCCGAGCCCGCGCCAAGGAAGCCGGCCGACCCAAGGACGAGCCCCGCAACGCACCGGGCTACCTCATCGAAGGTGAGGTTCCCCCCGGAGCGTAGAGGCATCCACAATGAGGAACGAGATGCCAGAGAAGCGCAAGAAGTACGACCGGGAGTTCCGTGAGGGAGCGGTCCGGATCGTCGAGGAGACGAACAAGCCGATCGCGCAGGTCGCTCGAGATCTGGGCGTGAACGAGGGCACCTTGGGCAACTGGGTCCAACGCGCCCGTGCCGCACGCGAGGGCCACGGCGAGCTGTCCAAGGACGACTACGAGGAGCTGAAGCGGCTACGCGCCGAGGTCGCCGAGCTGCGGATGGAGCGTGATGTCCTCAAGCGATCCGTGGTCCTGTGGGTGAAGGAGGCGACGAAGTGAGCGTGGCACGCTTCATCGCCGACCAGAGGACCAACTACGCCGTGCCACCCGCCCTTGTCTGCGCGCTGCTCGGAGTCTCCGAGGCGTGGTTCTACAAGTGGATCAAGCGCGCCGACGGCCCAGGCGCCGCAAGCGGGCTCTTCACCGACACCGACCGCCGCCGCGACACCGTCGACCGCGCCGTGAAGGTCGCGTTCAAGCAGGCCAAGGGCCTGCACGGCTCACCGCGCCTGCACGCCGACCTGCGCGAGGCCGGCTGGCAGATCAGCGAGAAGACGGTCGCCGAGTCGATGCGCCGCCAAGGCCTGGTCGCCCGCGTCATCAAGCGGCGCAGCGGCCTGACCAGGCAGGACAGGACCGCACCCAAGTTCCCGGACCTGATGCGTCGCGACTTCAGCGCGCCGGCGCCGAACTGCAAGTGGGTCGGCGACATCACCGAGATCCCCACGGCCGAGGGCAAGCTGTACCTGGCCACCGTCATCGACCTGTACTCGCGCCGGCTGCTCGGCGCGGCCACCAGCGCCCACCCCGACGCTGAGCTGGCGTGCGCGGCGATCCAGATGGCCCTCACCGCTCGCGGCGGCAAGGAGGCGATCCGGCGCGAGGACGAGTCCGACCGGGTCATCTTCCACACCGACCGGGGCTCGACCTACACGGCGACCTCGTTCATCCGGCTCTGCGCTGACCTGGGGATCCGCCAGTCGATGGGCCGGGTCGGGTCGTGCTTCGACAACGCCGCCGCCGAGGCGTTCTTCTCCTCCCTGGAGTGGGAGGTCCTGTCCCGGCAGGAGTTCGACACCCGGGCTCAGGCCCGGGCCGTGGTCATCGACTGGGCCTACGGGTTCTACAACCACCAACGCCGGCACAGCGCGGCTGGCATGATGTCACCGGTCAACTACGAGCAGTCCACCGCAGCGCCCGTCCCGGACGCCGCGTAGCCCGAAGCCCTCCACGATCTGGGGGGAACCACAACCACGGCCTCGTGCCCGCCGGTCACCCCGCCCGATCTGACCGTCTTCGCCCGCCTCGACGTGCTCGGGTTGCGGGTGACCGGCCAGCAGGTGTGGCCCGACAAGGCGATCCTGTTCTGCTCGCT
>NZ_JACJFX010000007.1:0-184472 GCF_014164675.1 Propioniciclava sp. MC1683 | reverse complement strand
CGACCTCCCGGTCACCGTCGGCATCAACGGCTCCATCACGGCCCACACCTCGTCAGAGATCTCCTGTCGCGTCACCGTTCAAGACTCACCCACCGAGGAGCGAAACCTCTTGATCAACACGGCCTAGCAGACCTGCGCCGACGGCGTCGAGCTGCTGCACGTGGCCGTGCGTGAACGAGCGCAGGAACGTGCCCAACGTCGACGGCGCCCGCACCCCGGTGAACACCCGTTCCATGCCCCCGTGCCGCAACACGTCGAGGTCATCGATACTGTCCGCGCCGGCGAGCATCCCGCCCACCACGCTGGCCGCCTTCACGGTCGCGTTCGCCGACGGCACGCTCAACCGTTCCTCCAGCAGGTCATACAGGCCAGCAGACTCAGCCAACCGCAACGCCGGCACCAGACCGGCAGCAGACACCAGGTTCGGGTCATCGAACACGGGACGGATCGTGTGAGAGGCTTTCACTTACGAGGTGACCCTTCGACGCGGTGGACGGCGACTTCAGCAATCACCATCCTCCCTGCTCAGAACGGTCACCTCGCCCCATGCCACGCCCACACCCGCCACGACACCGGTGGATCAGGGCTCAACCGGCGTCGAGGGCCGCCCTGATCGCCTTGTCGTCCCAGCCGCCGCGGCGTAGGTCTGAGATCTTCAGTACTCCGGAGGTCATGGCCGAGACTCATCCTGAAGTTTTGATGTGCCAGGCGTGCATGTCGGCTGGAGGGACGAATATTCAGGGTGAAAATTCCGCACACCCGTCACTCTCGGCGCTGGACCCTACGATTCACCGTTATCCACAGGACGACGTCTTATCGACCTCAGCGCAGGAACTGCCCCGGCACGTCGAAGTACCGAGAGTCGCGGGCGAAGGCGCGGAAGAAGCAGAAGATGTAGCCCATCCGCTCGTCGTAGCACTCCCACGTGGTGACGCGGCTTCCGATGACGTCTCCGTCGGGCGCGTGGTCGAAGCGCTCGGCCAGCTCGCAGAGATCGTCCCTCGTCAGGTGCGACAGGACGCTCGGGTACCTGAGCCCACCGAGGTAGCTCGGCAGCGGCACGTCGCGGCACACGTCTAGCGGCCCGTCGGGCGTGATGACCTCGACGAAGCGGGTGGTGATGCGGCCGAACAGTCCGCCGAGCGGCATGGCGTCGTCGATGAGGTCGTCGGCGATGTGCTGCTCGTGCGCCGCGACCTTCACATTACCCAGCAGCATGAGCTCCGCGAGGGCCTGATCGACCTCCTCGTCGGCGGGTGCATCCCCCGCGAGATCCCTCAGCTCGACGGCGGTCTGGTAGGCCACGAGGGCGTCGGCCAACTCGG
This sequence comes from Propioniciclava sp. MC1683, assembly GCF_014164675.1. Lineage (NCBI taxonomy): Bacteria > Bacillati > Actinomycetota > Actinomycetes > Propionibacteriales > Propionibacteriaceae > Propioniciclava > Propioniciclava sp. MC1683. Next base: position 183,147 of record NZ_JACJFX010000007.1, on the reverse strand, counting down.
GGGTCGTCTCGAACATCGCGTCCCCGAGCGCGACCTCAAGCGCAGTCCTGCTCGGCCCGCCGGCGCGCACCACCTCGTCGAGCCAGCGGACGAACCGGGGCGCGACGTCGGCGATGATCGTGCGGTTCCCCTCGGCCACGGCTCTTGATGTGCCCCAGTCGATCGGGAGGCCTTCGCCCCGGATCGCTCGGCCTGCGGTACCGCTCGCCCATGCTCCGAACGCGAGCCAGTTGACGTCCCGCCGCCCGACGACGTCGGCCACGGCAAGCGCGAGGTCGCGGTAGCAGGTGGTGATGGCCACGTTCCGAACCACGGGGTCGGTCATCGCGACGATGTCGCCGACCATCTGCTGCGTGGGGTGGGGCATAGGTCATCGTAACCAGCATCGTCGCGGCCACGGGCAACTGGCGTTCGACGATCAAGACGACGTGCCCCTCTAGGCTGGGTTGCACGGCTCGAACCCTCCGGCTCTCCCCCGACGACGACCTGGGCCAGCACGTCCTGCAGCTCATCCGGGGGGATCGCACGGTCTGCCGTCAATTCTTGGACGAGCGAACGGGCAACCTTGGCAAACGCTTCCCCAGCATCCTGCCCCAGAGCTTCAGGGCGGGGCAAGGGGCAATTGAAACGATTCTCCGCTGGTCGGCCCCCGGCAACGCAAAGGACCCCCGATCACCGATCGGGGGTCCATCTGTGCGCGAGAGAGGACTTGAACCTCCACACCCTAGAACGGGTACTAGCACCTCAAGCTAGCGCGTCTGCCAATTCCGCCACCCGCGCAAGGTGTCGGCCGGGTTTCCCCGACAGCCAGAGAACTATAGCGCGACGAGGTCGAACGCACCAAAACGAGTGCTGTCGCTCACCCGAACAGCGTGATCGCGCTCGTCACGAGCATGTAGGCGGACACGGCCACCAGCAGCCAGGCGAAGGCGCGCTTGAGCACCGCGGCGTCCAGACGGCCCGACAGGCGCGCGCCGAAGATCGAGCCGACCATCGTGGCCGCCGTGAAGGCGCCCACGAAGAGCCAGTCGAGGGACGCCCCCAGCGCCAGTTTGGTCGCCAGTGCCGACGCGCTGTTGAGGGAGATCACCAGCAGGGAGGTGGCGACGGCGACGGGCATGGGCAGGCCCAGCACCAGCACCAGGGCGGGCACGATGGCGAACCCGCCGCCCACCCCGAAGAAGCCGGTCAGCACGCCCACGCCGAGGCCGGTGAGGCCGGTCAGCACCACCGTGCGGGGGGTCAGCGAGGCCGGGCCCGCGGCGTCCGACCTCGGGCGGCCCTTGCGCAGCATCAGCGACGCCACGACGGCCAGCAGCACCGCGAACGCCGCCATCAGCCAGTCGGGGTCGAGCCCGCGGGCCAGGACCGACCCGAGGACCGCCCCAGCCATCCCGAAGAGGGCGAAGACGAGGCCCCGCACCCAGTCGACGCGGCCGGCACGCGCGTGCACCGCCACCGCCACCAGCGACGAGACCCCGACGATGACGAGGGACGCCGTGGTGCTCTCGGCGATGCCCATGCCGAACGCGTAGGTCAGCACGGGAATCGTGAGGATGGCCCCGCCGCCGCCGAGCGTGCCGAGGACGACGCCGATCAGCAGGCCGACGACGACCGCGCCGACGAGGTTCACGACACGACGGGCAGACCGGCGCCCTGCGCGTTGGAGAACTGGTCGTCCACGTGCACCACCGTACGCCCTGCGGCCGCCAGCATCGACGAGGCGATCGAGGCGCGGTAGCCGCCGGCGCAGTGCACCCACAGCTCGCCGGCGGGCCAGTCGGCCTCGCGCTTGAGCAGGTCGTGCAGCGGGATGTGGACGGCACCGTCGATGTGCGACTCCTCCCACTCTAGGCGTCGGCGGGTGTCGAGGATGACGACCTCGCGGTGGTGGCGGACGTCGCGCAGGTCGGCGAAGGTGGCGCGGGGATAGCTGGCGAGCTCGCCGTCGGTCCATTCCTGCGGCGTGCCGGTGGCGGCACCCTCGAGGCGGTCGATGCCGATGCGCACGAGCTCGCGCTGGGCCTCGGCCACCTCGTCGGCGGTGTTGCCCAGCAGGGTCAGCGGGGTGCCCCACGGGATCAGCCAGCCCAGGTAGGTCGCGAACTGGCCGTCGAGCCCGGCGTTGAAGGTGCCCGGCACGTGGCCGGCCGCGAACGCGACGCGGTTGCGCAGGTCGACGACCCACTCCCCCGCCTCGATGCGGCGGCGCAGGGTCGCGGCGTCGGCGGGTTCGGGGGACGACAGGTCGGGGGCGCCCGGCCCGGCGGAGTTCGCCGGCCCCATGTGGGCGTAGTAGGCCGGCCACACGTCGAGGCCCTCGAGCAGGTCGGCGACCCACTCCTCCTCGCCGCGGGTCAGCACCGGGTTCTCGACCTTCTCCAGGCCGATGGTCGATCGGTCGGCGGACGCCTGCGTCGCCGAGCAGAAGCTGCCGAACCCGTGGGTGGGGAGCACGCGCGCGGCGTCCGGGAGCTCCCCGGCGAGGCGGTGCGCCGAGGCGTACTGGTGGTGCGCCAGGTCGTGGGTGTGGTCGGGGCCGAGCAGGTCGGGACGCCCGGTGGTGCCGAACAGCAGCGAACCGCCGGTGAAGACGCCCACCGCCTCGTCGCCGTCGCTCAGCGCGTAGGACAGGTGGGTGAAGGTGTGGCCGGGCGTCGCGATCACGCGCACCCGCATGCGGTCGCCGACCGCGATCTCGTCGCCGTCGCGCACCGGCACCCGGTCGAAGGCCACCGGGTCGTCGGCGTTCACGTGGTAGGCGGCGCCGGTCGCCTGCGCGAGGGCGAGGCCGCCGGTGACGTAGTCGTTGTGGATATGGGTCTCGAACACGTGCGTGACCCGGACGCCGGCCGCCTCGGTCACCGCCAGCACGCGGTCGATGTCGCGCTGCGGGTCGACCACCAGCGCGACCTGCCCGTCGTGGACCACGTAGCTGCGGTCCCCCAGGCTCGGCGTGTCGATCGGGACGATCTCGATCATGGTCCAGCTCCTCTGCTGCGTCTCGGATACCCCTAGGGGTATTATTCTGCCGCACCCTGAACCCGGACACAAGGAAGGTGGACGATGGCTGAGCGCATCCCCCTGGAGGACTTCATCCCGCTGCACGCCGACGGCGCCGTCGTGGTCGACGTGCGTGAGGCGAACGAGTACGTCGAGGGCCACGTGCCCGGAGCGACCTTCGCGCCCATGAGCCGCATCGCGCTGCACCTGGCCGACATCCCGCGCGACCGCGACGTCTACGTCATCTGCCGCTCGGGCAACCGCAGCCAGGCGATGGCCGACCTGATGACGGCCCAGGGCATCCGGGCGATCTCGGTCGACGACGGGACGATGGGCTGGATCAACCGCGGGCTGCCGGTCACCACCGGACAGGAGCCCTGAGCCGCCACCCGACCCGGCGCCCTACAGGGCGCGCACCTGCTCGGGCGTGAGGTCGGCGAAGCCGAGGTCTGCGGGCAGGCGACGCCCCTGCGCGCGGAAGTCGGTGTCGAGCACGATGGACGCCAGCTGGATCACCGTGTCCACCGCCGGGGTGGGCACGCCGAACTGCCGCGCGAGCTCGGAGATGAACACCAGCCCGTAGGGCACGTCCTCGGTGAGGTAGCGGAAGTCGAGCGTCCTGGGCGCCTGGCTCTTGGCGAACCCGATGCCCTGGTTGTACCCCTTCAGCCACGTGGCCTCGGACAGGTAGCCCTGCCGCACGCCCAGCTCGGGGTCGGGCACGATGCGCACGCCGATCGCCTCCCCCAGCGCGATCCGCTCGTCGTCGATTGCCTGCATCAGGCGCGCCGTGGCCGGCGTGACGCCCTCGGTGTAGAACAGGAAGTCGCCGCCGGTGTTCTCGATGCGCGCCGCGTTCAGCAGCATGATCGCCGGGTGCAGCACGGGGTTGCCGTTCTGCAGCGTGGTCTGCAGCACGTTCGCCGCCGCCTCGGCCTGCGGCCACACCACCTGCAGCTTGCCGAGCAGCTCGTCGGTGCGCGTGCTCGGCAGGGCCGCGACGAACAGGCCGTCCAGCACCCGGGTCGTGACGCGCACGACTCCGGGCTCGACCAGGCGGCAGCCATAGGGCAGGGTGCCCGTCTCGCCGATGACGTAGGTGTCGTCGAGCAGGTCCAGCCCCAGGGCCTTCTTCAGCACGACGGCCCCGTTGCAGCCGCTGGGGAGCATGCAGTAGGCGGCGTCGGTCGACAGGTGCCCGCGCAACGACTCCCCCAGCGCCTCGTGCGCGTACGCGGGTCCGACGACCAGCACGAGATCGGCGCCGTCGACCGCCCGGGCGAGGTCGTGGCCGGCGTAGCGGACCGGCGCCGTGCCCTCGAACTTCACCCGCCCCTCGATGTGACCGGACGCCGCGATCGCGGCGATGTTCTCGCCGAACTCCTCGAAGTCCCACAGGGAGACCTCGTGCCCCGCCTGTGCCCACTCGAAGGCCGCCGCCGTACCACCGTTACCCGAACCCAGGATCGCCACGCGCATGCATCCACGCTAGCCGCACCGCGACGTCCGCGAGAATGAGCGCATGACGGTGACGACCCGCCCGGCCACCCCGGCCGACGCCGCGGCGATCCAGCGGCTCAACCGCGACGACCTCGGCTACGACCACCCCCTCGACGCGGTGGTGGCGGCGCTGGTCGACGCCCTCGCCAGCCCCCGCGACCTGGTCGTGGTCGCCGAGCTCGACGGCGACGTCGTCGGGTACGTGCACGCCGAGGAGCACCGCCTGCTGTACCTCGACCTGCTCGTCAACGTCATGGGCATCGCCGTGCTGGCCGACGCGCAGGGCCGCGGCGCCGGGCGCGCCCTGATGGAGCACGTCGAGGGGTGGGCGCGCGAGCGTGGGGCCAGCGGCCTCCGTCTGGTCTCGGGCGAGGCCCGCGCCGGCGCGCACGCCTTCTACGAGCGGCTGGGGTTCGTGACCACGAAGAAGCAGCTGAACTACCGCAAGCCGCTGTGACCCGCCCGGGTCAGGCGTCGAGGGCCGCCCGCAGCGCGTCCTCGAAGTCGGGGTAGGCCGCGGCGACGTCCTCGAGGTCGGCCTGCGGGGGCAGCTCGTCGAGCCGCTGGCGCTGCAGCAGGAACGCGACGGTCGCCCGCACCACGTCTGCGGCAGTGGACGAGCCCACGCCGAGGGCGTCCAGCGCGGCCGGGTCGGCCAGGAAGCGCGTCTCGACGGCGTCGCCGTCCACTTCGCCGCGGACCAGGTAGTAGTGGTCGCGGAACTCCTCGACCTCGAAACCGACGGACATGCCTCCCCTTCCCGGGCTGGTGTTGGGCAGGCTACCCGGCCTGCCGGCGCAGGCGCTCCAGCAGCACCGGCCCTTGGCTGTGCTCGACGTCCCGGGCCCCGACCAGCAGGGTCACCACGGGTTCGTCCGCGAGGTCGTGGGCGAGCGCCCGGGCCGCACCCGAGGCGTCCAGCTCGGCGCGGTAGCGCCCCGCGAACTCGTCGAAGCGCGCCGGGTCGTGCCCATACCACTGCCTCAGCTCGGTGCTGGGCGCGACGTCGACGGCGTGACGGTCGATGCGGGCGTCCGCCTTGGCCAGGCCCCGCGGCCACAACCGGTCGACCAGCACCCGGACGCCGTCGGCATCGGCCGGCGCGTCGTAGGCACGCCCCAACCCCCACCGCGTCCCGGCCATGGCCACCTCCCCCTCCAACCCCTTCAGGGTAACCCGTCCCCCTTGTTTTTTACAGATGCATCTGTATCTAATGGGGGATCCGAGCAGGGCCCCGTCTCCCCTTGCCAGCGGGCGCGGGACCCGAGGAGGCGCAACCCATGTCCACCGTCGAGACCCCGCACGTCTCCCCCCGCAGCCTGACCCTGCCGGCCGCCCACCGAGGGGTGCGGTTCGGCACCCGGCTGATCTCGTTCCTGGCCACCACGGACCACAAGGTGCTCGGCACCCTCTACTTCGTCACCACGATGGCGTTCTTCATCTTCGGGGGCATCCTCGCCCTCCTCGTGCGGGCCGAGCTCGCCTTCCCGGGCCTGCAGTACCTGCACTACGAGCGGTACAACCAGGTCTTCACCATGCACGGCACGATCATGCTGCTGATGTTCGCCACCCCCCTGTTCGCGGGCTTCGCGAACTGGCTGCTGCCCCTCCAGCTGGGGGCGCCCGACATGGCCTTCCCCCGCCTCAACGCCTTCGCCTACTGGCTCTACCTCGGCGGCTCGCTGATGGCCTGTGCCGGGTTCCTCACCCCCGACGGCGCGGCGTCCTTCGGGTGGTTCGCCTACGTGCCGCTGTCTGACGCCGTCCACTCCCCCGGCGTCGGCGGCAACCTCTGGGTGCTCGGCCTCTACGTCATGGGGCTGGGGACGATCCTCGGCGCGGTGAACTTCGTCACCACGATCATCTGCCTGCGTGCCCCGGGCCAGACGATGTTCCGGATGCCGATGTTCACCTGGAACATCCTCATCACCTCGTTGATGGTGCTCATCACGTTCCCCGTGCTGGCCGCCGGCCTGCTGGTCCTGGCATCGGACCGCATCCTCGGCACGCACGTGCTCGACGCCGCCACCGGCGGGGCCATCCTGTGGCAGCACCTGTTCTGGTTCTTCGGCCACCCCGAGGTCTACATCATCGCGTTGCCCTTCTTCGGGATCGTGACCGAGGTCATTCCCGTGTTCAGCCGCAAGCCCGTGTTCGGATACGCCGGGCTCGTCGGCGCGACGCTCGCCATCGGGCTGCTCTCCATGGGGGTCTGGGCCCACCACATGTTCGCCACCGGCGCGGTCAACCTGCCGTTCTTCTCCTTCATGACCATGCTGATCGCGATCCCCACGGGGGTGAAGTTCTTCAACTGGATCGGCACCATGTGGAACGGCTCCGTCCGCCTGGACACACCGATGCTGTGGGCGGTCGGGTTCATGACGACGTTCCTCTTCGGCGGCATGACTGGCGTGATCCTGGCGAACCCGTCGCTGGACTGGCACGTCACCGACACGTACTTCGTCGTCGCCCACTTCCACTACGTGGTGTTCGGTACCGTCGTGTTCGCGATGTTCTCGGGCTACTACTTCTGGTGGCCCAAGTTCACCGGGCGCATGCTCGACGAGCGGTGGGGCAAGGTGCACTTCTGGCTGCTGTTCATCGGCTTCCACACCACCTTCCTCGTGCAGCACTGGCTGGGCGTCGAGGGCATGCAGCGCCGCATCGCCGACTACCTGCCCGAGGAGGGCTTCACGCTGCTGAACCAGATCTCGACCGTGGGCGCCTTCCTGCTGGGGGTCTCGATGCTGCCGTTCGGTTGGAACGTGTACATCACCCTGACCCGCGGCGAGCTCGTCACGGTCGACGACCCGTGGGGCTGGGGCCGCTCCCTGGAGTGGGCCACGTCGTGCCCGCCGCCGCGGCACAACTTCACAAGCCTGCCGCGCATCCGCTCCGAGTCGCCGGCCTTCGACCTGCACCACCCCGAGATCACCTCGGGCGATTGACACCGGGTCGGACCTCGGCGTCCGGGGTGTGGAACGCTGGAGGCATGCGCGCGTTGCCCGTCCTGGACCAGCCCCACGACACCTGCGTGCGTCGGGTGCCGATCTTTGCGCGGCTGTCACCCGACCAGCAGGACGCCGTGGGCTCGTTCGCCCGGCCGGTCGCCCTCGCCGCCGGGGAGCTGCTGCACCGGGCGGGCGAGCCGGTCGGCCAGCTGTTCGTCGTGCACACCGGGTCGGTGAAGCTAGTGCACACCGCGCCGAGCGGGCGCACCCAGATCGTCCGGGTGGCCGGGCCGGGCGAGGCCGTCGACGAGCACGCCTTCCTGACCGGGCAGCGCCCCAACCACCACGTCGAGGCCGTCGAGGACAGCCGCCTGTGCGTGTTCGACCACGCCGTGCTGGCCAAGCTGCTGGCCACCTACCCCGGCATCAGCGTGGGCATGATGCGGACGCTGTCGGAGCGACTCGCGGACGCCGAACGCCGCCTCGCCCTGTCCGCCCTCGACGTCCCCGCCCGCGTGGCCGGCTACCTGCTCGGACTGCCGGCCGAGGGCTCGGACGGGACGTACCGGGTGCGCCTACCGCTGGCCAAGAAGGACATCGCGTCGTGGCTGGCCACCACACCCGAGTCGTTCAGCCGCGCCCTCGCCCGGCTCGAGCGGGACGGGATCGTGGCGGTCGAGCGCGACGTGGTCACCCTGCGCGACCCCGACGCGCTGGACGCCCTCGCCAACCGCTGACCCTCCGCCAACGCGCGCACGGACGCGGCGCCCCACGATTCGCGGGAATACCGCTCGTCGAGAGGGCCGCCGCCCCGACAATGGGCGCATGCTGGTCGTCGACGCGAAGGTCTTCACGGGGCAGGGCGCGTCGTTCGCGTCCGCCTTCCGCGTCGAGGACGGCGTCTTCACGTGGGTCGGCGACCGGAGCGACGCCCCGGCGCCCGCACCCGGCGAGGAGGTGGTCGACCTGGGCGGGGCCACGGTCCTGCCCGGCCTCTTGGACGTCCACACCCACCCCGCGCTCCTGGCCTCGCTCATGGACGCGGTCCCCCTCCTCCCGTCCGCGGTCTCCTCGATCGCCGAGCTGGTCGAGGCCCTGCGCGCCCACCCCGAACCCGCGGACCCCGAGGACTGGGTCGAGGGCCACGGTTACGACGACGCGCGCTTCCCCGAGGGCCGCGGCCCCGACCGCCACGACCTCGACCGGGTCAGCACGACCCGTCCGGTCCTGGCACGGCGGTGCGACGCCCACACCGCCGTGGTGAACACCGCCGCGCTCCACCACGCCGGGATCACGCGCTGGTCGGCATCGCGGACCTCGCCGCGACGTTCACCACCCGCCCGCTGGAGTCGTTCCGTGCCGCCCGGGAGCGCACTTGGCTGCCGAGGCTGGGGCTCTACCCGGTCTGGGAGGACATCAAGGACGCCGGTTGGGTGCTCACCGACGACGACCGTGCCGGGGAGGTGTTCGTCGCGGGGGTCAAGGTGCTCCTGGACGGCGCCTACTCGAACGCCACGGCCTGGACCCACGACCCGTACCCCGGGACCTGCGACCACGGCATCCGCACGACGTCGCCCGAGGACCTGAGGGCGGCCGGCGCGTGGGCCCGGGCCAACGGCGTCCAACTGGCCGTGCACGCGATGGGTGATGCCGCGATCGACGCCGTGCTGGACGAGTTCGCCGACCAGGAGGGCTGGCTGGGGGACCTCCCCTCGGTCCGGATCGAACACGCAACCCTGTTCACCCCCGCGATGGTCGAGCGCGTGCGCGCCGCCCGCCTGCCGGTCGCGGTTCGCTGCTGTACGGGAGGTAGGGTCGAGCGGTGCCCGACCTGATCAGCATCCACGGCTGGCCCATGCTGCTCGCCCTGGCGGCGTCCGCGGTCGTGATCGGGTTCTCCAAGACCTCCTTCGGTGGCATCGCCGCCATCTCGGTCGCGGTCTTCGCCCTCGCCATGCCCGCGAAGGAGTCGACGGCGACCGTCCTTCTGCTGCTCATCGTCGGCGACATGATCGCGATCACCCGCTACCGGAAGGTCTCGTGGCGGTTGCTGTGGAAGCTCGTGCCCGGCGTCGTCCCCGGCCTGTTGCTCGGGGCGCTGTTCATGAACGTCGTCGACGACGTCGTGATGCGCCGCACCATCGGCGCGCTCCTGCTGGCGATGGTGGCGCTCCAACTCTGGCAGCGCCTGCGCCGTCGCGCCGAAGAACCCGAGAACACCGACCCCCACTGGGTCCGCGCCGGGGTGACCGGCACGGCCGCGGGGTTCACGACGATGACCGCCAACGCGGCCGGCCCGGTGATGGCCCTGTACTTCCTGGCCGCCCGCATCGACAAGGCCCGCTTCATCGGCACGAACGCGTGGTTCTTCGCCCTGGTCAACCTGTCCAAGGTGCCGCTCGCGGCGTCCCTGGGCCTGTTCACCGTCGAAGGCCTCGTGCTGGACCTCGCCCTGGTCCCCGCCGTGCTGCTCGGGGCGTGGCTGGGGACGTGGGTGATCGGCAGGGTGTCGCAACGCCAGTTCGAGGTCGTCACCATGGCCGCCTCCGCCATCTCAGCCGCCTCCCTCCTCCTGCGCTGACAGCGGGCGGTCCTGGACCACGCCCAGCCGCCAGCCCCCGTCGGGCGACGAGGCCACCAGACCCCGTGCGCGGAGCTCCTCGAGGGCGGCGAGGGTCGCCGGGAGCGACAGTCCGGAATCCAGCGCCACCTCGCCCGTGTCACGGCTCCCCCGGCTGGGGAGGGCCTCGTAGACGGCCGCCTGCTCCTCGTCCAGCAGGTCGAGCAGGCGCGGCTGGCTCTCGCGGAGGACGAACGCCTCCCCCATCGGGGCGATGATCTCGCGGACGTCGGCGAGCCCGGTCACGAGCGTGGCCTGCCCCTCGCGGATCAGCCAGTGCGGGGTGTACGACGTCGAGCTGCTCACCGGCCCGGGCACGGCCATGACCGGCCGGAAGCAGGTGGTGGCCCAGTTGGCGGTGTTGCGCGCACCGCTGCGGGCAGTGGCCTCGACCACGACCAGCCCCCGGCCGAGCGCGGCGATGATGCGGTTGCGGGTCAGGAAGCGCCGGCGGGAGGGCGGCGTCCCCGGTGGGGACTCGGCGATGACCAGGCCGTGCTCGGCCACGCCCTCGAGCAGCGACGTGTTGGCACTCGGGTAGAAGCGGTCCAGCCCGCCCGCCATCACCGCGAGCGTCGGCCCGTCGGCGGCGAGCGCACCCCGGTGGGCTGCCGCGTCGATGCCGAACGCCCCGCCCGACACGACCGTGGTACCGCCCTCGGCCAGCCCCGCCGCGAGTTCGGTCGCCACCCGCTCGCCGTACGCCGTCGAGGCGCGACACCCGACCACCGCGACGGCGTCGGCGGCCAGCTCAGCCAACGATGCGCTGCCCTTCACCCACAGCCCCAAGGGTGCACCACCCCACTGCTGCACCGGCTCGCTGGCGTCGAGGTCGGCCAGGGCGGACGGCCACTCGGGATCGGACGGCACCACGAAGCGCAGCCCGTGCCGTCGGGCCAGCGACTCCACCGAGGCCAGGTCCACCAGCGCCGCCCGGCGGGACCATGCGTCGTCAGTCGTGGAGGCCCGCACCGACGCCCACACCGCCTCGGCACCCTCGGCGCGCAACCGCTCGCGGATGCGCAGGTCCCCCGCCTCCACCACGCAGGCCAGCGCCATCCGCGCTGCCCGCTCAGTCCGGTCAGCCACACCGCACCTCCGCCACGTCCTCACCGCGACGCATCGCCAGCGCCGCCCGGATGTCCTGGGTGCGCGGCACCGCGGAACCGGCCAGGTCGGCCAGGGTCCACGCGATCCGCACCACCTTGTCGACGCCCCGCGCACTCAGCAGGCCGCGGGTCACGGCCGTGTCGACGAGGTCGATCCCCTGCGGGCTCGGCAGCTCGTGGCGCAGCACCGGCCCCGGCACCTCGGCGTTCGTCAGGTAGCCCAGCCCCGCCAGCCGGTGCAGCTGGCGGGCACGGGCCTCGGCGACCCGGGCGGCCACGGCCGCGCTCGGTTCGGACGCGCGGCGCATGGCCTTGCGCAGGTAGGACTGGTTCATCGGCCGCAGGGTCTGTTGCATGTCGATCCGGTCCAGGATCGGCCCGGACAACCGGTCGCGGTAGCGCCGCACAGCGTTCGGCGGGCAGGTGCACGTCCGCCCCGCCAGGCCGTGGTACCCGCACGGGCAGGGGTTGGCGGCCACGACCAGCTGGAACCGGGCCGGGTACCGCGTGGCCGCACGCGACCGGGCCAGTTCGACGTAGCCCTTCTCCAGCGGGATGCGCAGCGCCTCGAGCACGGTCGGGCTGAACTCGGGCACCTCGTCCAGGAAGAGGACGCCGCGATGGGCCAGCGAGATCGCCCCCGGCCGCGCGATCGACGAACCCCCGCCGACGAGCGCCGCGACCGAGGCCGAGTGGTGCGGGGCCGAGTACGGCGGACGCCGGGGCAACACCCCGTCGACGTACAGCCCCGACAGCGACCGGATGGCCGCGACCTCGAGCGCCTCGCCCGACGAGAGGTCGGGCAGGATCCCGGGCAACCGCTCGGCCAGCAGGGTCTTGCCCACCCCGGGCGGCCCGGACAGGGACAGGTGGTGGGCGCCCGCGGCGGCGATCTCGACGGCCCAGCGGGCCTCGTCCTGACCCGCGACGTCGGCCAGGTCGGGTTCGCGCCGGACCGTCCCGATGGGGACCACGTCGGGCAGCCGTTCAGGGACCTGCTCGCCGCGCAGCACGGCCGCCAGTTCCCGCACCGTGCCGACGCCGTGCACGGTGATGCCCTCCACCAGGCGGGCCTCCCGGACCTGCTCCATGGGTACGACCACGTGGCCGATGCCCGCGCGCGCCGCCTCCAGCACCGCCGGCAGGACGCCGCGGGTGCTGCGGACGCTGCCGTCGAGGCCCACCTCGCCCATGAGCACCGCGTCGTCGAGGCGCCCCTGCGCCACGCTGCCGTGGGCGGCGAGGATCCCCCCGACGATGCCGAGGTCGAAGTGGGTGCCCGACTTGGGCAGCGACGCCGGGGACAGGTTGATCGTGACGAGGTGCTGGGGCCACTCGAAGCCGCTGCTGCTGATGGCCGCCCGGCACCGCGAGCGCGCCTCGCTCAGGGCGGCGTCGGGAAGCCCGACGATCACGGTGCGGGGCAGGCCGCCCCCGACGGAGACCTCCACGTCGACCAGGCTCGCCTGCAACCCCACCAGCCCCACCGAGCGGGCCTTCCCGAGCCTCACGGCTCGATCCCCCGCACGTGCTGCACCGACGCGGTGCCGTCGGGGTGCCAGAGCACGCCGAGGGCGTCCACGCGCAGCGACGGGACCGGCACCTCCTGGCTGCGAGCCCACGCGGCCGCCAGCCGCCACAGCCGCACGGCCTTGTCGTGGGTGATCGCCTCCAGCGGGGACCCCCAGCCGCGCCCGCGTCGGGCCTTCACCTCGCACACCACGACGACGCCCTCGGGGTCGCGGCACACGAGGTCGAGCTCGCCGGCGGCCGTGCGCCAGTTGCGCTCGAGCACCTCCCAGCCCCGCCGCGTCAGGTAATTGGCCGCGAGGTCCTCCCCGCGCTCACCGGTCTCTCGTCGTGGATCCATGCCCCTGAGGTATTGGGCAGGTGCGGCCGGATCCGTGCACCCGGTTCCCGGCGCTGTGGACAACCGGCGGCAGGGGACGGAAACCGCCTGTGGACGACGCCGTCAGGCCCCGAGGATGCGCCCCAGGTGCGGGCTGGCGAGCACCCGGCCCGGGTCGAGCCGGTCCCGCATGGCCAGGAAGTCGTCGAAGCGGGGGTGCACGGCGCGCAGGGCCGCGGCGTCCAGGCTGTGCTGCTTGCCCCAGCGGGGCCGCCCGCCGTGCTCGGCCACGATCCGCTCGAAGACCGCGAACGAGTCCCCGACATCGGAGCCCGCGTACTGGTGCACGGCCACGTAGGCCGTCTCGCGGCCGTACGCCCCCGAGAGCCACACATCGTCGGCGGCCACGAACCGCACCTCGACGGGGAACTGGATGGGCGCCCTCGTCCGGCCGTACCACGCCCGCAGTTCGCGCAGGACGTCCCCCACCGACCCCAGCGGGACCGCGTACTCCGACTCGACGAACCGCACCCGGCGCGGGCTGCAGAACACCCGGTGGGAGCGGTCGGCGTAGGTGCGCGAGCCCATCGCCGCGGCGCTCACCCGATTGAGGGTGGGGACCAGCCGCGGCGCGACCGAGCCCAGTTCGTTGACCAGCGCGAACACGCCGTTGGTGAGCACCTCGTCGTCGAGGACCGCCCGCCACCCGGGCAGCGGGGGCGCGGTCTCCGCGCCCTCCCGGTGGTTGCGGCGGGTCGAGGCGACCGTGGTGTGCGGGAACCAGAAGAACTCCGCGTGGTCGGCGCTCGCCGCGAACGCCCGCGGGTCGGCCAGCACGTCCTCCAGCGGCATCGGACCCTCCACCGCGCGCAGCCGGAAGGCGGGCACGGTCTGCAGCTCGAGCGCGGTCACGATCCCGAGCGCGCCGAGGTTGATGCGGGCGGCCTCGAAGGTACCGTCGCCGGGGACGCAGCGCAGCACCTCCCCGGACGCCGTGGCGATCTCGACGCCGACCACCGCGGCCGCGATGCCGTACAGGCCCAGGCCGGTGCCGTGGGTGCCCGTGGCGATGGCCCCGGCGATTGTCTGCGCGTCGATGTCGCCCAGGTTGGGCAGGGCCACGCCGAGGGCGTCCAGCGCCCGGTTGAGGTCACGCAGCCGCGTCCCGGCGCCCACCCACACCTCCCGGAGGGGGCATGGTGGCTGCGCACGCCGGCGAGCCCGGCCAGGCTGACCGCGATGTCGGTGGGCTGGCCGATCGCGCTGAACGAGTGCCCCGAGCCGAGCGGGCGCACCGTGCGTCCCGCCGCACCCGCACGGACCAGCACCTCGGCGGCCGCCGCCGCGTCGACCGGGACGGCCACCTGCGTCGGTGTGGACGTCACCGTCCCGGACCAGTTGCGTCACCACCCCGCGCGCGGGGCGCCGCACCACCGGCCGTGACCGAGCCGTCGCCGCCGAAGGTCTCCAGCGACCCGGTGCCGCCGCCGTTGACGAAGGCCAGCTCGGCGACCGACCGCAGCGCGGCGACAACCGCCGCGCGCCGGTCGGGCAGCTCGGACAGGGTGCGTCGCTTCAGCCAGCGGACCGCGGCCGAGGCGTCCGGCAGGCCGGCCACCTGGGCGTCGTAGAACATCGCGCCGACGACGGTGAATCCCGCCGCCTGCGCCGCGCGGACCACGGTCACCGCGTCGGACGCCGTGCGCACCGGCGAGCGGCGCACGCCGAGGTGCGCGGGCCCGATCCGCACCGAGCAGTCGACGTCGATCGCGACCCGCAGGGGCGTACCGGCCGGCAGCGCGGCGGCGAGGAACTCCACGTGCTCGACCGAGTCGACGGCCAGGGAAACCGCGGCCAGGGCGGCCTCGTCGGCGGCGAGGCGTGCCAGCGCGTCGCGGTCGACGGTCGGGTAGGCGACGAACACGTCGGCGAGGCCGTGCCCGACCAGCCACAGGGCCTCGGGCAGCGCGTAGGCCATCACGCCGGAGAAGCCCGGCAGGGCGAGGACGCGGGTGAGGGCGTCCCGGCAGCGGAGCGACTTGGAGTCGACCCGGATGGGGAGTCCGCCGGCGCGGCGCGCCAAGTCGGCGGCATTGGCGTCGAACGCGGCCACGTCGAGCGCCGCCAGCGGGGCGCCGAGGGCGGCGGTGGCGTCGGCGAGTCGCGTCATCGCGCGACCCTAGCCCCCGTCAGAGGTTGTCGGGAACCTGCAGCTCGGAGTGCGCGATCTCCTCGATCGAGACGTCGCGGAAGGTCAGCACCTTGGCGGACTTCACGAAGCGGGCCGGGCGGTACATGTCCCACACCCAGGCATCGCCCATGGAGACCTCGTAGTAGACGTCGCCGCCCTCGGTGCGCACCTTGAGGTCGACCGCGTTGCACAGGTAGAACCGGCGCTCGGTCTCGACGGCGTAGGTGAAGATGCCGACGACGTCCTTGTACTCGCGGTACAGCTGGAGTTCCAGCTCGGACTCGTACTGCTCAAGGTCCTCGGTGCTCATGTTCGCCCCAGCCTAACCGTTCGGGCCACGTTGTCCCACTTCATCCGGTGGATCGCGCACGGGCCGAGTTCGTCGAGTTCGGCCTGGTGCTCACGCGTGCAGTAGCCCTTGTGCACGTCGAAGGCGTAGCCGGGGTGGTCGGCCGCGTAGGCGGTCATGATGCGGTCGCGCGTCACCTTGGCGATGATGGACGCCGCGGAGACGCTCGCCGCGACCGCGTCGCCCTTCCACATCGCCAGGGTGGGGACGCCGAACCCGTCGACCGGGAAGCCGTCGGTGAGCACGAAGTCGGGACGCGCCTCGAGCCGGGCCACGGCGCGCCGGAGCGCCTCGAGGTTGGCCACGTGCATGCCGAGCGTGTCGCACTCGGCGGGTTCGATCCGCACCGCGGCCCAGGCCAGCGCCTTGGCGGTGATGAGGTCGTAGAGCCGCTCGCGAGCCTTGGCGGTCAGCTTCTTGGAGTCGTTCAGCCCCTCCAGCGGGCGGGGCGGCAGGACCACGGCGGCGGCGACCAGCGGGCCCGCGCAGGCCCCGCGCCCGGCCTCGTCGGCTCCGGCGACGGCCGTGAACCCGGCCCGGGCGAGGGCGCGTTCGTAGCCGTAGAGCCCGGCGTCGCGGCGGATGACGAACGCCATGTCAGCAGTTGGTGCCGTCGCCGCCCACGGTCACGACGGGATGCTCGGGGGCCGGCCCCGGCGCGGCGGCGATGCCGGCGTACGCGGCGGGGGTGGCGTAGGTGCGCCACCGGTCGAACGGGAACAGGGTGAACGCGGCCGCGCCGATCACCGACTCGACGCTGGGGAACCCGCCGGCGTACTCCTCGCCCCGGATCGTCGTGTCGAGGTGGCAGCGGGAGTCGGCCGAGGCGCTGCGGTGGTCACCGAGCACGAAGATGCGGCCCGCGGGCACCACGACGTCGAAGGGGAAGCTGGAGGGCTGGTCGGGGGTGCCGTCGGGGGCCCGGTACAGGTACTCGGACTCGTCCAGCGGGGCGCCGTTGACCGTGATCCGGTCGTCGGCGTCGCAGCAGACGACGTGGTCGCCCTCGACCCCGACGACCCGCTTGACGAGGTGGTTGGCCGACGGGTCGGGCATCAGGCCGATGAAGACCAGCACGTCCTGCCAGGGCTCCTGGGAGAACATGTCGGGGTTGCCGAGCCACTCCAGGTCGTCGCGGAAGACGACGACGTCGCCGCGCTGGAAGGGTTGAACCTTCTGCACGGCGACGCGGTCACCCACCTCGAGCGTCGACTCCATGGAGCGCGAGGGGATGGAGAACACCTGGAGGAGGAGCAGCCGCAGCAGCGTGGACGCGATCAGCGCCCCGACCACCACGATGGTGACCTCTTTCAGGAAGCCGCCGAGGCCTCCGCCCCGCTCTTCCCGCTCCACCGTGGCTCTCCCCCGCGCGATCAGTTGTCGCGCTTCTCCTTGATCTTGGCAGCCTTGCCGCGGAGGCCGCGGAGGTAGTACAGCTTGCCGCGGCGCACGTCACCGCGACGCTCGACCTCGATGCGGTCGATGATCGGGGAGTGCAGCGGGAAGGTGCGCTCGACACCGGTGCCGAAGGAGACCTTGCGGACGGTGAAGGCGGCACCGATGCCCTCGCCGTTGCGGCCGATCACGACGCCGGCGAACACCTGGATACGGGAGCGGTTGCCCTCGACGACCTTCACGTGGACCTTGACGGAGTCACCCGGGCGGAAGTCGGGGACGTCGTCGCGGAGCTGGGAGGCCGCGACCTCGGCAACAAGCTTGTTCATGGTGTTTCCTCGCCGGTGCCACAGGTCACCTCGTGAATGTCTTCGTCAGGGGCGCCGTGCCGAACCCCCTGTGGCAGGGGCACGTGCGCAACCTGCCCAAGTCTGCCACAGGGGCCCTGCCCCCACGAAATCGCCTACAGGGTGGCGAGCCTCAGGTTGTCGAGCTCTGATCCGTAGTGCTGGGCGATGCGGCGCTTGCGCTCGAGGTCGGCGATGACGGCGGGGGCGAAGTCCACGTCGTAGAGCGCCTGGCAGCTGCCGAGCCCGCCCGGGGTGAACACGTTCACCTCCATGAGCTTGTCCCCCACGATGTCGAGGCCGACCAGGAACATGCCGTCGGCGACGAGCTTGGGCCGGATCAGGTCGACCATGTGCAGCATCTCGGGCGTGACGTCGACCGCCTCGGCCTTGCCGCCGACCTTCATGTTGGAGCGCATGTCGCCGGTGGTGTTGCGGCGGCGGAAGGCGGCGTACGCGCCGTCCACCTGCAGGGGCACCCCGTTCATGACGAACATGCGGATGTCGCCCTCTTCGGCCTCCTTCAGGTACTCCTGCGCCACCACGTAGCCGTCGCGGGCGATCGCCTCGATGATCTGGCTGAGGTTCGGCGACTCCTTGCGGTCCACGAGGAACACGCCGCTGCCGCCGGAGCCCTGCAGGGGCTTGAGCACGGCCTTGCCGCCCAGTTCTTCGATGAAGGACGAGATGAGCGCCTCGTCGCGGGAGATCAGGGTGCGGGGCCGCACGGTCTTGGGGAAGTGCTGGAAGTACGCCTTGGACAGGGCGTTGGCCAGGGAGCTCGGGTCGTTGACCACCAGCACGCCGGCCTCGGCGAACAGCTGGCCGAAGGCGATGGCCGCGGTGGCCGCCCAGGGCTTCTCGTTGGCGTCCTCGGCCGGGTCGTTGCGGAGCATCACGACGTCGAACTCGCCGATGTCGAGCTGCTTGACGACCTCGGGCTTCTGCACGTCCTCGAGGTAGCGCTCCAGGCTGCGGTACCGCTTGCCCGAGGCCTGGCGCGCCCGCGCGCTCATCGAGCCGTCGGGTTCGTAGGCGAAGTCGCCCAGCCCCATGAGCGAGACCTCGTGGCCGGCCTGGCTGGCGGCCAGGGCGAGCCGGGTGGTGGTGTAGGTGGGCAGTTCGGTGGCGACGTCGTTGACGACGAACCCGATCTTCATGCGGCGACTCCGATCAATTCGCTGAGGGATTCCAACTGGGACGCCCGGACCATGCGGGGCATCGCGTCGGGGTCGTCGAGGTAGCGGGGGCGCAGGCGGGGCGGGTTGAGGACGCCGCGGTCGCGCAGGTCGGCGATCAGCGGCAGGTCCCGCAGGGAGAACTTGCCCAGGAACAGCAGGTCGAGCTCTCCCCCGTCGCGGACGTGGTGGAGCAGGTCCACCAGGCCGCGCAGGTAGATGGCGTCCTTGGTCAGGCCGCCGGAACGGTAGGCGCGCATGGTCGTGGTGAAGGCGCTGCCCTGCGGGAAGCCGAGCTCCATCAGGGCCTCGAACGACTCCGAGAAGGACGCCCCGGACACCAGCCGGTGCACGGTCAGGACCCGCGCGGCCAGCTGGCGCAGCCGGAAGGGCGTGAGCCCCCCGCATGCCACCTCGGCGAGGACGGCGAGCCCCTCCTGGGTCTCGTCGTACCCGGCCAGCCCGGTGCCCAGGACCCGGATGGGCTGCGCGGACCCGTTGACCTGGGTGACCAGGTGGGTGCCGACCTCGTGCTGCAGCAGCGCGTTGGTGCGCGCCGACTGGACTGCCGAGGTCTCGGCGATCAGCAGCGTGTCCCCCGACACGAGGACGCCGGCGACGTCGTGGCGCACCTCGGCGTTCATCTCGATGTCGGGGTCCTGCTCCTTGTAGTGCTCGATCTCGGCGCACGCGAGGGCGTGGAACTCCACCGCGCCCACCTGCTCGCCGCGGCCGGCGCCGCGGGGCACGTGCTCGAGCAGGTGCTCGGCGATGTCGAGCAGGGCGGGCGTCACGCCCCCGTACAGCTCCAGCGACAGCGGCAGGAAGTCAGGGGTGTCCCGCGCCCGCAGCAGGTCGAGCTGCAGGGTCATCTCGCGATGCTTGGCGCGCAGCAGCGCCCCCAGCGTGGGGTCGGACACCGCGTCGAGGTCGATCAGGTCGAGCATGCCCTGGGCGACGTCGGGGTCGGTCTGCAGGTCGCGGTAGGCGAACCGCGGCATCCGGTCCCCCTCCGCGTAGGCGGTCAGCACCTCGTCGGAGTTGATCGGCGTCACGTCGAGCAGGAACTGGATCGCACCGCCGACCTGGGCGACCGCGTGGTCGATGACGAGGTCGGTGGTCGCCAGCCCCGTCATCCGGTGGGCCCGTCCGCCAGCGCGGCCTCGACCGCCGGCACGGTGCCGGCCAGCGCCGCGATGAGCTCGGCCAGGCGCCCCTCGTCGACCTCGGCGGTCCACTCGTCCATGAACGACTTGCGGAACTCCAGGGCCAGGCAGCACCCGGTGCCCGGGTAGCGGGCGTGGATCCACTTGCTCAGGTGGCCGCCCTGGAAGCGGACGTTCTCGCGGACGTCCAGCTTGCCCCAGCTTACGGGCGTGCCGGCGAGTGCCTCGGAGAAGGCGTCGACCACGTGCCCGAACCGCTCCCGATCCAGCGAGCCGGTGCCCACGTTGACCTCGGGGTTCTCCTCGGGGTCGGACGCCGGCGCCTCGGCCCCGTCGCGGCGGTGGTTGTAGGTGTGGACGTCGTAGAGCACGAACGGACCCTGCGCGGCGAGGGCGTCCAGGCGCTCGGCAAGGTCGGCGTGGAACGCGTCGTAGAGCTCCAGCGAGCCGTCCACCACGTCGTCGGGCAGCGCGGTGTCGCGCCAGACCTCGAGGTCCCAGCAGTCCGCGGGCGTCCGGTAGACGGCCTGCTCGCGCGGCCGGTTCAGGTCGACCTCGAAGCGCGAGCGGTGGACGACGAGGTGGCTGGGGAGCGCGGCGGCGAGGCGCCCGGTGTGCGGGTCCTCCTCACGCAGCCGGTCTGTCTCGGGGAGCACCATCTGCTCGGCCACGTCGGGCCTGAGGTCGTGTCCGTTGTGGATGGCGGTCGCCACGACGCGAGAGTCCCAGTCGCCGTGGTAGCTGTACGGGCGGCCCATTCCCCCACCGTAGCCAGCCGCACAAGCCGCTGGCTAGGGGCGGAGCCTGGGTCGCTAGGGTGTGCCGCGTGACCCACCCCATTGAGGCCCCCGCCAGGCCCGTCGGGCGCCGCCGCGAGATCGGCCTCGCCCTCGCCCTCAACCTCGTCTTCGTCGCCGGCGTCCTGTTCTGGGGCTGGCCGGCCGGCAACGTCCTGCTGCTGTTCTGGGTGGAGAACGTGCTGATGGGCGTGGGCACCCTCGTCCGGATCCTCACGGCAGAGGTGGAGCCGCAGACGCGGCGCCCGGTCTTCTTCACCCTGCACTACGGGATCTTCTGCGTGGTGCACCTGGTGTTCGTCGCCGTCCTGTCGTTCTGGATGGGCGCCGAGTTCACCGTCGGCGCGCTGCTCGTGCCGGCCCTGGTCGTGCTCGTGCGGCACGCCGCCGACCTGGTCACGGTGTGGTTCGGCGCGGGCGTCCGCCACCGGACCACCCCCATGCAGGCGTTCGTGCTGCCCTACCCGCGCATGATCGTGCTGCACGTGACCACGATCCTGGCCTGGGGCCTCATGCTCGGGTCCCTCACCATGCCCGGCATGGAGCCGACCGGCCTGGCCGCGATCCTCGCCCGCCTCCGGGAGGCGTTCGCCGGCCTCGGCGTCGAGGTCACCTCCGCGGGCCTGGTCGTCGTCCTCCTCGTGCTGGTCAAGATGGCGTTCGAGGCCCTCACCGCGGGCCGCCCGGTGCAGTGGACGATCGGCGACCAGCGGTTCACCACCCACTGACCGACCCGGACGCCGGCGCCCCTCCCAACGCCGCAGGCCGGCCCCGCGTGAGCGGGACCGGCCTGACGTGTGGCGGGAACGACTACTTGCCGTCCTTCTTGAACAGCGACTTCATGAGGTCGCGGTTCAGGGCGCTGATCGTGTCCAGCGGGATCTGCTTGGGGCAGACCGCCGCGCACTCGCCGATGTTGGTGCAGCCACCGAAGCCGTCGGAGTCGTGCTGCGCGAGCATCGTCTTGACGCGGCTGTACCGCTCGGGCTGGCCCTGCGGGAGCATCGCCAGGTGGGTGATCTTCGCGGCGGTGAACAGCATGCCCGACCCGTTGGGGCAGGCGGCCACGCACGCGCCACAGCCGATGCAGGTGGCCGCGTCGAAGGCGCGGTCGGCCTGGATCTTCGGGGCCGGCACCGAGTGGGCCTCGGGAGCCGAACCGGCGTTGATCGAGATGAAGCCACCGGCCTGGATGATGCGGTCGAACGCGGAGCGGTCCACGACCAGGTCCTTGATGACCGGGAACGCACCGGCACGCCACGGCTCGACGTCGATGGTCGCGCCATCGGCGAACGAACGCATGTGCAGCTGGCACGTGGTCGTCGGGACCGGGGAGTTGCCGCGGCCGTGCGCGGTGCCGTTGATGACGACACCACACATGCCGCAGATGCCCTCGCGGCAGTCGTGGTCGAACGCGATGGGCTCCTCGCCCTTGACCGTCAGGTCCTCGTTCAGCAGGTCGAGCATCTCCAGGAACGACATGTCCTCGGACACGCCCTCCACGCGGTAGCTGACCATCTTGCCGGCCGACTGGGCGTTGGCCTGGCGCCAGACACGCAGGTTGATGATCACTTGTAGCTCCTCTGCTTCAGCTCGATGAACTCGTACTCCAGCGGCTCCTTGTGCAGGATCGGCGCGTTGCCGGCACCGGTGTACTCCCACGCCGAGACGTGCAGGAACTCGTCGTCGTGACGCAGCGCCTCCCCGTCCTCGGTCTGGGACTCGCCACGGAAGTGGCCGCCACAGGACTCGCGGCGCACCAGGGCGTCCACACACATGAGCTCGCCGAGCTCCAGGAAGTCGGCCACGCGACCGGCGCGCTCGAGGGTCTGGTTGAAGTCCTCGTTGACGCCGGTGACCTTGACGTTGCTCCAGAACTCCTCGCGGAGCTCGCGGATGCGACCGATCGCGTACTTGAGGCCCTCCTCGGTGCGCTCCATGCCGCAGTACTCCCACATGATGTTGCCGAGTTCCTTGTGGAAGGAGTCGACCGTGCGGGTGCCCTGGATGGACAGCAGGCGGGAGATCCGCTCGTTGACCGACGCGAGCGCCTCGACGACCGCCGGGTGGTCCTGCCCGATCTTCTCGAACGGGGCCTTGGCCAGGTAGTCGTTGATGGTGTTCGGCAGCACGAAGTAGCCGTCGGCCAGGCCCTGCATGAGGGCGGAGGCACCCAGGCGGTTCGCGCCGTGGTCGGAGAAGTTTGCCTCACCGGTCACGTACAGGCCGGTGATCGAGCTCATCAGGTCGTAGTCGACCCACAGGCCACCCATCGTGTAGTGCACAGCCGGGTAGATGCGCATCGGCACCTCGTACGGGTTCTCACCCGTGATCTGGGCGTACATGTCGAAGAGGTTGCCGTACTTGGTCTCGACGGCCTTCTGGCCCATGCGCTCGATCGCCGAGGCGAAGTCGAGGTAGACACCACGGCGGACCTGGCGCTTCTCGCCGGTCTTGTGGTCGACCTCCTCGACGGCGGGACCGACACCGCGGCCCTCGTCGCACATGTTCTTGGCCTGGCGGGAGGCGATGTCACGCGGGACCAGGTTGCCGAACGCCGGGTAGATGCGCTCGAGGTAGTAGTCGCGGTCCTCCTCGGGGATCTGCCGCGGGTCCTTGCCACAGTCCTCGGCACGCTTGGGCACCCAGATGCGACCGTCGTTGCGGAGGGACTCCGACATCAGGGTCAGCTTGGACTGGGTGTCGCCGTGCACCGGGATGCAGGTCGGGTGGATCTGCGTGTAGCAGGGGTTGCCGAAGTAGGCGCCCTTGCGGTGCGCACGCCACGAAGCGGTGACGTTGCAGCCCATGGCGTTGGTCGACAGGAAGAACACGTTGCCGTAACCACCGGTGGCGAGCACGACCGCGTCGGCGGTGTGGGCCTCGATGGCGCCGGTCACCATGTTGCGGGTGACGATGCCGCGGGCGCGGCCGTCGACCAGGATGACCTCGAGCATCTCGTGGCGGGTGTACATCTTCACGGTGCCCGCCGCGACCTGGCGCTCCAGGCTCTGGTAGGCGCCGATCAGCAGCTGCTGACCCGTCTGGCCGCGGGCGTAGAAGGTGCGCTGCACCTGGACGCCACCGAAGGAACGGTTGTCGAGCAGGCCGCCGTACTCACGGGCGAACGGGACGCCCTGCGCGACGCACTGGTCGATGATGTTCGCGCTGACCTCGGCGAGGCGGTAGACGTTCGTCTCGCGGGCGCGGTAGTCGCCGCCCTTGACGGTGTCGTAGAACAGCCGCATCGTCGAGTCGTTGTCGTTGCGGTAGTTCTTGGCCGCGTTGATACCACCCTGCGCGGCGATCGAGTGCGCGCGGCGGGGGCTGTCCTGGTAGCAGAAGTTCAGGACGTTGTAGCCCGCCTCGCCCAGCGTCGCGGCGGCGGCGCCACCGGCGAGGCCGGTGCCGACCACGATGATCGAGAGCTTCCGGCGGTTGGCCGGGTTCACGAGCGCCGCCTGGAACTTGCGGGTCGCCCACTTCTTCTCGATCGGACCCGCGGGGGCCTTGGTGTCGCGGATGTCCGCGCCCACCTGGAAGAAATCAGTCACAGTCATTACTTCACCCATCCGAATTGAACGGCCAGCGGCATGATCATGAAGCCGACGAACAGCACGATCGCGATCACCCAGGCGAGGCCGTTGAGGAACGAGCGGGCCTTGGCGGAGGTGTTCGCGCCGAGCGTCGTCAGGGCGCTCCAGACGCCGTGGCGGACGTGCAGGCACACGATGGCCACCCACACGAGGTAGACCAGGGTGACCCACCACTGCGAGAAGCTCGCGATGACCATGTCGTACGGCTCGCTACCGGCGCGGAAGCCCGTGGTCACGACCTGCGCGGTGAACTGCAGCAGGTGGAAGACCAGGAAGCCGGCCAGGATGACGCCGCCCCAGCGCATGGTGCGCGCGGCGTACGTCTGCGAGAGACGCTTGGTCACGGCGTACTTCGAGCTGCGGGCCGAGTGCGCGCGGCCGGTCAGCACCGCTGCCGACCAGATGTGCGCCACGATCGCCACGAGCAGGAAGACGCGGAAGATCCAGATGAACGTGCCCGACGGGACGAGCGGGTACAGGATGTCGCCCTTGAGCCAGTGCGCGTAGTGGTTGAACGCGTCGGCGCCGAGGAACACCTTCAGGTTGCCGTACATGTGCATGAGCAGGAAGCCGACCATGATGAGACCGGTGATGGCCATTACGACCTTCATGGTCACCGTTGACCGGACTGCTCGCTGGTGAGGAGTCAGTGTTGTTGTCGCCACGGCCACAACTTAGCCAAGTTCTCCGCTGAATGTCCCATCGACGTGAGCGTTTCGGACAGCCGTGACCGGTTCGCAGGAATCGGGCGCCCACAGCGGTGAATACCGCAAGCAAATGCTTGCCTTATTGGGCTTTGCGCTATTCCGGCAACAAGTCCGGACGCCGCCCCGCCGTCCGCTCCCACGACTGCTCCCGGCGCCACTGCGCCACCCTCTGGTGGTGGCCCGACATCAGCACCTCGGGCACGTCCAGCCCGCGCCAGCTCGGGGGCTTGGTGTACACGGGGTACTCGAGCAGCCCCTCCCCCTCCACCGAGTGCGACTCCTCCACCAGGGAGTGCGGGTTGCCCACGACGCCGGGCACCAGCCGGACGACGGCCTCGACCATCGCGAGCACGGCGACCTCGCCGCCGTTGAGCACGTAGTCGCCGAGGCTGACCTCGCGCACGGGCATCCGGGACGCCGCGTGCTCGACCACGCGCGCGTCGATCCCCTCGTAGCGGCCGCAGGCGAACACGAGGTGGCGCAGGGCGGCGAACTCGTGGGCCATCGCCTGGGTGAACGGCTCGCCGGACGGGGTCGGCACGACCAGCGTGGGCAGCGACCAGGCCCGGTCGAGGACGTGGTCGAGCGCCTCGCCCCACGGCTCGGGCTTCATCACCATACCGGCGCCGCCCCCGTAGGGGGTGTCGTCGACGGTGTGGTGTCGGTCGTAGGTCCAGCGGCGCAGGTCGTGGACCTCCCAGTCCACGAGGCCGGCGCGGCGCGCCTTGCCGACCAGGGACAGGTCCAGCGGCGCGAAGTAGTCGGGGAAGATCGAGACGATGTCGAAGTACATCAGGCGTCCTCGTCGCTCAACAGGCCGCCGATGTCGGCCACGCGGACGTGGCCAGCCTCGAGGTCGACCACCGGGACGACCTCGGACACGAACGGGACCAGGCGGTCGCCCCCGGACGTGCGCACGACGAGCACATCGTGGGCGGGCAGGTGCAGCACCTCGCCGATGGTGCCGGCGACCGCACCCGCGGCGTCCAGCACCTCGAGGCCGACCAGCTGGCGGTCCCAGTACTCGCCCTCGTCGGCGGGGGCCTCGTCGGCGGGCACGTCGGCCCACAGCTCCCGGCCGCGCAGCGCCTCGGCCGCGGTGCGGTCCGTCACGCCCTCCAGGCCGAGCAGGAGCGTGCCGGAGTGCCAGCGCGCGCTCGCGACCGTGCGGGGCCGGTCGCCCACCCGCAGGCTCGCCCCCGGGGTGAAGCGGCGCTCGGGCTCGTCGGTGCGCACGTGCACGCTCACCTCGCCGCGCAGCCCGTGCGCGCGCCCGATCGTGCCGACCAGGACGTCGACGGTCTCGCCCATTGCGGGCTCCTTCCCTGGGGGATGGGAACGGTCCCCGGCCCGTTCGAGACGGACCGGGGACCGGTGTGGTTCAGCGGCGGCGGGGGCGGCGGTCCACGTCGACGAAGTCGACCCGGACCTGCTCACGACCGGCCAGCGCGGTGATGACCGTGCGCAGGGCACCCGCAGTGCGACCCTGACGCCCGATCACCTTGCCGATGTCCTCGGGGTTGACGCGGACCTCCAGCGTCCGGACGCGTCGGCGGTCCAGGTCGGACACGACGACGTCGTCGGGGTTGGACACGAGCCCGCGCACCAGGTGCTCCAGTGCGTCCGCGAGCACGATCACGCCTCGTCGGACGCGGCGTCCTCGGCCTCGGGGGCCTCGGCCTCGGGGGCGTCAGCCTCGGCGGCGGGGGCCTCCTCGGCCTCCTCGGCCTTCTTCTTGCGCGAGGAGAAGGCGCCGGTGGCCGGCTCGTCGTCGGACTCGGCCAGCGCCTTGTTGAAGGCGGCCAACTTGTCGGCCTTCTCGGCCTGCGGCTTGATGCCCGACGGCTCGTCGGAGCCCTTGAACTTCTGCCAGTCACCCGACAGCTTGAGGATCTTCTCGACGGTCTCGGACGGCTGGGCGCCGACGCCGAGCCAGTACTGCGCACGCTCGGAGTTGACCTCGACCACCGACGGGTCGTTCTTCGGCTGGTAGATGCCGATCTCCTCGATCGCACGGCCGTCGCGCTTGGAGCGCGAGTCCATGACGACGATGCGGTACTGCGCGTTGCGGATCTTGCCCATCCGCTTCAGACGAATCTTGACAGCCACGTGTGTGGTTCTCCTGTTGGAACATGCCCCTGCGACGCGCAGGGACGGGATCGGGTGAGCGGGGCCTTCGGCGTGGGACAACCTCACGCCCAACTCGGGTGGACTGCAGCCGAGGGCGTGAGAGGGCACCCGCGGGCACAGCGCATCGGCCATTGTGCCAGACGCGGCCCCGATCCGCCCAACCGGGTCAGGAGCGCACGACCCGCCCGCGCAGGATCACCAGCCGTGGGTGCCGCACGACCGACAGGTCGGTGCGGGGGTCGGCGTCGTAGACGACCAGGTCGGCGGACGCCCCGTCGGCCAGCCCGTCCACTCCCAGCCACTCCCGGGCCCGCCACGAGGCCGCGCCGAGCGCGAACTCCGCTCCCCCGACGCGGCCCAACAGCTCGACCTCCTCGGCTATCAGCCCGTGCGGGATGGAGGTGCCGGCGTCGGTGCCCGCGTACACCGGGACGCCGGCGTCCACGGCCTTGCCGATCGTCTCGAACCGGCGCGCGTGCAGGGCCCGCATGTGCGTGGCGTAGGTGGGGAACTTCTCCTCCCCCGCCGCCGCGATCTGCGGGAACGTCTCGATGTTGCACAGCGTCGGCACCAGCGCCACGCCGCGCTCGGCCATGGTCGCGATGGTGTCGTCGTCCAGCCCGGTGCCGTGCTCGATGCCGTCGATCCCGGCGTCCACGAGCTCGGTGACCGACCGCTCGTCGAAGCAGTGCGCGGTCACCCGCGCTTCCTCCTCGTGGGCCGCCTCGATCGCCGCGGCCGCCACGTCGGCCGGCCAGAGCGGGCGCAGGTCGCCGGCGTCCCGGTCGATCCAGTCGCCCACGAGCTTGACCCAGCCGTCGCCGGCGCGCGCCTGGGTGCGCACCTCCTCGACAAGGTCCTCGGGCTCGACCTCCTCGGCCAGGTTGCGGATGTAGCGACGGGGCCGGGCGATGTGGCGTCCGGCCCGGATGATGCGGGGCAGGTCCTCGCGGTCGTCGACCCAGCGGGTGTCGGTCGGCACGCCGGTGTCGCGGGCCAGCAGCGTGCCGGCGTCGCGGTCGAGCAGCGCCTGGCGCTCGACATCCTCGGCGTCCGTGGCACCGTTCGGCCCCATCCCGATGTGGCAGTGGGCGTCCACGAGGCCGGGCAGGATCCAGCAGTCGGTCGCCACGGTGACCGCGTCCGCAACCGGCTCGGACGCCACCACCC
Source organism: Propioniciclava sp. MC1683 (assembly GCF_014164675.1). Classification (NCBI taxonomy): domain Bacteria; kingdom Bacillati; phylum Actinomycetota; class Actinomycetes; order Propionibacteriales; family Propionibacteriaceae; genus Propioniciclava; species Propioniciclava sp. MC1683. Next base: position 155,089 of record NZ_JACJFX010000007.1, on the reverse strand, counting down.
CGTCCACGACCCAGACGTCGCGCACCTCGCCCTCGGGCAGGACCGTGCCGCGCAGGTGCAGCCGCGAGGGCGGCCAGGCGGGCACGTCGGCGTACACGTGCGTGTGCGTCGACCCGTCGTGGGTGTGGGTGTGGGCGGTCAGGGGCTGGCCCAAAGCGTCCAGCGGTACGTCGTCGTGGTGGTGGTGCGCCATGGCACCACCCTGCCGCACGACGGCGCCCGGCGTCAGCCGAAGGGGCCCTTGTTCTGCTGCTGGTTGAACATCTTCTGCAGCTCGGGCGGCAGCTGGAAGTCGGCCATCGCCTGCTGCATCTCGGCCTCGGTCTGCGGTACGAACTGCTCGGGCGCGGACGCCGCCGCGGGGTTGCCGGAACGCTTGGCCGGGTTGCCCGACACGCCCTTCTTCCCCTTGGCCGCCTTCTTCGCCTGCTGCTTGGCCGGGCGCCCGGGCAGGCCGGGCATGCCACCCATGGCCCCCATGCCGGGGGGCATGCCGGGCAGGCCGCCGCCCTTGCCCATCTGGCGCATCATCTTGCGGGTCTCCATGAAGCGGTTGACCAGCCCGTTGACGTCCTGGACCGTGGTGCCCGACCCGTTGGCGATGCGCGAGCGCCGCGACCCGTTGAGGATCTCGGGCTTGGCACGCTCGGCCGGGGTCATCGAGTAGATGATCGCCTCGATGCGGTCGATCTCGCGCTCGTCGATGGCGCCGAGGGCCTCCTTGTACTGGCCCATGCCCGGCATCATGCCGAGAATCTTGCTCATCGGGCCCATCTTGCGCACGGCCTGCATCTGCTGCAGGAAGTCGTCCAGGCCGAAGTCGCCCGACCCCATGATCTTCTCGGCGGCCTTGCGCGACTGCTCGGCGTCGAAGGTCTTCTCGGCCTGCTCGATCAGGGTGAGCAGGTCACCCATGTCGAGGATGCGGCTGGCCATCCGGTCGGGGTGGAAGAGGTCGAAGTCCTTCAGCGACTCGCCGTTGGAGGCGAACATGATCGGCTTGCCAGTCACGCGCGCGATCGACAGCGCCGCACCACCACGGGCGTCACCGTCGAGCTTGGAGAGCACGACGCCGTCGAAGCCGACGCCCTCGGCGAAGGCGTTCGCGGTGTTGACCGCGTCCTGGCCGATCATGGCGTCGACGACGAACAGGATCTCGTCGGGGTTCACCGCGTCGCGGATGTCGGCGGCCTGCTGCATCAGCTCGGCGTCCACGCCCAGGCGGCCTGCGGTGTCGACGATCACCGTGTCGTAGTACTTGCGCTTGGCCTCCTCGATGGAGGCCCGCGCCACCTCGACGGGGTTGCCGACGCCGTTGCCCGGCTCGGGCGCGAACACCGGGACGCCGGCGCGCCCACCGACGACCTGGAGCTGGTTCACGGCGTTGGGGCGCTGAAGGTCGGCGGCGACCAGCATGGGCGTGTGGCCCTGCTCGCGCAGCCACAGGCCGAGCTTGCCGGCGAGCGTCGTCTTACCGGAACCCTGGAGACCGGCGAGCATGATGACGGTCGGCGGGTTCTTGGCGAACCGCAGCTGGCGGGCCTGCCCACCGAGGATCTCGACGAGCTCTTCGTTGACGATCTTGATGATCTGCTGGGTCGGGTTCAGCGCCTGGCTGAGCTCCTCGCCCTTGGCACGCTCCTTGACGGCGGCCACGAAGTCCTTGACGACGCCGAGGTTGACGTCGGCCTCGAGCAGCGCGAGGCGGATCTCGCGCGCGGTCGCGTCGATGTCGGCGTCGGTGAGCCGCCCCTTGCCGCGCAGGTTGCGGAACGTGGCTTGGAGGCGGTCTTGCAGGGTGTCGAACATGCGTGCCTTCTCGTCAGGACAGATCGGTGCCGCCCCAGCCTACCCCGACCGCACCCGGACGCCGCGCGCGTGGAATCCTTGTGCCATGGTCTGGGCCCTGCTCCCCCACGACACGCCCGTCGGCGACCTCGTCGGCCGCTCCGTGGTCGCACGGGGCACTGTCGAGGGCAGCTCCGAGATGGTCCTCGCGGCGCGGGTGACGCGGCTCGGGGACGACGTCGCCGTCCGGTGGTCGACGCTCTCGGCCCGCACCGACCCCCTGCTCGCCGCCGCGCAGCGCGCCCTGGGCCAGGAGCCGGCCCACGACCCGGCCAAGGAGGCGGAGGTCCACCGGCTCCCCGCCGGGGCCACGATCGGGGCCGCCCTGCTGGCGGCGACCGACGTGCACGTGGAGCGCGTGGCGGTCTGCTGAGCGCGGGCGTCACTCCCCCAGCAGGCCGTCGACGAAGCCCTCGGCGGTGAAGGGGGCCAGGTCGTCGGCGCCCTCGCCCAGGCCGATGAACTTCACCGGGATGCCGAGCTCGCGCTGCACCTGCACCACGATGCCGCCCTTGGCCGAGCCGTCGAGCTTGCTCAGCACGATGCCGGTGAGGTCGGTCACCTCGTCGAACACGCGGGCCTGGATGAGGCCGTTCTGGCCGGTCGTGGCATCCAGCAGCAGCAGGCACTCGGTGATCGGGGCGCGCTTCTCGATCACGCGCCGGATCTTGCCCAGCTCGTCCATCAGGTTGGACTTGTTGTGCAGGCGGCCGGCCGTGTCGACCAGCACCACGTCGACGCCCTTGGCGACGCCGGTGTCCACGGCGTCGAAGGCGACCGAGGCGGGGTCGGCGCCCTCGGGGCCGCGGACGGTCTCGACGCCCACGCGGTCGCCCCAGGTCTGCAGCTGCTCGGCGGCCGCGGCGCGGAACGTGTCGGCGGCGCCCAGCAGGACGGTCTTGCCCTCGGCGACCAGCAGGCGGGCCAGCTTGCCCACGGTCGTGGTCTTGCCGGTGCCGTTCACGCCGACGACCAGCACGACGGCGGGCAGGCCGTCGGCGCCGGTCACGTTGAGCGCGCGGTCGAGGGTCGGGTCGGCCAGCTTCACCAGCTCCTGGCGCAGCACGGTGCGGGCGCGCGTGGGGTCGTTGACCCCGTCGATCGACAGCTCCATGCGCAGGGTGTCGACGAGTTCGGTGGTCGGGCCGACGCCGAGGTCGGAGCCGATCAGGGTGGCCTCGAAGTCGTCCCAGGTGTCGGCGTCGAGCCGGTCGGTGCTGATCAGGCCCAGCAGGGCCTGGGCGAGCACGTTGTTGGAGCCGGCGAGGCGGCGGCGCAGCCGGGACAGGCGCGTGCCGGCTGCCTCGGGCCGCTCGGTGGTGGGGGCGGCGGGCTCGGTGGGTGCCACCGGCTCCTCGACGAGGACGCCGTCGGACGGGGTGGCGGGCGGCGCGGTGGGGGTCTCGATCGAGGGGCGGTCCCGGCGCTCCAGCTCGCGGACGCGGCGGTTGCGGACGACCAGCGCGGTGGTCACGATCGCGGCCAGCGCCACGACGGCGCCGACGATGATCCAGAGCAGCGTGGGGTCGTTGAAGTTCAGCGTCACCCGGCCATCCTAGTGCCGCGGGGTCAGGCCCTCGGCTCGCCCTCCGGCAGGCGTACACGGACCACGGTGTCGCCGTTGACGGCATCCTCACCCGGCTCGCCGGACGCCTCCGCCGAGGTCTCCTCGGCCGGCTCCGCGAGGTCGTCGGCGGCGGACGCCTCGTCAGCGGAGGCCGCCGGGTCGTGCTCGGGGTCGGTGATGCCGAAGACGCCGTACGGGTCGTCGTCGAGCCCCTGGGGCGCCGGCGCGGACAGCGCGTCGCTCATGGCCTGTGCGGCCGACTCGTCGACACCGGAGGCCTCCGGGGCGGTCGGTGCCCACCCCTCGGGTGCGTCGACGCCGGTGGGCGCCTCGCCCTCCGGCGCCTCGGGCGGGTTCGCGGACGCCGCGGAGCGGGCAGACAGCGCCGACCAGGCCGAGCGCGCGGAGGCGGCGGAACGCAGGTTGCGGAGCTTGTCGGGCAGGTCACGCACGTTGAGGTCGGGGACCTCGTCGATCTCGTCGAACAGCTGCACGAGCGCCCGGGGCGGCTCGCCCTCGCCGTTGAGGTGGCGGGCGGTGCGCGCCATCGCCTCGGCGATCTCGGGGTGCTGCCGGCGGCCGGTGCCCTCCATCCCCATGACCACGACCGCGATGATCGCGGCGGCCAGCACCAGCACGATGAGCATCGTGAAGATCATGACGGGCATGGGGGGTCACCTCCTTGGTCGTCGTCCAGTATGCCCGAGGCGGGCTCAACCCTCGCGCAGGCGCTGGCTGATGACCGTGGAGATGCCGTCCTCGCGCATCGTGACGCCGTAGAGCGCGTCGGCGATCTCCATCGTCCGCTTCTGGTGGGTGATCACGAGCATCTGGCTGTTCTCGCGCAGCTCCTCGTAGATGCCGAGCAGGCGGCCGAGGTTGGTGTCGTCGAGGGCCGCCTCCACCTCGTCGAGGATGTAGAACGGGCTCGGGCGGGCCTTGAACAGCGCGACCAGGAACGCGACCGCCACCAGCGACCGCTCCCCGCCCGAGAGCAGCGACAGCCGCTTGACCTTCTTGCCGGCGGGCCGGGCCTCGACGTCCACGCCGGTGGTGAGCCAGGACCCGGGCTCGGTGAGCACGAGGCGTCCCTCGCCGCCGGGGAAGAGCCGGGCGAAGGAGTGCTCGAAGGCGGCCTCCACGTCGGCGTAGGCCTCGGCGAAGACCTGCTCCACGCGGGCGTCCACGTCGGCGATGATCCCGAGCAGGTCGGTGCGGGTGCGCTTGAGGTCGTCGAGCTGCTCGGCCAGGAACTGGTGGCGCTCGCTCATCGCCTCGAACTCCTCCAGCGCGAGCGGGTTGACCCGGCCGAGCAGGTCGAGGTTGCGCTGGGCGGTGCGGAACCGCTTCTCCTGCTCCTCGCGGACGAATGGGCGCGGTTCGGGCTGCTCGTCGTCCTCGGTGAGCGCCGTCCCGTCCGGGCGGGTCAGCACGGGCACGAGCTGGTCGGGGCCGTACTCGTCCGCTAGCACCTCAGCGGCCAGGCCGAGCTCCTCGAGCGCCTTCTCGGCCAGCGACTCGATCCGCATCCGCTGTTCGGCGCGGGCGAGCTCGTCGCGGTGGGCGACGTCGACGATGCCCTCGAACTGGCGGGCGAGGTCGCGGCTGCGCTGCCGGGCGTCGTGGACGCGCCGGTCGGCCTCCACGCGCCGCTCGTCGGCCAGCTTGCGCGCGCGGCCGGCCGCCTCCTGCGAGGTGGCGACCACGCCGAGCAGCCACTCGGACGCCGCGGCCGCGGCCCGGGCGACCTCGGCCTCGCGGCGCAGCTTCTCGCGGCGGGCGGCGGCCTCGGCGCGCGCGTTGCGCTCGGCGCGCGCCGCGCGCAGCAGGGACTCGGCGCGGCCGGCCAGCGCGCGGGCGCGCTCCTCGTCGGTGCGCAGGGCGAGGCGGGCCTCCATCTCGGCCTGGCGGGTGCGGGCGGCCTCGACGGCCAGCCGGTCGCGCTCGGACGGGTCGGCCTCGGCGACCTGGCTGGTGTCCTGCGCGACGCGCAGGCGCTCGGTGAGGCCCGCGAGCGCCTCGGCGTTGCGGTCGCGGCCCTCTTCCGCCTTCGCCACCGACGCGTCGTGACGCTCGGCCTCGGCGATCGCGCCCCGCGCGGACTGGTTCAGCCGGCTCAGCTGCTCGGCCAGGGCCGAGAACTGGGCGTCCGACTCGTGCAGGCGGGCCAGGGCGGCCTCGGTGCGCTGGGTGGCGGCCTCGAGCTTGGTGACGGCGGCCGCGCGCGCGAACGCCAGACGCTCGACATCGGCCTGCGCCCGCACCAGCGCCTCGGACGCCTCGTCCACCGCCGCCTGCACCTCGATCAGGCTCGGGCGCGCCGACGAGCCACCCGTGGAGAACCAGCTCGACAGCAGGTCGCCGTCGCGGGTGACGGCGCTCGTGTCGGGCAGGGCCGCGACGAGCGAGCGGGCCGCGGCGAGGTCGTCGACGACGGCGACCTTGCGCAGCAGCCGGGTCAGGGCGGGCACGAGCCCGGCGTCGGCGGTGACGGTGTCGACCGCGTAACGGGCGCCGGCGGGGAGGTCGGGCCAATCGGAGCGGTCCCCCACGTCCGCGGCACCACCGAGCAGCAGCCCGGCGCGTCCGAGGTCGTCGGACTTCAGGTGCGCGAAGGCCTCGATCGCGGCGTCCAGCCCGGTGACGGCGACCGCCTCGGCGGCGCCGCCCAGGGCGGCGGCGACGGCCGACTCGAAGCCCGGCTCCACGCGCACCAGCGCGCCCACCGAGCCGAGCACGCCGGACAGCTCGGCCGAGGCCGCCAGCAGCGCCCCCGACCCGTCGCGCCGGTCGAGGCCGACCTTCAGGCCCTCCAGCCGCGCGGCGATGGACGCCCGCTCCTGCTGCGCGGCCTGCTCCTGCGCCTTGAGCGACTCCAGCTCCTCGGTGGCGGCGACCCGCTCGGCGTCGGCGGACTCGTGCTCGGCGTCCAGGTCCTCCTCGCCCTCGGTCAGCCCGCCCAACTCGGTCTCGAGGCGGGCGAACGTGGCGCGGGCCTCGTCGGCGCGCTTGCGGGCCTCGGTACCGGCCGAGCGCAGCCGCTCGATCTCGGCGTCGGCGGCCTCGGTGCGCGACTTCAGCGAGTTGACCTCGCCGGCGAGCCGGGCCAGGCCCTCGCGGCGGTCGGCGATCGCGCGCAACTGCGCGGCGTACTGCTTCTCGGCCTCGGCGTGGGCCTTCTCGGCCTCCTCGCGCGCCACGGAGGCGGCACGCAGGGCCTCGGCCCGCTCGGCGACCTTCGCGTTGATCGCCTCCTCGGTCTCGCGCACCCCGGCGGCTTCGGCCTCGATGAGCTCGGGGTCGCGACCCCGGCGGTCATCGGCCGACACGGTCGCGGCGTTGCGGACCCGCTCCTGCGCAATGCTCAGCGTCGAGGCCGTGCGTTCGCGCAGCGCGGCGAGCGCGTACCAGGTCTCCTGCGCGCGGTTCAGCTCGGGCGCCACCTCGCGCACGGACGCCTCGGCCTCGGCCTCGGCCTCGCGCGCTGCTTCCAGGGCGTCCTCGAGCGCCTTGCGCCGGGCCTTGATCTCGGCCTCGGCGGCCAGGTCGGACTCCAGCGCCAGCGACGCCATCACGTAGTCGTCGGCGAGCAGGCGGGCCTTGGCGTCCCGGAGCTCGGCCTGCACGACCGCGGCCTTGCGGGCCACCTCGGCCTGCCGGCCCAGGGGCTTGAGCTGGCGGCGGATCTCGGCGACCAGGTCGGCCAGGCGGTCGAGGTTGACCTGGGTGGCGTCGAGCTTGCGGAGCGCCTTCTCCTTGCGCTTGCGGTGCTTCAGGACGCCGGCGGCCTCCTCGATGAAGCCGCGGCGCACCTCGGGGGTGGCCTGCAGGATCGTGTCGAGCTGCCCCTGCCCCACGATGACGTGCATCTCCCGGCCGATGCCGGAGTCGCTGAGCAGCTCCTGCACGTCGAGGAGGCGGGCGGGGTTGCCGTTGATGGCGTACTCCGAGCCCCCGGCGCGGAACATCGTGCGGCTGATCGTGACCTCGGTGTACTCGATCGGCAGCGCGCCGTCGATGTTGTCGATGGTCAGGCTCACCTCGGCGCGGCCCAGCGGCGCGCGCCCGGCGGTGCCGGCGAAGATGACGTCCTCCATCTTGCCGCCGCGCAGCGTCTTGGCGCCCTGCTCGCCCATCACCCAGCTCAGGGCGTCGACGACGTTGGACTTGCCCGACCCGTTGGGTCCGACCACGCAGGTGATGCCCGGCTCGAAGTTCAGGGTCGTCGCCGACGCGAACGACTTGAAGCCGCGCAGCGTCAGGGACTTGAGGTACACACGGCCACCTTACGGAGCGGGCGGCCCGGCCACGGGGGTGGACGCCGCGTGTCGCCGGCGGACGGCGCGGAACGTCCACAGCTTGTTGACCACGAAGTTGATCGGCATCACGAGCACGATCTGGATCAGCTGCGCCCAGTACAGGCGCTTGGTCCACCACGGCCCGGCGTCGGTGAAGAACGCGTGGCTCAGGTAGGCGGGCGAGCCCGGGTTGCGCAGCAGGTACAGGATCACGAAGCCGACGAGCTGGGCCACCGCCCCCACGAGGAGGAACGGGAGGAGTTCCTTCCACACGGGCGCGCGCTCGCCCTGGTTGCGGAACGTCCAGTGCCGGTTCCAGAAGAAGTTGAACAGGTTCGCCACGACGAAGGCGATGCCGGCGTAGACGATGTAGAACCGCAGGGCCCGCTCGGTGCCGGGCAGGGGGATGAACGCGTCGTAGTCCTCGACCCCGAAGACGTGGAACCCGATGTTGTGTGCGACCGCGACCGTCAGCATGTTCACGCCGACGCCGGCGCCGCCGACGATGCCGAACTTCAGCAGTTCGCGGATGCTGTTGCCCCAGCGGGTCCACAGCTTGGTAACGGGGTTCACGGAGACGAGAGCCTACCGCCTCGGCAGGGGGTCACGGCGCCGGCTGGCAGGTGGGGCACGAGAAGGAGCTGCGGTTCATGAACGACTGCCGCGTGATCGGCGTCCCGCAGCGCGGGCACGGCTGGTCGGTGCGGCCGTACGCGTCGAGGGTGCGGTCGAAGTAGCCGGACTCGCCGTTCACGTTGACGTAGAGCGCGTCGAAGGAGGTGCCGCCCTGGTCGAGGGCCTCGGCCATCACGGCGCGCGCGGCCTCCAGCAGCGCGGCGACCGCCGCCGGCGGCAGCGCCGACGCCGGGGTCTCGGAGTGGACGCGGGCCCGCCACAGGGCCTCGTCGGCGTAGATGTTGCCGATGCCGGACACGACGGTCTGGTTCAGCAGCACCCGCTTGATCGCGCTGTGGCTGCGCCCGATGCGCGCGACCAGCGCGTCGCGGTCGAGCTCGGGGTCGAACAGGTCGCGGGCGATGTGCGCCACCTCGTCGGGGAGCTCGGCACCGCCGGGCGACAGCGACAGGCCGCCGAACATCCGCTGGTCGACGAAACGCAGCTGGACGCCGTCGGCCAGGTCGAGCAGCACCCGGGCGTGCCGCTGGAGGGGTGCGCCGGGGGCGTCCAGACGGAACTGGCCGGACATGCCCAGGTGGGCCAGCAGGGCGTCACCGTCGTCGAACGGCAGCCAGAGGAACTTGCCGCGCCGGCGCGGGACGCCGAAGGTGCGGCCGGTCAGGGAGGCTGCGAAGTCGTCGGGACCGGCCGCGTGACGGCGGACCGGGCGCGGGTGCAGCACCTGGACGCCGTCGATGCGGCGCCCGGTGACCGCGGGCTCCAGACCGCGCCGGACGACCTCGACCTCGGGGAGCTCGGGCACTCAGCCCGCCTCGGACAGCGCCTCGTGGGCCAGCCTGGCGGCGGCCTGCTCGGCGAGCTTCTTGGACCGGGCCTTCGCGCCCGGGTAGGTGGTGCCGGCCACGACCGCCACCGCGTGGAACCGCTTGTCGTGGTCGGGCCCGGTCGAGGTGTGCTCGTAGCCGGGCGCGCCCAGGCCGCGCTCGGCGGCGAGCTCCTGCAGGGCGGTCTTCCAGTCGGTGGAGCGCCCCTCGGCCGACGCGGTGGCGACCACCGGGTCCATGAGCGCATGCACGAAGGCCTCCGCGGCGTCCCGGCCGGCCGACAGGAACACCGCGGCGATGACCGCCTCGGTGGCGTCGGCGAGGATCGAGTCCTTGTCGTCGCCCCCCGTGCCGATCTCGCCCTTGCCCAGTTTCAGCAGGCTGCCCAGCCCGAGACCGCGGGCGACGTCGGCCAGCGCGTAGGTGTTCACGACGGCGGCACGCATCTTCGCCAGCCAGCCCTCGGGCTCGTCGGGGTAGGTGCGGTAGAGGTGCTCGGTCACGACGACCCCGAGCACCGAGTCGCCGAGGAACTCCAGGCGCTCGTTGTGGGGGGAGCCGCCGTTCTCGTAGGCCCACGAACGGTGGGTCAACGCACGCTCGAACAGCTGGGGATCGATGTCGATCCCCAGCTGGTCGAGTAGGTCATGTACGCGGCGTCGCGCCGCGTCGGTCACTGGTCGAGGACCTGGCGGCGCGCCGTGCGGGGGCCGTACTGGCCGCACTCGGGGCACGCGGTGTGCGGCAGGTGCTTCGCACGGCAGGCGGCGTTGGCGCAGGTCACCAGCTGCGGCGCGGACGTCTTCCACTGCGCACGGCGGGCGCGCGTGTTGCTGCGGGACATCTTCCGCTTGGGAACAGCCACGTCAAACTCCTCGGTCGTGGGGCGACTGCCCCGGTGTCTCAGTCCTGGGTGCCCTCAGCCCAGTCGGCGAGGTCGGCCCAGCGCGGGTCGATGGCCTCGCCGTGCCCGTGGTCGGGATCGTCGTTCAGGTTGACCCCACAGGTGGGGCACAACCCGGCGCAATCCTCCCGGCACAGGGGGATGAACGGCAGGTCGAGCATCGCCGCGTCCCGCAGGACGGGTTCGAGGTCGATCATCTCGGCCTCGACACGGCTGGCCTCGGTGTCGTCGGGGTCCGTGCCCGGGAAGAGGAACAGTTCCTGCAGGTCGATCTCGGCGTCCGCCTCGATCTCGGTCAGGCACCGAGCGCACTCCCCGCGCAGCTGAACCTCAGCGACGCCGGTGGCCAACACCCCGTCACCCACCCCCTCGAGCCGAAGGTCGAGGTGGATCGGAGACTCGGTCGGCACTCCGATCACGTCGTTGCCGATGCCCTCAGGTGCGGGTACGTCGTCGACGATCTCCTTGCTCCCGCCCGCGCGGTGCCCGAATTCGTGGATGTCGAAAACGAGGACCGAGCGAGGGTCGATGGAGCGATTCGTCATCGCGGGACCCCTTCACTGCTGGCACGACAGCGTCATAACCGAATGGCTACTTTACCTGCTCACGCCCCGAGCGTCCAAACGGACGCCGTGGGTGTCGTCGCCCCGCGCACGGCGGGGTGCCGGCTCACTCCTCGTCGTCGATCCGGGACCGCTGGTGGAGGCGCTCCCGCATGGTCTCGATCTGCTCCAGCGTGCGGTGCAGGCCGGTCTCCAGCTCGGACAGGCGCCCGTCGACCCAGGTGTCGGCCTCGTGCTTGAAGGCGAGGGCCTCCTCCTCGGCGGCGCGGGAGACCTCGGTCTCGGACACCAGCCCCTCGGCGCGCCCGCGCGCCTCGGCCACGATGCCCTCGGCCTCGGCCCGGGCCTGCTCGAGGATCGCCTCGGCCTCGCCGGCCGGGACCGCGCCCTGTGCGGCCACCGCCGACTCGGCCCGGTCGAGCAGTTCCAGCACCTCGGCGCGGGGGACGAGCACGTTGGACGTCATGGGCACGCCCTTGGCCTGCTCGACGAGCGACCTGATGGCGGACAGGGCCTCGGTTGCGTCGGCGCTCATGCCGTTCCTCCTTCGACGGGGGCCGTCCTGGCCCGGATGCGGTCCGCGACGTCGGCGGTCACGAACTGGGACACGTCACCGCCCAGCTTCGCAACTTCGCGAATCATGGTCGAACTCAGGTGCGCCCAGCGGGCCGCGGTGGGCAGCATGATCGTCTCGATGCCGGACAGCGCGAAGTTCATCTGGGCCATCTGCAGCTCGAACTCGAAGTCGCTGGCGAAGCGCAGGCCCTTGACGATCACGTCGATGTCGCGGTCGCGGCAGAAGTCGACCAGGAGGCCCTCGAGCATCTCCACCCGCACGTTGGGCAGGTGGGCGGTGGCCTCGGCGATCATCGCCGCGCGCTCGTCGGGGGTGAAGAGGTAGTTCTTGGCGCTGTTGCGACCCACGGCCACGACGACCTCGCCGAACATCTGCGCGGCCCGCTCGATGATGTCCAGGTGCCCGTGGGTGACCGGGTCGAACGATCCCGGGCAGATGGCCCTCATCGGTCGTCCTCCTTGCTGGCGAGGTACAGGGTCGTCTCACCGTAACGCCGTGTGCGCTGGTCAGTGAGGGAATCGGGCCAGCTGGGCGGCGTGTCGCGGGTGGCCCGCTCGACGACGACCAGCCCGTCGGGGGCCAGCCAGCGGTCGACGACGGCCGCCACCTGGGCGTCCACCACGGCCGTGGGCAGGTCGTAGGGCGGGTCGAACCACACCACGTCGAAGACCTGCGGCGCCCCGGCGAGGTAGGCGTCGACCGAGGATGCGACCACCTGGACGTCCAGCCCCGTGGCGGTGGCGTTCTCGCGCGCCAGCGCCGCCGTGGACCGGTCCTTCTCGACGCACACGACCGGACCCGCCCCGCGGGACGCCGCCTCCAGCCCCACCGCGCCGGTGCCGCCGTAGAGGTCGAGGAACGAGAACCTGTCCAGCATGTGGTCTGCGGCCTCCCCCACCGTGCCGGCCCAGTCCGCGATCAGGTTGAACGCCGATTCCCGCACGAGATCGCTGGTCGGGCGCGTCCGCGCGTGGGACGGGGCGGCCACGCGGTGGCCCCTGGCACGTCCGGCAATGATCCGACCCATGGGGACGAGGCTAGCGACATGGGATGATCGGGGTCATGACGACGCCGCACGACACGGTCCAGGAACTCGACGAGGTGCAGGCCTGGGAGTTCCTCACCGCCCACCGGATCGGGCGCCTGGCCATCGTGATCGGTGGCGAGCCCGACATCTTCCCCGTCAACTACGTGGTCGACGGGCAGTCCCTGGTGTTCCGCACCGCTGAGGGCAGCAAGCTGCTCGCGGCCTCCCTGGGCGGACGCATGGCATTCCAGGTCGACGAGTGGACGCACGAGGGCGCGGTCAGCGTGCTGGCCCACGGCACCCCCCACGTCATGGAGGGCGAGGAGCGCGAGTCCGCCACCTCTCTCGAGCTCGACCCGTGGGTGCCGACCCACAAGGAGCACTGGGTGCGCCTCGCGGTCGACGAGGTCACCGGACGCCGCTTCCGCTTCGGCCCCGAGCCTGAACCCTTCCACCCGGTCGGCTGAGGTGGGCGCGTTCCACCCCGAACCGATCCAGCCGCTCGGTCCGGAGGAGTGCTGGGCCCTGCTGGAGGGCGTCCCCGTGGGTCGCCTGGTGGTGGTCATGGCCGGCGAACCCGACGTCTTCCCGGTCAACTTCGCCGTCGACGACCGCGGGCTCGTCGTGCGCACCGACATCGGCACGAAGTTCTCGGGGCGGCGCTTCACCCTCAACGACGCGGCCCGGGCGGCGCAGGCCGGCGGTTAGGCCCGTTCGATCCAGTCGCCGTCGGCGACGAGGTTGGTCTGGGTCACCGCGTCGGCGAACCCCGGCGTCTTCGCCCCCGGGTCCCGCTCCACCGCGTCGACCGCGATCGTGCGCGCGCTGTCGATGATGTCGGCGTGCTCCAGCACCCGCAGCAGGCGCAGCGTGGACCGGCCCCCCGACTGGCTGGCGCCCAGCACGTCACCCTCGCGCCGCTGGGCCAGGTCGAGCTCGGCGAGCACGAAGCCGTCGCGGGTCGAGGCGACCGCCGCGAGCCGCTGCCAGGACTCGGCCTCGGGCTCGGCCGCGCTCACGAGCAGGCACACCCCGGGCAGCCCACCGCGGCCGATCCGGCCGCGCAGCTGGTGCAGCTGGCTGATGCCGAAGCGGTCGGCGTCCCAGACCACCATCATCGAGGCGTTCGGCACGTCGACGCCCACCTCGACGATCGTCGTGGCGACGAGCACGTCGAGGTCGCCGCTGGCGAAGGACCCCATGACGGCCTCCTTCTCCTCCGCCGGCAGCTGCCCGTGCAGGACGCCCAGCCGCACCCCGGCCAGCGGCCCGGAGCGCAGCTGCTCGGCCAACTGCAGCACGCCGAGCCCCTCACCCTCCTTGGCCGTGGTGCCGATGCGGGGGGCGACCACGAACACCTGGCGCCCCTGGGCCACCTCCTCGCGGACCCGCTCCCACGCCCGGTCGACCCAGGCCGGGCGGCGCCGGGCGTCGACCACCGTGGTGGTCACGTCGGCGCGCCCCTGCGGCAGCTCGGCCAGCGTCGAGACCTCGAGGTCGCCGAACACCGTCATCGCCACCGACCGCGGGATCGGCGTGGCCGTCAGCACCAGCACGTGTGGTCGCGCGTGCGCGCGGTCGGTCAGGACCGCCCGCTGCTCGACGCCGAAGCGGTGCTGCTCGTCGACGACCACCAGGCCCAGGTCGACGAACTGGAGGTGGTCGGCCAGCAGGGCGTGGGTGCCGACGATGATCCCCGCCTCGCCCGAGGCGATCTTGAACAGCGCCGACTTCTTCACCGCCGCCGGCATCGAGCCGGTCAGGCAGACCACGTCGGTGGCGTGCTCGGGGGCGCCGAGGACCCCGCCACCCATCCCCAGCTCCCCCATCAGCCCCACGATCGTCTGGTGGTGCTGCTGGGCCAGCACCTCGGTGGGCGCGAGCAGGACGGCCTGGCCGCCGGCGTCGACCACGGCCAGCATGGCGCGGAGCGCGACGAGGGTCTTGCCCGACCCGACCTCGCCCTGCAACAGCCGCTGCATGGGCTGGGTGCGGGCCAGGTCGGCGAACACCTCCTCGCTCACGCGGCGCTGCCCCTCGGTGAGCGTGAACGGCAGGCGGGCGTCGAACGCGTCGAGCAACCCGTCCGGACGCCGCGGGCGCGGCCCGGCCGACTGCCGCGCGTTCTCGGCGCGGCGGTAGGCCATCGTGAGCTGGGTGGCGAACGCCTCGTCGAAGCGCAGCCGGTCGTTGCCGCGCTCGATGTCGCCGCGGCTGCCCGGCCGGTGGACCGCGGAGTAGGCCTCCAGCAGCCCGACCACGCCCGCCCGCTCGCGCACCCAGGCCGGCCAGGGGTCCTCGACGCCGTCGAGGGTGTGCAGCGCCAGCCGGACGGACTCGGCGATCGTCCACGTCTTCAGCTTCGCCGTGGCGGGGTACAGCCCGACCAGGCCGGACCGCGCGAGGTCGGCGATCTTCTCCTTCTCCTCCGACCGGCCGACGACCCGGCCCTGGGCGTCCAACATCACGAAGGCCGGGTGCGTCATCTGGGGGCGGCCGTTGAAGGCCCCGACCTTGCCGACGAAGATGCCGCGGACGCCCTCGTCCAGCTGCTTGGCCCACCACTTGACCAGGTGGTTGCCCCCGAAGAAGGTGGCCCGCAGCCGTCCGACGCCGTCGGTCAGGGTGGCCTCGAGACGGGACTGGGGCCCGCGCCGCCCGCGCGCCGGACCCCCGCGGCCCTCGTGCACGGCGATCTCGGCGACCCGGGCCATGACGGCGACGTGCTCGCCCTCCTCCAGCGTCGCGAGGTCGGTGAGCTCGGTGCCGGAGAGGTAGTGCCGGGGCAGGTGGCGCAGCAGGTCGCCGACGGTGTGGATGCGCAGCGCCTCGAAGTGCTTGGCCTGGGCGCCCAGGACGGTCGACAGGGGCGCGTTCAGCTCGGCGAACGCGGCGGTCCTCCACTCCCGGGGTGCCATGGCGGCGATCCTAGCGAGCGCCCCGGACAATCCCCGGACCGGGCCGCCGCCCGTGCCCGGGCAAACGAAAAGACCCGCCGTGGCGGGTCTTCACGTGGTGGTGCGTCAGATCTTGGCGCGCGCGATCTTGCCGGCCTTGAGGCAGCCGGTGCACACGTTCATGCGCTTGGTGCCGCCGTTGACGAACGCACGGACGGACTGGATGTTCGGGCTCCAGCGGCGGTTGGTCTTCTTCTTCGACCAGGGCACGTTGTGGCCGAAGGTCGGCTTCTTGGCGCAGACATCGCACACGGCGGCCATGGCTATCTCCTTTGGTGGTCGGCCCCCGCGACGACACGCGTCGGGACCAGTGCTCGAAATGGAACCTGCCCATCCTAACCGATGGCGGGCGGACAGGAAAATCGGCGCTCAGGTGGCCAGCACCACCGGCACGATCATGGGGCGGGCCCGGAACTTCTTGCTGACCCAACGACCGATCCTCCGGCGCATGACCTGCTGCAGCTGGTGGGTGTCGTCGGCACCCTCCTCCAACGCCTCACGCAGCGCCGTCGCCACCTCGGCGGTGATGTCGTCGAAGATGCCCTCGGCACCCACGAAGCCGCGGGCGGTGATGATGGGGCCCTCGACGAGCGACCCGGAGTGCAGGTTGACCACGGCGATCGCGGAGATGAAGCCCTCCTCGCCCAGGATCCGGCGCTCGTCCAGCTCCGCCTCGCCGATCTCGTCCACGGTTGAGCCGTCGACGAAGATGTAGCCGCACTCGAGGCGTCCGACGACCTTGACCCGGCCGTTGCGCAGGTCGACGACGGCGCCGTCCTCCACCACGACGGTGTTCTCGCGCGGGACGCCCGTGGCGATGGCCAACTCGGCGTTGGCGACGAGGTGGCGCACCTCGCCGTGCACCGGCATCACGTTGCGGGGCCGGACGATGTTGTAGCAGTAGAGAAGCTCGCCGGCCGAGGCGTGGCCGGAGACGTGCACGAGCGCGTTGGCCTTGTGCACGACCTTCACGCCGTTCTTGGTCAGGCCGTTGATGACCCGGTAGACCGAGTTCTCGTTGCCGGGAATCAGCGAGCTGGCCAGCAGGACCGTGTCGCCGTGGCCGGCCCGGATGATCGGGTGCTCGTGGTTGGCGATGCGGCTCAGGGCGCTCAGCGGCTCGCCCTGCGAGCCGGTGGAGATGATCACGACCTCGTGGTCGGCGTAGTTCTCGATGTCGTCGAGCGCGATCAGGGTGTCGCCCGGCACGTTCAGGTAGCCGAGTTGGGCGGCGATCGACATGTTGCGCACCATCGAGCGGCCCACGTAGACCACCTTGCGGCCGTACTTCACGGCCTCGTCCATGACCTGCTGCACGCGGTGCACGTGGGAGGCGAAGCAGGCCACGATCAGCTTGCCGCGGGCGTGGGCGAACACGCGCTCCATGGCGGGCTGGATGTCCTTCTCCAGCGTCGTGAAGCCCGGCGTCTCGGCGTTGGTGGAGTCGACCATGAACAGGTCGAGCCCCTCCTCCCCCACCTTGGCGAAGGCGCGCAGGTCGGTGATGCGCCCGTCGAGGGGCAGCTGGTCCATCTTGAAGTCGCCGGTGTGCAGCACGCTGCCGCCCGCCGTGCGGATGTGGACCGCCAGCGCGTCGGGGATCGAGTGGTTCACCGCGATGAACTCCAGGTCGAACCCGCCGATCCGGGTGCGCGACCCCTCCTCGACCTCGCGCAGGTCGGTGTTGCGGATGCGGTGCTCCTTGAGCTTCTCGCGCACGAACGCCAGCGTGAGCTTGCTGCCGAGCACGGGGATGTCGGGACGGCGGCGGAGCAGGTAGGGCACGGCGCCGATGTGGTCCTCGTGGCCGTGGGTGAGGACGAGCGCGACCATGTCGTCGAGGCGGTCGTTGACCAGGTGCAGGCCGGGCAGGATCAGGTCGACACCGGGGTGGGTCTCGTCGGGGAACAACACCCCGCAGTCGACCATCAGGATCTCGCCGTTGACCTCGAAGGTCGCGCTGTTGCGGCCCACGTCCCCCAGGCCGCCCAGAGGGGTGATCCGGAGGGTGTCGGGAGCGAGCTGGGGCGGTGTCTTGAGGGCTTCACGCACGGGGTCACTCTAGCCCGGTGGCAACAAAGACAATCTCCCGCCGGGCGGGGCCGCGACGATTAGCATGACCGAAAGGAACACCACCCTGAGGAGGACGTGATGGCAGGACAGACCCCGCTCGTGATCACCCTGTGGGAGACGTACGGGTCGAACATGGAGGCGGTCGCGGAGGCCCTCGCCGCCGACCTCAAGCTCCCGCTGCACAAGCAGGCCTACTCGTCGGAGGCGATCGAGCAGGCCACCGCCGAGCGCGAGCGCGAGGGGGCGCTCGGACGCCTGCTGCGCAACTTCGCACCCGCCAACTTCACCTACGACGGCGCGGTGTCGGCTGCGGCGACCGCGTCCGAGTCGAACTACGCCGCGATGGCGGAGGAGAACACCGCCGTGGTCCGCCAGGCCGCCACGGTCGGCGGCGTGATCCAGGGCCGCAACGGGCAGTACATCCTGCGCGACCGGCCCAACACCCTGCACGTGAAGCTCGACGGCCCCGTGGCGGGTCGCGTGGCGTTCGCGGCGCAGGCCAGCGGCATCGGTGAGGACCGGGCCCGGAAGCGCCAGGTGATCGAGGACGAGTTCCGCTCGCAGCTGTCCGACAAGACCTACCACTTCGACCCGCGCACCAACGACTGGTACGACCTCGTGGTGAACGGCTCGCAGCTGCCCGTCGCGGCCGTCGTGTCCATCATCAAGGCCGCCGTGGAGGCCAAGAAGGCCTGACCCGGGCCACGCTCGACCGGCGCCCGGACGCCTCCCCCGTGGGGGCGTCCGGGCGCCGCTAGCATGTCGGGGTGACCGACGCTCCCCGTACGCCCGACTCCTGCCGCCTCGCCCTCCCGGCCGAGGCCGAGCGGATCGCCGCGATCCAGCGCCGCAGCTGGCAGCAACTGTTCCCCACCGACGTGGCCGAGCACGTGCTCGCGTCGGTCGACCTCGCGAGCATGACCGAGTCGTGGGCGCACGCGATCGCCAAGCCGCCGCTGGCGAAGTTCCGGGTGCTGGTGGCGATCGAGGATGGGCGCGTGGTCGGGTTCGCGGCCATCGGCCCCTCCGACGACGACGACGCCCACCCGGGCCAGGACGCGATGGTCGGCGAGTTCATCGTCGACCCGCCCGCCCAGCGCCAGGGCCACGGCTCGCGGCTGCTGAACGCCGTCGCCGACACCATGCGCGCCGACGGCTTCAACCGCGCGACCTGGTGGGTCCGTTCGACCGACGACCCGCTGCGGCGCTTCCTGGACTCGGCCGGCTGGGGTCCCGACGGCGGTCACCAGACGGTGAGCACCGAGGACGAGGCGGCGTCGGTCAAGATGATCCGGATGCACACCGCGCTGGGCTGACCCCGCGGCGCTCGCTCCGCCACGTGACCCACCGACGGCCAGAACTGACATCTGGACGCCCCTCCGTCCGGCAACGCGGAACGCCGCCCGCGGGAAACTCCCGCGGGCGGCGTCCGGTCTGATCAGCGTCAGGTGACGTCGTCGTCGACCCAGTCGAAGGTCCGGGTCACGGCCTTCTTCCAGTTGCGGTAGAGGCGCGCACGCTCGTCTTCGTCCATCGACGGGGTCCAGCGCTTGGCCTCGGCCCAGTTGTCGATGACGTCCTGCTCGCCGTCCCAGAAACCGACCGCGATGCCGGCGGCGTACGCCGCACCCAGCGCGGTGGTCTCGGCGACGACGGGGCGGACGACGTCCACGCCGAGCTGGTCGGCCTGGAACTGCATGAGCGTGTCGTTCATCGTCATGCCGCCGTCGACCTTGAGCTCGGCCAGCTGCACACCCGAGTCGGCCTCCATGGCGTCCAGCACCTCGCGCGTCTGGTAGGCGGTGGCCTCCAGCACGGCTCGGGCGATGTGACCACGGTTGACGAAGCGGGTGAGGCCGACGAGCGCCCCGCGGGCGTCCGACTTCCAGTACGGCGCGAACAGGCCCGAGAACGCCGGCACCAGGTAGGCGCCACCGTTGTCCTCGACCGAGTTGGCCAGCTCCTCGACCTCGGGGGCCGAGTCGAACATCTTCAGGTTGTCGCGCAGCCACTGCACCAGCGAGCCGGTGACCGCGATCGAACCCTCGAGGGCGTAGATCGGCTTGTTGTCGCCGATCTTGTAGCACACCGTGGTGAGCAGGCCGTTCTTGCTGGGCACCTTCTCCTCGCCGGTGTTCATCAGCATGAAGCAGCCGGTGCCGTAGGTGTTCTTGGCCATGCCGACCTCGAAGGCGGCCTGGCCGAACGTCGCGGCCTGCTGATCGCCCAGGTCACCGGCGATCGGGACGCCGGCGAGCAGACCGTGCGAACGGCCCTCGCCGTAGACCTCGGACGACGACTTGATTTCGGGCAGCATCGACAGGGGGATGCCCATGTCCTTGGCGATGCCCTCGTCCCATGCGAGCGTGTCGAGGTCCATCAGCATGGTGCGGGAGGCGTTGGTCACGTCGGTCACGTGCACGCCGCCGTCGGTGCCGCCGGTGAGGTTCCAGATGACCCAGGTGTCCATGTTGCCCATGATCAGGTCGCCGGCCTCGGCCTTCTCGCGCGCACCCTCGACGTTGTCGAGGATCCACTTGACCTTCGGGCCCGAGAAGTAGGTGGCCAGGGGCAGGCCGACCTTGGCCTTGTACTTGTCGTCGTCGCCGCCGCCGAGCTCCTTGACGATCTTGTCAGTGCGGGTGTCCTGCCACACGATCGCGTTGTAAACCGGCTCGCCGGTGTTCTTGTCCCACACCATCGCGGTCTCGCGCTGGTTGGTGACGCCGACGGCCACGATGTCGTCCTTGTTCATGGACGCCTTGGCCAGCGCCTCGGCGACGACCTCGCGGATGTTGTCCCAGATCTCCTTGGGGTCGTGCTCGACCCACCCGGCGCGCGGGAAGATCTGCTCGTGCTCCTTCTGGCCCGTGGCCACGATCTGGCCGCTGTGGTCGAAGATGATGGCACGCGAGCTGGTGGTGCCTTGGTCTATGGCGAGGACGTACTTGCCAGTCATGGTGTTCCTTCACATCGTTGTGTTGTTCGGTTGGGGTGGCTGGCCGGACGCCCGGCGTCCGGCCACCCGTGGTGCGGGGTGGATCAGGCGGGGAGCAGCACGCCGCTCATGAGGCCGGCGAGCACGCCGCCGGTGATGGGGCCCACAACCGGGATCCAGCTGTAGCCCCAGTCGGAGCTGCCCTTGTTCGGGATCGGGAGCACGGCGTGCGCAATGCGCGGGCCGAGGTCACGAGCCGGGTTGATGGCGTAGCCGGTGGGGCCACCGAGCGAGGCGCCGATGCCGACGACCAGCAGGGCGACGCCGAGGGCGCCGAGCCAGCCGAGGCCGGCCGGGGTGTTGGTGGCCGAGTCGCCCCAGTTGCCGGACGCGAGGACGACCAGCACCAGCACGAAGGTGCCGATGGCCTCGGTGACGAGGTTCCACAGCGGGTTGCGGATCTCGGGGCCGGTCGAGAAGACGCCGAGCTTGGCGCCCGCGGGGGCGTCATCGTCGAACTGCTTCTTGTAGGCCAGCCAGCAGAGCACGGCACCGATGAAGGCGCCGAGCATCTGGGCGCTGATGTAGGTGGCGATCGACATCGCGTTCACGGCGATGCCGGGCACGAACTCCTCGTTGCCCGCGGCGACGAGGCCCAACGTGACGGCGGGGTTCAGGTGGCCACCGGACTTGTACGCCACCAGGACACCGGCGAAGACCGCGAGGCCCCAGCCGAAGTTGACGTGCAGGAAGCCGGTGCCTGCGCCCTTGTTCTTGGGCAGGATGTTGTTGGCGACGACGCCACCGCCGAGCAACAGCAGCATCGCCGTGCCGACGACCTCCGAGAGGAAGACGGTTCCTAGAGACACGTGATCTCACTTTCTGGCATCGACGATGCGAGTGCCGAAACGGCGTCCGCGGGGAGCGGGGTCGCCACTGGTTGGGTGATGGTGGCCCGCCGCGGTTGCGACGAGCCAGGGGTGTTCTACAACGAGGACGGCGTCACATCCGTAGCCTCGATGCGGGCCTGCGACGCCGCAGCGTCGTTCGGCTGTTCCTGGGCCGCGAGCTCAGCGGCGGCTCGCGCGGTGTAGTTGGCCTTCTCCGACGCCGTGCGCTCGTCGTCCCATCCCAACAAGGGAGCGGCGATCTGCGCCACCTCGTCGACCGCGGACGCCCCACGGTCGGGCGTGGTCGAGTTCAGCCGGATGCGCTGGATGAGGATGTCTTCGAGGTGGAGGGCACCCTCGTACAGGCACGCGAAGGCGACCTCGGCCCGCAGGTACCACGGGCACGCCTCGAGCCGTTGGCCAAGCGCGGGATCCTCGTCGATGAGGGCGAACAGAGCAGGCAGTTCCGAGCCGTAGCGGTCGAGCAGGTCCTCGACCTGCTCGGAGGTCAGCGCGTACTGCGCGCCGAGGGACTCCGCCCGCCGCGCGAAGGCATCGAACCCATCGGCGCCCAGCAGGGGGACGTCCTTGGTGATCGACGGCAGCTCCTTGGCGCGCACCTTGCCGAGGGCGACGTCGACGGCGTCCGCCGCCATGACGCGGTAGGTCGTGTACTTGCCGCCGGCGATGACCACGAGGCCGGGCGCCGCCTCCAGCGTCGTGTGCTCGCGCGACACTTTGGCCGACTTGGCCTCGTCGTGCCCGACGGGCTGCAGCAGCGGCCGCAGCCCGGCGTAGGTGCCGATCACGTCGTCGCGGGTCAGGTTGGCGGACAGGACGGCGTTGGCGTGGTCCAGCACATAGTCGATGTCGGCCGCGGTGGGCACGGGGTGCTTCAGCTGCTCGTGCCACGCGGTGTCGGTGGTGCCGATCACCCAGTAGTGGCGCCACGGGATGATGAACAGCACCGACTTCTCGGTGCGCAGGAACATGCCGGAGCGGGCGTTGATGCGCTCGCGCGGCACCACGATGTGAATGCCCTTGCTGGCGAGCACCTTCAGGCCCTTGGTGGTCTTGGCGTACGCCTGGGTCGTCTCGGTCCACACGCCGGTGGCGTTGATCACGGCCCGCGCCTTGATGGTGAACTCCTCGCCCGACTCCAGGTCCTTGACCGTGGCGCCGCCGACGCGACCCCCGGCGTCCTGCACGAAGCCGACCACCTGGGCACGCGAGAGCGCCCGGGCGCCGTGGCGCACGGCGCTGCGGACGAGGTTGATGACCATGCGCGAGTCGTCGACGCGGGCGTCGTAGAACTCGATCGCACCGATGAGGGCGTCGTCGCGCACGTCGGTGAAGCGCTCCTTGGCCCCCTGCTTGCTCAGGTGCTTCTGGATCGGAACGGTCTTGCGGCCGCCGGCGCCCGCCACGGCGAGGACGTCGTAGAGGCCCACACCGACCGCGGAGTAGGCGCGCTCGATGACGCGCTGCTTCAGGGGCCAGAGGAACGGCTGGGCCTTGACGAGGTGGGGGGCGAGCTTGGTCAGCAGGCGACCGCGCTCGGTGAGGGCCTCGGCCACGAGAGCGAAGTCAAGGTTGTAGAGGTAGCGCAGGCCGCCGTGGATCAGCCGGCTCGAGCGGCTGGACGTGCCCGAGGCCCAGTCCTGGGCCTCCACGATCGCCACGCTCAGCCCGCGCGTGGCGGCGTCCAACGCGGCGCCGGCTCCGGTCACGCCGCCCCCGATCACCAGGATGTCGAACGTCTCGTCGGTCACCGCCTCGAGGTCGCGCGCGCGCTGCGTCGGATTGAGGGCAGGAATGGTCATCTTTGGGCTCCAGGTGTGTGCGTCGTCTTCGTCGCTGACGGACTCATCTTGTCCCAACTGCACGGATGGTGCACGCTTATGCACGAACGTGCAGCGTGGAGGTGGTCGGTGAACGAGCGCTACGAACAGATGTACCTCGCGGCGACGCGCTACTACGTCCAGGGCGAGACGATGGAGGCGATCGCCCACGGGCTCGACGTTTCTCGCTCGACGGTGTCGCGCCTGCTGGCCGACGCGCGCGAGACCGGTCTGGTGCGCATCACCATCGCCGAGGGGTCGAGCTCGCAGGCGCCGGTCGCCCGGTCCCTGTCGGACGCCTTCGGTGTCCGGGTTCACCTGGTCGCCCTGCGCGGGGGCCTCTCCCCCATGGCACGCATCGACCAGGTCGCCCAACGCGCCGCCGGCCTGCTCACGGAGGTCGTCGGCGACTCGATGAACATCGGGGTCGCGTGGGGCGTCACCATGGCGTCGCTGACCCAGCACCTGCGCCACCGGCCGCTGACGGGGAGCGCGATCATCCAGATGAACGGGGGCGCCAACCAGCGGTCGTCCGGCGTGCCCTACATCCGCGAAATCATGCAGTCGATCGGTGACGCGTTCGACTCCGCGGTGGTCCTCTTCCCCGTGCCGGCGTTCTTCGACTACCCCGACACCAAGGCCGCCATGTGGCGCGAGCGGTCGGTGCGCCATGTGCTGGACCAGCTCGCCCGCCTCGATGTCGCCATCTTCGGGGTGGGTTCGTTGACCGGCTCCATCCCCTCCCACGTGTACGCCGCCGGCTACCTCGACGAGGACGAGCGCCTGCAGTTGGCCGCCGATGGCGTCGTCGGCGACATCTGCACCGTGCTGCTGCGCGAGGACGGCAGCTACGCCGACATCGCCGCCAACGAACGGGCCACCGGGCTCACTCCGGGCGAGCTGGCCCGCGTGCCCCGTCGGATCTGCGTGGTGGCCGACCCGCTGCGAGCGCCGGCGGTGGTCGGGGCCCTGCGAGCCGGGGTCGCGACCGACCTCGTGCTGGACGAGGCGACCGCCCGGGCCACGCTGCGTCGGCTGTAGAGGTCCCCTGCTGCGAGACGTGGCCGTGGGGCGTCCCGGCGTGAGACGGTGGTGTCATGGCCGAGCGACCCGAGCACAGCAAGGGCGGTGTGTACTCCCGCAAGGGTGAGGAGTTCGACCGCGACACCCGCTACATCGCCACGCGCGTCAAGCGCACCGTCGACGACGGTGAGGACGCCGTGCCCGTCGAACCAGGCCGGTACCGCCTCATCGCCGCGCGAGCCTGCCCGTGGGCGAACCGGACGATCATCGTGCGGCGTCTACTGGGCCTTGAGGACGCGATCAGCCTTGGCCTGCCAGGCCCCACCCACGACGCCGACTCGTGGACCTTCGACCTCGACCCCGGTGAGGTCGACCCCGTGCTCGGCATCCACCGGCTCAAGGACGCCTACCTCAAGCGCGACCCGCACTACTCGCGCGGCATCACGGTCCCCGCCCTGGTCGACGTGACCACCGGCGCGGTGGTGACCAACGACTACGCCCAGATGACCCTCGACTTCTCCACCGAGTGGACCGAGCACCACCGGCCCGGCGCGCCCGACCTCTACCCCGAGGGACTGCGCGAGGAGATCGACGAGGTCATGGCGCGGATCTACCACGACGTCAACAACGGCGTGTACCGGTGCGGGTTCGCAGGCTCCCAGGAGGCGTACGAGGCGGCCTACCTACGGCTGTTCGAAGCGCTCGACTGGCTCGAGGACCGCCTCAGGCTGCAGCGCTACCTCGTCGGCGACTCGATCACCGAGGCCGACGTGCGCCTGTTCACCACGCTGGTGCGTTTCGACGCCGTCTACCACGGCCACTTCAAGTGCAACCGCTCCAAGCTGACCGAGATGCCCGTGCTGTGGGCTTATGCCCGCGACCTGTTCCAGACCCCCGGGTTCGGCGACACGATCGATTTCGAGCAGATCAAGCGCCACTACTACATCGTGCACACCGACCTGAACCCGAACCAGATCGTGCCGAAGGGGCCGGACCCCGTGGAGTGGCTCAGCCCGCACGACCGCGAGAAGCTCGACGGGTCGCCCTTCGGCGAGGGGACGCCCCCCGGGCGGGTCCGCAACGGCGAGCGCTCCCCCAACCCGGTGGAGCTGGCCTGATCAGCGCGTCGGGAACGTGACGTCGGTCGCGTCCACGACCACGTCCAGGCCCTGCTCCCCCGGTTCCAGCGCGCTGAGCTGGAGGCCGTAGGGCAGGGCCACCGGGATCGGCTGGAGGATCGCGTCCACCAGGGCCTGCGTGGCGTCGGGCGGGATCGCGACGCCGGCCAGGTCGAGCTCGGTGTCGGTCAGCGTGATCGTCTGCGTGGCCCGGTCGAGCGCGGCCCGGCCCACGAGGCGTCCGGTGAAGGCGACACCGAGGAACTCGACGTCGCGCTCGAGAGCGAGGCGCCCGTCCTCGGTCGGCTGGATCCGTGCCCCGGCCACGGCCGCGAGGTCGGCGTAGTCGAGCCACCCGCCACCGGTCAGCGAGGCCGCGTGCACGGCGTCCGTTTCGTAGCGGACGCCGGTGAGGGTGAAGTCGACGTCGTACAGCGGGATGGTGGTCCCCTGCGCCGCCTGCACCGGCATCTCGCGCGCCCGGACGTTCACGCTCGGGAACTCACGCGTGACCAGGTGCAGCGCGAGGGGCTCGCCCTCGATGCCCACCGTCGGTCGCGTCGCGAACGGCACGCTGCGCTGCAGCTCGACGGCCACCCGGTCCTCGACGGTCGACCGGATGCGGTCGTCGAACACGTAGGCGCCCCCCACGACCAGGCCGGCGAGCAGCAGCACCAGCACGACCAGGACCCCGAGGAAGCGCTTCATGGGCTCAGATCCCCAGCAGTGACTCGATGCCCACGGTCACGCCCGGGAGCGTGGGCACGGCCCGGACGGCGGCCAGGACGCCCGGCATGTACGCGCCGCGGGTGAACCCGTTCTCGGTGATGACGAGCTGCTCGCCCTCGTTGCCGAAGCGCACCTCCTGGTTGGCGAACAGCCCGCGCTGGCGCACCGAGTGCACGCTGATCCCGTCGACCTTGGCGCCGCGGGCGCCGTCGGGGTCGAGCTCGGTGGCATCGGGGGTGGCGCCGAGCCCGGCCGCGGCGCGGGCGGCGGCGATCCGGCCAGCGGTGGTCACGGCGGTGCCGGAGGGGGCGTCCACCTTGTTGGGGTGGTGGAGCTCGATGATCTCGACCGACTCGAAGAAGGGCGCGGCGATCTCGGCGAACTTCATCATCAGCAGCGAACCGATCGAGTAGTTCGAGGCGACCACGGCGTTCGCGTCCCCGGAGAACAGCTCGCGGATGCGCTCGAGCCGCTCGGCGGTGATGCCGGTCGTGCCCACCACGGCGTGGATGCCCTGCTCCGCACACCACTCGAGGTTGCCCATGACGGCGTCCGGGACGGTGAAGTCGACGGCCACGTCGGCCGCTTGGGCCGGCTCGCGGTCGTCGTCCACGTCGAGCGCCGCGACCAGCTCCAGGTCGTCCGCCTCGCCGATCGCCCGGCACAGCTCCTGCCCCATGCGCCCCCGGGCGCCGAACACCGCAACCTTCAGCATGGGTGCCATCCTACGGTGGCCCTCTCGTCCTCGCCCTGCTGTTATCCGGCCACGGAACCGGCCTGCCGACACGTAGCTGGCGTTGCAACGGCAGCTGGGTCCGGCTCGGGCGGCGGCTTGACCGAGCGCCGGTCAGGACGCACGATCAGAGCGACCCTGTGCCAACGCGGTCCGGATCCTCGCCGCGAGCACGGCCGGTCGGGCAAGTTCGCCCCAGCCCCAGCGCACCAGCCACCAGCCCTCGTCCCGGAACGCCTGCTCCCGTCGCTTCTCGGCCATGATCACGTCCTCCGGCCGACCGTGGGTTCCGTCGTACTTCAGCGCCCCGTCGAACTCGCCGATGACATGGTCGTCCTCCCACCCGAAGTCACCGCGCCCCACGACGAACCCGGACGCCGTCCTGACCTCGCGCTGGAGCACGGGCGCGGGCACGTCGTGGAGGAGGAACAACGCGCGGCTCAGCGACTCCCCGGGCGACTCGGCCCGGCCGTCGGCGAAGGCGACGACGCGACGTGCCCGCCGCAGCCCGGGACGCCTCCTCGCACGGTCGAGCGCCTGCTCCAACACGGCGCGACCGATCCCCCCGCGAAGAGCTGCGTCGGCAGCCGCGACGCCCCACTCGAACGGGACCGTGCGCGCCAGGTCCGCCACGGTGCGGGCCAGTGTCGTGACGGGGACGCCGTGCACCACCGTGCGCTCGTCCTCGGCGACCGGGGCGCGGACCACCCGCAGCGTCGGCGTCCGCTCGCCGTTGGAACCGGGCCGCGTGGTCCACACGGTCGCGAGCTGGGACTGTCGCACCGGCAGTCCGTGGAGGACCGCCGCCGAGACGTGGCTCACCACGGAGTGCTCCCCGAGCGTGCCCACCGTCGCCCTGACCCGCGCCTTGTGCGCCTCCACGGGTCGCGGCGCGGCGCCCTCGATGAACGACCCGCGTCGGACCCGGGTCAGACGGCCCTCACGGAGGGCACGCCGCACCTCCATGGGGCCCCACCCCTTGAGCTCGGCGAGGTCGGAGGTGGACCAGATCCGCGGTTCCATGGGACCAGCCAACCCGCTCCGACGGCGATTCGGTGGGTCGAGGTGTTGTCCGTTTGTTGTCCGTTCGCCCTCCCGGGAACCCACTCCGCTGCGCTCGTCCAATCCGCTGCCCCAGACGAACTCGCCTGGCGCTGCAACGCCAGCTGAGTGAGTCCCGGCCAGCCACCTGCCCGGACGCCAGCCGCTCAGGATCGCGACACCCGGTAATCGCCACACCGGGACGCGGAACGGCGCCGCCCCCGGGTGGGAGCGGCGCCGTCCTTGGTCAGCGGACCGGGGCTCAGGCCTCGGCCGGGGCCTCGGCGTCCTCGGCCTTCTTCTCGACCTCGACGACCGGGACCAGCGAGAGCTTGCCCTTCTCGTCGATGTCGGAGATCTCCACCTGGACCTTCTGGCCGACGGAGAGGACGTCCTCGACGTTCTCGACGCGGTTGCCGTTGTTCAGCGTGCGCAGCTTGCTGATGTGCAGCAGGCCGTCCTTGCCGGGCAGCAGCGAGACGAAGGCGCCGAACGCCATCAGCTTCACCACGGTGCCCAGGTAGCGCTCGCCCTTCTCGGGCATCGTCGGGTTGGCGATAGCGTTGATCATGGAGCGGGCGGCCTCGGCGGACTCGCCGTTCGTCGCGCCGATGAAGATCGTGCCGTCGTCCTCGATCGAGATGTTGGCGCCGGTGTCGTCCTGGATCTGGTTGATCATCTTGCCCTTGGGGCCGATGACCTCGCCGATCTTGTCGACCGGGATCTTCACCGTGATGATGCGCGGCGCGTAGAGGCTCATCTCGTCGGGGACGTCGATGGCCTCGTTCATCACGTCGAGCAGCGTGTGGCGCGCCTCGCGGGCCTGCTGCAGCGCCGAGCCGAGCACCTCCGACGGGATGCCGTCGAGCTTGGTGTCAAGCTGGAGCGCGGTGATGAAGTCACGCGTGCCGGCGACCTTGAAGTCCATGTCGCCCAGCGCGTCCTCGGCACCCAGGATGTCGGTGAGCGCGACGTAGCGCATCTCGCCGTCGATCTCCTCGCTCATGAGGCCCATCGCGATGCCCGCGACCGGGGCCTTCAGCGGCACGCCGGCGTTCATCAGCGACAGCGAGCTGGCGCAGACCGACCCCATGGAGGTCGAGCCGTTCGAGCCGAGGGCCTCGGAGACCTGGCGGATCGCGTAGGGGAACTCCTCGCGGGCCGGCAGCACCGGCACCAGCGCGCGCTCGGCAAGCGCCCCGTGGCCGATCTCGCGGCGCTTGGGGGAACCCACGCGACCGGTCTCACCGGTGGAGTACGGCGGGAAGTTGTAGTTGTGCATGTAGCGCTTGGTCGTCTCGGGCGAGAGCGTGTCCAGCTTCTGCTCCATGTCGAGCATGTTCAGCGTGGAGACGCCCAGGATCTGGGTCTCGCCGCGCATGAACAGCGCCGAGCCGTGGACGCGCGGGAGCACGCCGACCTCGGCCGACAGGGTGCGGATGTCGCGGGTGCCGCGGCCGTCGATGCGGACGCCCTCGGTGAGGGTCTTGCGGCGGACGACCTTCTTGGTCAGGGCACGGTAGGCGCCGGTGACCTCCTTCTCGCGGCCCTCGAAGCGGGGGCCCACCTCCTCGCGGACGGCGGCGAGCAGGTCCTCGGTGGAGGTCTCACGCTCGTGCTTGCCGGCGATGCTCATCACGGCCTGGAGTCGCTCCGTGGCGGTCTGGGCGACGGCCTCGTAGACGTCGTCCTCGTAGTCGCGGAAGACCGGGAACGACTTCATGGCCTTGGGCAGCTGGTTGGCCAGCTCGACCTGAGCCTCGCACAGGGCCTTGATGAACGGCTTGGCGGCCTCGAGACCGGAGGCGACGACCTCCTCGGTCGGGGCCTTCTTGCCGGCGCGGACCTGGTCGACGGTGGTCTCGGTGCCACCGGCCTCGACCATCATGATCGCGACGTCGCCGTCGGGCAGGACGCGGCCGGCGACGGCCATGTCGAAGACGGAGTCCTCCATCTGCTCCACGGTCGGGAAGCCGACCCACTGGTCGCCGATGAGGGAGACGCGGATGCCACCGACCGGGCCGGCGAACGGCAGGCCGGCGAGCGTGGTGGAGGCCGAGGCGGCGTTGATCGCGAGCACGTCGTAGCGGACGTTCGGGTTCAGCGCCATGACGGTGACGACGACCTGGACCTCGTTGCGCAGGCCCTTGACGAAGCAGGGGCGCAGCGGGCGGTCGATGAGGCGGCACGCGAGGATGGCGGCCTCGGACGGGCGGCCCTCGCGGCGGAAGAACGAGCCGGGGATGCGGCCCGCGGCGTACATGCGCTCCTCGACGTCGACCGTCAGCGGGAAGAAGTCGATCGCGTCACGCGGGTTGTTCTGGGCGGTGGTGGCGCTCAGCAGCATCGTGTCCTCGTCGAGGTACACGGCGGCGGCGCCGTTGGCCTGCTTCGCGAGCAGACCGGACTCGAAGCGCACGACGTGCTTGCCGTACGAACCGTTGTCGATGACCGCCTCGGTGAAGCGGACGTCGGGACCCTCCATGGCCATGGAGTCTTTCCTTTCAAGTGTGCGACACCTGAGCTCCGGCCATCTCTCTCGTAGGGTTTCGGTCTTCGATCGAGGCCCACGGGACGCTTCGCGCCCCGGAGGCCACTACCGAGGACCGAACAGCGCGGGCCAGGTGCAGCGGTGGACATGTCTTCAGTTGTCGGGCTCGCCGGTGGGACACACCGGTGTGGACCCGTGGTCAGGCTAGCGCCTACTGCCCTGTTCGAGCAGGCGGCCGCCTGACATGCGAATCAGGGAGTGGCCGCACGGGCCACCCCCTGACTCAGGTCGTGTACGTCAACGGCGCAGGCCGAGACGGGCGATCAGCGCACGGTAGTGCTCGACGTCGTTCTTGGCGACGTAGTTCAGCAGGCGGCGCCGCTGGCCGACCAGCAGCATGAGGCCACGACGGCTGTGGTGGTCACCCTTGTGCTGCTTGAGGTGCTCGGTCAGGTGCGCGATGCGCTTGCTGAGCAGCGCGATCTGGACGTCGGGGGAACCCGTGTCGCCCGGCTTCGTCGCGTACTCCTCGATGATGGCCTTCTTCGTTGCGGCATCCATGTGCAGCTCCCCTCGTCCGTTGCGCGGTGCCGTTCCCGGGTGGGCGGCTCTCTTGTTCCGCGGGCGTCCTGACGCCGAGGAGCCACTCTACCGGACGCCGACCGCTTCGGCCGAATCGTGGCCCGGTCGATGCCGCCCCCGGGTCACGGTCGTCGGAGTTGAAACTTCTCCACGTCGTGAGATTCCTCGAAAACGACGCTGCGTAGTAGCCTGAGCGCGTCACCAGCGCAAAGGAGTGCACATGACGGTCGTGATCGGGATCCCCGCCAGTGCGGAACACGAGACCCGCTCCCCCATCGTCGGTGACGTCGTGAAGAAGCTCGCGGGCCTCGGCGCGCGCGTGCTCGTGCAGCGCGGCGCCACGGACGCCGCGTTCGCCACGCCCGCCTCCCTCGGGGACGTCGACTGGGTCGACACCTCGGCCGAGGTCATCGCGGGCAGCGACGTCATCTGGACGATCGGCAACCTCTCCGCGGCCGACCAGGCCGCCCTGCGGCCCGGGCAGGTCCTCATGGGCCTGCTGACGCCCTACGCGTCGGTCGAGCACGCCACCGCCCTCGCGGAGAAGGGGGTCACGGCCTTCGCCATGGAGCTGCTCCCCCGCATCTCGCGCGCGCAGTCGATGGACATCCTGTCCTCGCAGGGGTCGGCCTCCGGCTACCAGTGCGTGTTGATCGCCGCCGCCCGGGCCCCGAAGTTCTTCCCCATGCTCACCTACGCCGCCGGCACGATCCGCCCCTCCCGGGCGCTCGTCATCGGCGCCGGCGTCGCCGGCCTGCAGGCCATCGCCACGGCCAAGCGCCTGGGCGCGATGGTGCAGGGTTACGACGTCCGCCCCGAGACCCGCGAGCAGGTCGAGAGCCTGGGCGCCAAGTTCGTCGACACCGGCGTCAGCGCCGCCGGCGAGGGTGGCTACGCCCGCGAGCTCACCGCCGAGGAGATCGACAAGCAGCGCGCCGCGCTGGCCAAGGCGGTCGCCGAGGCCGACGTCCTGATCACCACCGCCGCGGTGCCGGGCAAGAAGGCGCCGGTCATCGTCACCCGGGCGATGGTCGAGGCCATGAAGCCCGGCTCGGTCGTGGTCGACATGGCCGCCGAGGGCGGCGGCAACGTCGAGGGCACGGTCGCGGGCAAGGACGTCCTGGTGGGCGGCGCCCGCGTCGTCGGGCCGGTCAACCTGCCCGGCCGGATGCCGGTGCACACCTCGGAGATGTTCTCCAAGAACCTGCTCAACTTCACCACGCCGATGATCACCGACGGCGAGCTGACGATCGACTGGACCGACGAGGTCATCGCGGGCACCGCGCTGACCCACGGCGGCCGGGTGGTCCACGCCGGCGTCGCGAAGGTCCTCGGCCTGCCCGACCCGACCCCCGCCCCAGCCGCACCCGCGGCGTCCGCCCCCGCACCGACCACCGACAGCGCCGAGGGCAAGGAGGCCTGATCGCCATGATGGACCTGTTGTACCTGTACATCTTCATCCTGGCCGCGTTCGTCGGCTACGAGGTGATCAGCCGCGTGCCGGTGATCCTGCACACGCCGCTGATGTCGGGCTCGAACTTCGTGCACGGCGTCGTGCTCGTGGGCTCGATGTGGGCGCTCGTGCACGCCGAGACCCCGGTCCAGCTGGTGCTGGGCTTCCTCGCGGTCCTCCTGGGCGCCGCAAACGCAGCCGGTGGCTACGTCGTGACCGAGCGGATGCTCGGCATGTTCACCGCCAAGGGCGACTCCAAGAAGGGGGCCGCGGCATGAGCTGGGTCCTCAACGGCGTCTACCTGGTCGCCGCCATCCTGTTCATCTTCGGCCTGAAGGCGATGAGCTCGCCCAAGACGGCCGCGGCCGGCATCAAGTGGGCCGGCGTGGGCATGGTGCTGGCCACCGTGGCCACCTTCTTCATCCCGGGCGAGGACGGCGGCCTGGCCTACTTCGCCGCCGACAAGCGCGTCAACCTGATCCTGTGCATCGTGGCCCTCGCCATCGGCGCCGGGGTGGCGGCCTGGCTGGGCAACGTCGTGAAGATGACCGACATGCCGCAGATGGTCGCCATCTACAACGGCATGGGCGGCGGCGCCGCGGCCCTCATCGCCGCGGTCGAGTTCACCCGCCCCGTGCCCCCCACCGGCATGCACGCCGTGCTCGCCATGCTGGGCGCCTTCATCGGCTCGGTGGCGTTCTCCGGCTCGGTGCTGGCGTGGGCGAAGCTGCAGGGCGTCATGAAGAAGGCCGTGCGCTGGCCGGTCCAGAACTTCGGCAACGTGGTGCACTCGCTGGTCACGCTGGGCCTGGGCATCGCCATCGTCGTGTGGGGCCCGCACCCGCTGCTGGTCATCGCGTTCTTCGCCATGGCGCTCATCCTCGGCCTGGCCCTGACCAGCCCGATCGGCGGCGCAGACATGCCCGTCGTGATCTCGCTGCTCAACGCGTTCACCGGCCTGGCCGTCGGCCTCGAGGGCTACGTGTTGGGAAACCCGGCGCTCATCATCGCCGGCATCGTGGTCGGCGCGGCAGGCACCCTGCTGACCCAGCTCATGGCCAAGGCCATGAACCGGCCGTTGACCAACGTGCTGTTCGCCCCGATCACGGGCGAGGCGCAGGCCGGGGGCGGCATGGAGGGCACCATGAAGGAGGTGTCCGCCATGGACGCCGCCGCCATGATGCGCTACGCCGAGAGCGTCATCATCGTCCCGGGCTACGGCATGGCCGTGGCCGGCGCCCAGCACAAGGTCTACGAGATGACCAAGCTGCTGGAGGCCGAGGGCGTCGACGTGAAGTTCGCGATCCACCCGGTCGCGGGCCGCATGCCCGGCCACATGAACGTGCTGCTCGCCGAGGCCGGGGTGCCCTACGACCAGATCTTCGACCTGGACGAGATCAACTCCGACTTCCCGCTGTGCGACGTGGCCCTGGTCATCGGCGCGAACGACGTGGTCAACCCCGTCGCCCGCACCGACAAGTCCAGCCCCATCTACGGCATGCCGATCCTGGACGCCGACAAGGCCCGCCAGTGCATCGTCATCAAGCGCGGCCGCGGGGCGGGCTACTCCGGCATCGAGAACGCCCTGTTCTTCGCCGACAACACCTCGATGCTGTACGGCTCGGCGCAGCAGGCGATCGCCGAGGTGGTGACCCACGTCAAGGAGCTCAGCTGAGCCCCACGACCGTCGTCGGCGCCCATCGCGGAAGCGGTGGGCGCCGCGGCGTTCCCCCGGGTGGACGCGGGGCCAAGGCACCTTCCGGCGACCGTCACGATGGCCTTCCGGCGGGCAAGACGGACTTGCGTTTCGCGCCCCATCCGACAGACTGGGTGGGCACACGTCGGTGCACGAGCGAGGGAGGGCGACAATGACCGAGGCACCCAAGACGCCGCAGATCGAGACGAGGCTTGCGACCGCCGAGGACCTGCCCGAGCTGGAGGCGAACGAGACAGCCAAGACCAAGGGCCACTCGGCGTCCTACCTCGAGAAGCAGGCCGCAGGGGGCTACTACGTCGTGGTCGGCCTGATCGACGGCAAGGTCTCCGGCCGCGTGATCCTCGACACGGTGCAGGACGACGGCACCCCGCTGGTCCCCGAGATGAAGCTGCTGTGGGTGTTCCCGCAGGCGCGCCGCATGGGTCTGGGCGCCAAGATGACCCAGCACCTGGAGGAGCTGGCCCGCGAGCTCGGCTACGAGGAGGTCTTCCTCGGCGTGACGCCCGACAACCCCGCCGCGATCCCGCTGTACATCGGCCTGGGCTACACGCCCACCGGCGACCACCGCAGCGCCCTGAACATGTCCGTCATCGACGGCGAGGGTGAAGGCACCGACGACCCCGTCGAGGCCATCTACCGCAAGTCGCTGCTGATGCGCTGATCCCAGCGAACGAACAGGGCCCCACCCGCTCGGGTGGGGCCCTGTCGTCGTCCGGGCCGGTTTCAGGGGACGCCCACGGCGGTCACCCGGACCACCCGGTCCCCCGAGGCGAAGGCCAACACCACGTCGTCACCGACGAAGCGGTGCCCGACGAGGGTGACCTCGCCCAGGGAGAGGCAGAGCAGCAGTTCGACCAGGTCGGCCCGGCGCGGTGCGGTGACCGCGACGACCGTGCCATCGGCGAACGTGAGGCGCCACGGCTGTCCTTCGGCGACGGGGGCCAGGCCGCGGGGAGGGACGCCCCGGGTCAGGACCAGCCGCAGCCGGGCCGCGAGGGCCGACGACCGCTCGCCCAGGCGCTCCCACAGGACGCGCTGGGCGATGGCGTCCAGCTCGGCGGCGTCGGCGGGGTCGAGGCCCAGCGGCGTGGCCGAGCGGCGGGCGTGGCGCTTCTTCATGCGCATGACGCCCGCGAGCGTCAGGGCCGCGACGGCGAGGAACCCGATGAGCTCCATGGCACCAGTGTGCGCCCGGGGCGCGCCTGGCGGAAGACCCTCGTGGGCCTCAGCGACAGGGGTGCTCGGCCAGCGCGGTGCGCACCGCGGCGACGTCGGCGTCCATCTGCTCGATGAGCGCCTCGATCCCGGTGAACTTCACCTGGCCGCGGATGCGGGCGCAGAAGTCGACGGCGATGGGCGCGTCGTAGAGCTCGAGGTCGTCGCGGTCGAGGACGAAGCTCTCCACGCGGCGGTCGTGGCCGTCGAAGGTCGGGTTGCGGCCCACGGAGATCGCGGCCGGCCACGTGGGGGCCTCCTGGCCGTCGGGCAGCGGGGCCCCGTGGGCGTCCAGGCCGTCGAGGCGGGTGACCCAGCCGGCGTACACGCCGTCGGCCGGGCAGGCGTACTCCTTGGGGACCGGCAGGTTCGCGGTCGGGAAGCCGAGCTCGCGGCCGCGCTTGTCGCCGTGCGAGACCGAGCCGCGGAACCGGAAGGGACGCCCCAGCAGCTCGGCGGCGTGGCGCACGTCCCCGGCCTCCAGGGCCTCGCGGACGGCGGAGCTGCACGTCTCCTCGTCGCCGACGTGCACCAGCGGGAGCCCGGTGACCTCGAAGCGGCCGCGCCCGAGGTCGGCAAGCGTCCCGACCGTGCCGGAGGCGCGGTGGCCGAAGCGGAAGTTCTCCCCCACCACGATCCGGACGGGGTCCAGGGGCAGGAGGTGCTGCTCGACGAACTGCTCCGGGCGCTGCTGGGAGAGCTCACGGGTGAACTCCAGGACGCGGACCTCGTCGGCGCCGGCGCGACGCAGGAGGGCGACGCGGTCCTCGAGGTTGGTGAGCAGCTTGGGGGCGCCATCAGGGCGGATCACGGCCATCGGGTGGGGCCAGAAGGTGACCACGACCAGGGGGGCGCCCGGCTCGGCCTCGCGGGCGGCGGCCAGGACCTGCTGGTGGCCCGGGTGCACGCCGTCGAAGTTGCCGATCACCACCACGGACCGTGTCAACTCCGGTTCCTCTCCCTCGCGATTGCCCCCGCCACAGTACAACGCGCAAGCCTAGACCAGCACCGCGACCGGCACCGACCCGGCGTCCGCGGGCCGGTAGAGGGCCAGCAGGCGGCCGTCGTGGACCAGCGCGGTCGGGTCCGCGGGCACGTCCAGCGCCAGCGGGCGGCCGAAGCCGACGTCGTGGGCCGCCTCGGCGTCCACCTCGACGGTGGCGAAGGCCAAGGGGGCGATGTCTGCCAGCGGGTAGGAGCGCACGTCGAAGAGCTCGCCGGGGGCCAGCTCGGGCAGCACGGCGTCCCACGTGGCGTGCTCGAGGCCGAACGGGCCGACCCGGGTGCGCCGCAGCACGGTGAGGTGCCCGCCGGTGCCGAGCGCGGCGCCGAGGTCGCGGGCGAGGGCCCGGATGTAGGTGCCCGAGCTGCAGTCGACCACCACGTCGATGTCGACGACCCGCACGCCCTCGGCGGCGGTCTCGCGCACGTCGAGCACGTCGAAGCGGGAGACCGTGACCTCGCGGGCGGCGAGCTGGACGTCCTCGCCCTTGCGGGCCAGCGCGTAGGCCCGCTGGCCGTCCACCTTGATCGCCGACACGCTCGAGGGCACCTGCTGGATCGTGCCCGTGAGGGCGGCGACGGACGCCTGCAGACGCGGCCCGACCTCCGCCAGCGTCGCGCCGGGGGCGTCGGTGACCTCGCCGTCGGCGTCGTCGGTGTTGGTGGCCTGCCCAAGGCGGATGGTGGCCTCGTAGGTCTTGGTCGTCAGGAGCAGGTGACCGAGCAGGCGGGTGCCCTTCTCGACGCCGAGGACCAGCACGCCGGTCGCCATCGGGTCGAGCGTGCCGGCGTGCCCGACCTTCTTGGTTCCCAGGGCCCGCCGTGCCCGGGCGACGACCTGGTGGCTGGTGATGCCGCCGGGCTTGTCGACGACGAGCAGCGCGGGTTCGGCCACCGGCTCAGGCCTCGTCGGGGTCGACGTCGTCGTCCTCGTGGGGCTTCTTGTACGGGTCGGCCTCGCCGGCGTAGGTGGCGCCGGCGGAGCGGGCGGCGAGGTCGGCGTCCTGCGCCCGGGCGCGGGCGAGCAGGGCCTCCATCTCGGCGGCGCTCTCGGGCACCGCGTCGAGGACGAACGCGATGGTCGGGGTGAACTTCATGCCGAGCTGCTTGCCGACCGTCGAGCGGATCATGCCGTTGGCGGATGCGAGGGCCGCGGCCGTGCCGGCGCGCTGCTCCTCACCGCCCAGGACGGTGTAGAACACGGTGGCCTCGCGGCCGTCGCCGGTGAGGCGCACGTCGGTGACGGTCACGAACTCACCGAGGCGGGGGTCCTTGATGCGCCGCTCGAGGAGCTCGGCAACGATCACCTTGATCTGCTCGGCCACCTTGATGTAGCGGGGGTTCCCCATGGTCGGGTCCTCTCTTCTCGAACGGAATCAGCAGTCTAGTAGGGGCCCGAGCACCCACCCGCACCCGCGCGCCGACGGAAGGGGCAGGGGCGGGGCGTCCGGAACACGGGTCAGGGTTCGGTCGGGCATCCTCGCAGTCCGGCGACGAAGGAGCCGGACGCGCGAGGGGGCGGGACCCGTGTTCCGGACGCCCCGCCCCCCCAGCACCACTCGAACTCAGTCGCGCGGCTTCTCCACCATCTCGTACGTCTCGACGACGTCGCCGTGCTTGATGTCGTTGTAGTTGTGGAGCGTGAGACCACACTCGTAACCCTCGCGGACATCGGTGACGTCGTCCTTCTCGCGCCGCAGCGACGCGATGGACGTCTCGGTGATGACCACGCCGTCGCGGAGGAGGCGGGCCTTGGCGTTGCGCTTGATGTGACCCTCGAGGACCATGCAGCCGGCGATGGTGCCGAACTTGGAGCTCTTGAAGATCTCGCGGATCTCCGCCTGCCCCATGGTCTTCTCCTCGTAGATGGGCTTGAGCATGCCCTTGAGGGCGGCCTCCACCTCATCGATCGCGGCGTAGATGACCGAGTAGTAGCGGATGTCGACACCCTCGGCGTCGGCCATCTGCGTGGCCTTGCCCTGGGCGCGGACGTTGTAGCCGATGATGACGGCGTCGGACGCCGCGGCCAGCGACACGTTGGTCTCGGTGATGGCACCGACACCGCGGTCGATGACGCGCAGCGAGACCTCGTCGTCGACCTCGATCTTGGCCAGCGAGTCCTCCAGCGCCTCGACCGAACCGGCCGAGTCGCCCTTGAGGATGAGCTTGAGCTCCTGCGTCTCGCCCTTCTCCAGCTGCTCGAACAGCTGGTCGAGGGTCTTGCGCCGGGTCGTCTTGGCCAGCAGGGCCGCACGCTGGCGGGCCTCCCGCTTGTCGGCGATCTGGCGGGCCATCCGGTCGTCGTCGACGACCAGGAAGTTGTCGCCCGCGCCGGGGACCGACGTGAGGCCGAGCACCTGGACCGGCATCGAGGGCGGGGCCTCGTCGACGGTCTCGCCCGAGTCGGTGATCATCGCACGCACGCGGCCGTGGGCCGAGCCCGCGACGATCGAGTCACCGGTGCGCAGCGTGCCGCGGTGCACCAGGACGGTGGCCACGGGGCCGCGGCCCTTGTCGAGGTGCGCCTCGATCGCCACGCCCTGGGCGGGCATGTCGGGGTTGGCGCGCAAGTCGAGCGCGGCGTCCGCGGTCAGGACGACGGCCTCCAGGAGGTTGTCGAGGCCCTGGCGGGTGACCGCCGAGACGTCGACGAACATCGTGTCGCCGCCGTACTCCTCGGGGATGAGGCCGTACTCGGTGAGCTCACCACGAACCTTGACCGGGTCTGCGGTCTCCTTGTCGATCTTGTTGACCGCCACCACGATCGGCACGTCGGCCGCCTTGGCGTGGTTGAGGGCCTCGATCGTCTGGGGCATCACACCGTCGTCGGCCGCTACCACCAGGATGGCGATGTCGGTCGACTTGGCACCACGGGCACGCATGGCGGTGAACGCCTCGTGACCGGGGGTGTCGATCAGGGTGATGCGACGCTCCTCGTCGCCAACCTCGGTCGCGACCTGGTAGGCACCGATGGCCTGCGTGATGCCGCCGGCCTCGCCCGCCACCACGTTGGCGTGGCGCAGCGCGTCGAGCAGCTTGGTCTTTCCGTGGTCGACGTGACCCATGACGGTGACCACCGGCGGGCGCGACTCGAGGTCGTCCTCGTCGCCGAAGTCCTCGCCGAACTCGATGTCGAACGACTCGAGCAGCTCGCGGTCCTCGTCCTCGGGGGAGACGACCTCGATGGCGTAGTTCAGCTCGGCACCCAGCACCTGCAGCGTGTCGTCGGCCACCGACTGGGTGGCGTTGACCATCTCGCCCAGGTGGAACAGCACCTGCACCAGCGATGCCGGCTCGACGCCGATCTTCTCGGCCAGGTCGGTCAGCGACGCACCACGACGGAGGCGGACCTTCTGGCCGTCACCCTGCCGGATGCGGACGCCACCGATCGTCGGGGCCTCCATCTGGTCGAACTCTGCGCGACGCGCCTTCTTGCTCTTCCGACCACGGCGCGCGGGGCCTCCCCCGCGTCCGAACGCACCCTGGGTGCTGCCGGTACGGCCACCACGACCGCGACCGCCACCGCCCATCGGCGCCGGGCCACCGCCCATGCCGGGACGAGGACCGCCGCCGCCACCGCCGGGACGCCCACGACCGGGGCCGCCGGGGCCGCCACCGGGGCGACCCGGACGCGTGCCGGCGGGCGAGAGCTGCGTGGACTGCTGGCGCGGCATCATGGCCGGGTTCGGGCGCGGCATGCCGGGCAGGCCGCCGGTCCCACCGGGACGGGGCATGCGCGGGGCGCCGCCCTCGGCACCGGGGCGCGGGCCGGGGCGCCCGGCACCCGGGGCACCCGGGCGGGGTGCGCCGGCCGGGCCGTCGGGGCGCGGGCGACGGACGCCCATGCCCTGGCTCGGCGCGAACGGGTTGTTGCCCGGGCGCGAGGCGCCGGACGGACGGCCGGGCCGCTGGCCGGGGAGGCCACCGGTGCCGCCGGGACGCGGGCCGGGAGCGCCGGGACGCGGACCCGCAGCACCCGGACGGGGGCCGGGCGCGGACGGGCGGGGAGCCGGGGCGGCCGGACGGGGGCCGGGCGCGGGAGCCTGGGCCGCGGGGCGCGGTGCAGGAGCCTGCGGGGCGGGTGCCACCGGGGTCGCGGGGGCCTGGGCGGCGGGCGCCTGGGGCGCGGGGGCCGGCGGCTGGGGCGCTGCCGGGGCGGGTGCCTGCGGGGCCGCCGCACGGGGGGCGGCCGGGCGCGGTGCCGGGGCGCCGGGGCGCGGGGCAGCCGCTGCGGGCTTGGGGGACGGGCCGGCCGGGGCCGGGGCGGACGCCTCGGACGCGGGCTGGCTGGACTTCAACTTCTCCGTCAGTCGCCGGACCACCGGCGGCTCAATCGTCGAGGATGCCGAGCGGACGTACTCCCCCATGTCCTGGAGGGTCTTCAGTACGTCCTTGCTCTCGAGCCCATGCTCCTTGGCAAATTCGTAGACGCGGACCTTGGCCACTACTCTCCTTCAGGCCCGCGAGCGCGCAGGCCAGTTAGTTGTTGTTGCTCATTTCTGGGTACTCATCGAGTGGTCATGAGCGTTAGCCCACCTTCTGGTTGTGTTCGCGCACGAGCTGCGCGAAGCGCGTCCGCCAGTCTAGTCGCTGGACCCCTGATTTGCCCAAGTGGCGGCCAGCGCGTCCACCTGCGCGACCACGGCGGCGAGCTGGGCCGGGTCCACGGCGTCCGCCCTGAGGGCCCGCGGGATCGCCCGCCGCTTGAGGGCGGCGGCACCGCAGCCGGGGTGCAGCCAGGCGCCTCGTCCGGGGGCCGTGCGGCTCACCACCAGACCGGATGCCGTGGGGGCCACGCGCACCAGCTCGGCCTGCTCGGCACTCACGCGGCACCCGACGCACATCCTGATTGGCACCCCGTCAGCCTACCGATGGAGGATGGGGCCAAGACCTCCCTGTGAGAAGTTACTCGATATCAACAATCTCGATGTTGAGATTCTTTCGGGGATGCCTTACCGTTCTGCCAGCGGGGCCAAGGAGGGCCCCACGGCCGCCGTGAGGAGCGCCCTGCATGACGCAACGTGATCAGTCTCCCGACAAGTGGGAAGACGAGACCGAGTTCCACCTTCCCGAGGACCACTGGCCCCTGCCTGAGCTGGTCCACACCGAGAAGCCCCACGAGGCCCCGACCACCGAGTCGTTCGTGGCCGTGTCCAAGACCGCCGAGTACGAGAACCTCCGGTCGACCTTCCGGAAGTTCGCCTTCCCGATGACGGTCGCCGGCCTGGTGTCCTACTTCACCTTCGTGCTGCTGTCGATCTACGCCGTCGACTTCATGGCGACCCCGCTCATCGGGTCGCTGAGCATCGGCATGACGATCGGCCTGCTGCAGTTCGCGGTCGTGTACGCGTGGACCTACATCTACGTCAACTTCGCCAACAAGAAGCTCGACCCCGTCTCGGGCGCGCTGAAGGCCCAGCTCGAGAAGGGGGCGTCCGCATGATGCTCTTGGAGACCGCACAGTACGGCAACCCCGCGATCAACATCGGCGTCTTCGCCCTGTTCGTGGTCGCCACGATGGCCATCGTCATCATCGTGACCCGCCAGAAGTCGAAGGCCACCGACTTCTACACCGGTGGCGCCGCCTTCTCCGGCCGCCAGAACGGCCTGGCCATCACGGGTGACTACCTGTCCGCCGCCGCCTTCCTCGGCGTGACGGGCGCCATCGCCCTGTACGGCTACGACGGCCTGCTCTACTCCGTCGGCTTCTTCGTCGCCTGGATCGTGGCCCTGTTCCTCGTGGCCGAGCCGCTGCGCAACACCGGCAAGTACACGATGGCCGACGTCCTCAGCTTCCGGATGAACCAGAAGCCGGTGCGCACCGCCGCCGCGACCTCGACGCTCGTCATCTCGTTCGTGTACCTGCTGGCCCAGATGGCCGGCGCGGGCGGCCTCGTCGCCCTGCTGCTCGGTGTCTCCGACCGCAACATGCAGTCGCTCGTCATCGGCTTGGTCGGCCTGCTGATGATCGCCTACGTGCTCATCGGTGGCATGAAGGGCACCACGTGGGTCCAGATGATCAAGGCCGTCCTGCTCGTCGGCGGCGCCGCGATCATGGCCCTGCTCGTCCTGCTCGGTGACGGCTTCAACCTGTCCGCCCTCATGGCGCAGGCCCAGACTGCCGCCCTCGACCCGGCCTACGGCAACGGCAAGGACCTCCTCGTCCCGATGCAGCAGTACGGCGCCTCCGAGTGGACCAAGCTGTCCTTCCTCTCCCTGTCGATCGCGCTGGTCGCCGGCCCCTCGGGCCTGCCCCACGTGCTCATGCGCTTCTACACGGTGCCCACCGCCAAGGAGGCCCGCCGCTCCGCCGTGTGGGCCATCGCCCTGATCGGCGTGTTCTTCCTGATCACGCTGGTCCTCGGCATGGGTGCCGCCAAGCTGGTCGGCCCGGCCGCGATCCTCGCCGCCCCCGGTGGCGCGAACGCTGCAGCCCCCCTGCTCGCCCTCGAGCTCGGTGGCGAGATCTTCATGGGCATCATCTCCGGTGTCGCCTTCGCGACGATCCTCGCGGTCGTCGCCGGCCTGACGATCACGGCGTCGGCGTCCTTCGCCCACGACGTGTACAACTCCATCCTCAAGGGCG
Source organism: Propioniciclava sp. MC1683 (assembly GCF_014164675.1). NCBI lineage: Bacteria > Bacillati > Actinomycetota > Actinomycetes > Propionibacteriales > Propionibacteriaceae > Propioniciclava > Propioniciclava sp. MC1683. The sequence goes on along the minus strand of NZ_JACJFX010000007.1, from coordinate 112,453 downwards.
GCAAGGCCGACCCCGAGCAGGAGGTCAAGGTCGCCCGCATCACCTCCATCGTGATCGGCGCCCTGGCGATCGTCGGCGGCATCTTCGCCAACGGCCAGAACATCGCCTTCCTGATCTCCCTGGCCTTCGCGGTCGCCGCCTCGGCGAACCTGCCGTCGATCCTGTACACGATGTACTGGCGCCGGTTCAACACCCGCGGTTCGGTCTGGTCGATCTACACCGGCCTCATCAGCTCGGTCGTCCTGATCCTGTTCTCCCCCTCCATCTCGGGCTCCAAGTCCGCGATGCTGGGCGAGGCGATCAACTTCGCGTGGTTCCCGCTCACCAACCCGGCGCTCGTCTCGGTGCCGCTGGCCTTCCTGGCCGGCTACATCGGCACGATCACCTCGCCGGTGCGTGGCGACCAGGAGCTCGCGGCCGAGATGGAGGTCCGCTCCATGACCGGTGCGGGCGCGGGCGAGGCCATCGCCCACTGACCCTCGGTCACCGCTCTCCCGGACGGCCGGTCCCCTCGTGGGGCCGGCCGTCCGGCGTTCCCGGGGCACGCACTCACAGCTTCCTGACAGGGACGCCGCAGCCTCCTGAAAGTGCGCGGGTGCTGAATGGTGTCATCGACGAACCCAGGAAGGGATTCACCATGAAGAACATCCAGAAGATCGGCCTCGGCCTCGGCGCCACGGCCCTGGTGCTGGGTGGAGCCGCTGGCTTCGCCGGCATCGCCCAGGCCGCGGACCCGACCGCCGACCCGACCCCCGCGGCGACCACGCCGGCCGCCGGCCAGCAGCAGGGCTGGGGCCGCGCTGAGATGCGCGGCGAGATGCGCGGGGGCATGCAGGCCGCGCAGCTGGCCGAGAAGCTCGGCCTCGACGAGGACAAGGTCGCCGATGCCCTGCAGGCCGCCCACGACGCCCTCCGCGAGGCCCACCAGGCCGACGACACCACCACGCGCCCGACGCTCGAGGAGCGTCGTGCCGAGCTGGCCGCTGAGCTTGCGAAGGCCCTCGGCGTCAATGAGGCCACGGTGACCGAGGCCCTCACGGCCCTGGACGCCGAGCGCGACGCCACGCGTGCCGCCGCGCTGCAGGACCGGCTCGATCAGGCCGTCACCGACGGCAAGCTGACCCAGACCGAGGCCGACGCGGTCAAGAAGGCCGTCGAGGCCGGCGTCATCGGCGGCGGTGGCCCGGGCGGACCCGGCGGCCCCGGTGGCCACGGCAAGGGGATGGGACGCGGCAACCGCTGATCCTCTCCCCCGGTGACCGTCACCCGTTGACCCGTCACCCCGCGAGCCCGACCGGCCCTTCTCCCAGCCACCCGGACTCGCACCGGCACCCGCACGCCGGCAGGGACCGCGCCTGCTCCTCACACCCGACCGGGCAGGAGCAGGGCGGTTCCTCCGGGTGCGGGTGCCCGCACGTCCCCCGCCGTGCGTGCAGTTCTGCCACCCGCTGCGCGCATCGCTCCTCCCGCCCCCGGCGCCGCGCCGCGTCCAACTCCGCCCGCGTGGGGTGGTCAGCCACGCACAGGGTCCGGCGCGCGTCCCGGCGCCGCCGGTGGGGCGTGGTGAGCCGCAGTTCCCAGGTCACCGGGTGGTATTCCTCCCCCAGGTCCAGGTGCGCCGGGTAGTGTCGGCCCTGACCGTCGCGCGGCGGCGCCTCCGACATCGGCACGGCCGGTTCGCCCTCGGCGTCGAGCACTGCGAGGTCGAGACCGCCCAGCGCCAGCACCCGCGCGAACGTCAGCACGTCGGGCACGGCCTGCCCCGTCTCCCACCGCGACACCGTCGCCTGGTCCACGCCCAGGAGCGCCGCCAGCTCGCGCTGGCTCAGATCACCCTCGCGCCGCGCACGGCGCACCAGCCCGGGAACGTCCACCAGCACCTTCGTCTCACCCATGGCGGCAGCTTCGCGCGAGCCTCCGACAGTCCTTGACCTCCACACGACGATCGCTCCCAACCTGATGCGTGGCTGCATCAGGTTGGGAGCGATCCGTGTCAGTACTGCTCGGCCGCCCGCGGCGGCGGTCGAGCGGCCGGTCAGGCCTGGGTGTCGGGGCGGATGTCGATGCGCCAGCCGGTGAGGCGTGCGGCGAGGCGCGCGTTCTGGCCCTCGCGGCCGATCGCCAGCGAGAGCTGGTAGTCGGGGACGATCACCCGGGCGGCCTTGGCGAACTGGTCGGTCACCGTGACCGAGGACACCTTGGCCGGCGAGAGGGCCTCGGCGACGAAGCGCGAGCCGTCCTCGGACCAGTCGATGATGTCGATCTTCTCCCCGCCCAGCTCGTTCATCACCGCGCGCACGCGCTGGCCCATGGGGCCGATGCACGCGCCCTTGGCCGAGACGTTCGCGTCGTGGCTGACGACCGCGATCTTGGTGCGGAACCCGGCCTCGCGGGCGAGCGCCTTGATCTCCACGACGCCCGAGGCGATCTCGGGCACCTCGAGGCGGAACAGCCGCTGCACGAGGTTGGGGTGCGTGCGCGACACCACCACCTGCGGGCCCTTGGGCTCGCGGCGCACGGCCACGACGTAGACACGGATGCGGTCCCCGTGGTTGTACTTCTCGTTGGGCACCTGCTCGGCCAGCGGCATGATCGCCTCGAGCGGGCCGAGGTCGACGCGCACGGTGCGCGAGTCGCGGTCGGCCTGGACCACGCCGGTGACGATGTCACCCTCCTTGGCGGAGAAGTGGCCGAACTTCTGCTCGTCCTCGGCCTCGCGCAGGCGCTGGAAGATGACCTGGCGCGCCGTGGCGGCCGCGACGCGGCCGAAGCCCTCGGGCGTGTCCTCGTACCAGCCGACGACCTCGCCCTCCTCGTCACGCTCCGGGGCGTACACCGCGAAGCGGCCGGTCTTGGTGTCGAGCTCCACGCGGGCGCCCTTCACCTCGGCGCCGGACTTCTCGTAGGCGTTGAGGATGGCCTCCTCCATCGCCCCGACGAGCACCTCCATCGGGATGTCCTTGTCCCGCTCCAGGGCGCGCAGCGCCGCCATGTCGATGTCCATGTCTCACTCCTCGTCGAAAAGGTCCACACCCTCGGCGTCGGCGTCGTCCGCAGGGGAATCCTTGCGGAGCTCGGCCTGCACGACGGCCTTGCTGATGCTGGCGAGGTCGACGCGCCGCACGGCGCCGTCGACGTCCAGGTCGATCCCGTCGCCGTCGGCGGCGCTGATGCGCCCGGTCACCGAGCCGTCGGCCAGGGTGAGGGCCACGAGGCGTCCGACGTTGCGGCGGAAGTGCTTGGGTTCGGTGAGCGGGCGGCTCACCCCACGCGAGGAGACCTCGAGCGTGTAGGGGGCGTTGCCCGTGGCGTCCGACTCGTCGAGGGCCGCCGACACCGCGCGCGTCGCGTCGGCGATCTCGTCGAGGCTGGGGCCGCGGCCCTCGGGGCCGTCACCGTCGAGGTAGACGCGCAGGACGCTGCGCTTGCCGGCGCTCGCGATCTCGATGCGGTCGACCTCGAGGCCACACTGCTCCACAACGGGGCCCACGACTGCTTCGATGGCTTGCTGCTTCATGGTGCTCCGTTCCTGTTGTGGTCGTGCAGTTGTTCGCGCCAGTCTAGCCAAGGCCCCCGCCCCCAGCCACCGGTGTAGCCTCGCTGGCGTGCTGAGCCGCCGCGTCCTGCTGGGTGGCGTCGCGCTGGCGACGCTCGCCGGCTGTGGCGTGCTCCCCGAGCAGGGCGACCCCCGCATCGCCCCCACCCCCGACCCGTCGGTCCCCGGCCACCGCGCCCTGCAGGCGCTGCGCGACGCCCTGACGGCCGCGGCGTCCGGCCCCCTCGACCGCGCCCAGGCCGACCTGTTGGCGTGGGCGCTCGACGTGAACGACGACCAGTACGAGGCGACGTCCCTGGCCCCGCCGGCCGACCCCCGCCCCACACCGAGTCCGGCGGCCACGCCCGCCGACCTGGGCTCCCTGACCGGTGCCCTCGGCACGGCCCGGTCCGCGTTCACCGAGCAGGCCCTCGACCCGACCACCGCCCGGCCGCTGGTCTGGGCGTCCATGGCCGCTTGGTGCGTCGCGGTCGCCGCCCAGCTCCCCGACGCGCCGGGGGCGCGTGAGCCGGCCCGGGGCGTCCGGCTGCCGGCCCCGCAGGAACCGCAGGCCGCCGCGCAGGCCGCCCTCGACGCGGCGTCCGCGGCCGTGTACGGGCTGCAGGTCGCCGCCGGTGCGCCGGGGCTGTCCGAGGCGGAGGTCGGCGCCCTGCGCGCCCGGCTGACGTCGTGGACCGGCCTGCGCCACGACCTCACCGCCCAAGCGCGGGTGGCGTCGGCGTCCCCCACGCCCGGTCCCCCGTGGTACGCGGTGCCGCCCGTCGCCGACGCCTCCGCCGGGCGGGCGCTCGCCGCGCGCGTCCAGGCCGCGGCGCTGCCCGTGCTGGGCCGCACGATCGCCCACGGGCCCGCGGACCTGCGCCCGCTCCTGATCGACGCGCTGGGCGCCACGGCCGCCGACGTCCCCGTGTGGGGCGGGCTGCTGGAGCGCTGGCCGGGGCTGCCCTCGACCTGACGCGTCAGGCGAACAGCGGGGCGACCATGTCCCAGCTGAGCTTGAGGCCGAGGGCGACGATCACGACCAGGAACACCTTCCGGACGAATCCGTTGCCGTGCTTGAGCGCCATCGTGGCGCCGAGGAAGCCGCCCAGCAGGTTGGCCACGCCCATCGCGGCGCCGAGCCCCCACAGGATGTTGCCGGACAGGCCGAAGACGACGATCGCGGCGACGTTGGTCGTCAGGTTGGCGATCTTGGCCAGCGCGGTGGAGGTGAGGAAGTCGAAGCCCATCACCGCGACGATCAGGATCAGGAAGAACGAGCCGGTGCCGGGGCCGATGAAGCCGTCCCACAGGCCGACGACCAGCCCGATCAGCGCCAGCCACGCGAAGCCGCGCCAGCCGCTGTGCCGCACCTCGTGGTGCAGGCCGAGCTGCGGACGCCGCCACGTGTACCAGCCCACCCCGACGATGGCCGCCAGCACGAGGGGGGTGAAGGCGGCGCGGTCGAGGAAGTGCGTCAGCTGGGCGCCCAGCGAGGACCCGAGGTAGGAGAAGGCGATCAAGGGCAGGAGCGCCGCCCACGGGATGCGCACCCGCCGGAGGTAGGTGATGACCGCGACCGCCGTGCCCATCGCGCTGGGCAGCTTGTTGGTGCCGGCGATCGTCGGCACGGGCGTGTCGGCGGGCAGGCCGATCAGCAGCGATGGCAGCTGGATGAGCCCGCCACCGCCGACGATCGAGTCGACCCACCCCGCCAGGAACGAGGCGGCGACGAGCAGGGCGATCGTCAGCAGGGGCAGCTCGAGGCCGGTCACCCCTTGACGAGCGCGACGACGTGGTTGGCCACGACGTCCACACCCACCTCGGTCTTCTCGCCACTGGCGCGGTCACGCACCTCGACGACCCCGTCGGCCAGCGTGCGGCCGACGACCACCGAGGTCGGCATGCCGAGCACCTCGGCGTCGGCGAACTTCACGCCCGGGGACGCCTTGCGGTCGTCCAGCAGCACGCTCACGCCCGCCTCGTCCAGCTCGTGCGCCAGCGCGGTGGCGAAGTCGAGCGCGGCGGCGTCCTTGCCCGTGGCGACGATGTGCACGTCGAACGGCGCCAGGTTGCGCGGCCAGGCCAGGCCCTTGTCGTCGCAGGTCGTCTCGGCCACGGCGGCGACGGCGCGGGACACGCCCACGCCGTAGGAGCCCATGGTGACCGTGACCAGCTTGCCGTTGGGGTCGAGCACCTTCAGGCCCAGCGCGTCGGCGTACTTGCGGCCGAGCTGGAAGATGTGGCCCATCTCGATGCCGCGGGCCAGCGTCAGCGGGCCGGAGCCGTCGGGGGCGGGGTCGCCCTCACGGATCTCGGCGACGTCCAGCACGCCGTCGGAGGTGAAGTCACGGCCGCAGACGAGGTCGTACACGTGCCGGCCGGGCGCGTTGGCGCCGGTGATCCAGCGGGTGCCGGGCACGACGGCGGGGTCGGTCAGGTACCGCACGCCCTTGCCGTCGGCGTCCAGGCCAAGGGCGCCGCCGGTGGCCGCGCCGGGGCCGATGTAGCCCTTCACCAGCTGGGGGTACTTCTCGAAGTCGGCGTCGCCGAAGGCCTCGACCTCGGCCGGCTCGACGGCCGCCTCGAGCCGCTTGGCGTCCACCTCGCGGTCACCGGGCAGGCCGACGGCCAGGGGCGTGCGGGTGCCGTCGGGGTGCTTGAGCATGAACAGGACGTTCTTCAGCGTGTCGGCGGCCGCCCAGGCCCGGTCGGCGCGCGGGAAGCGCTCGTTGCTCAGCGCGACGAGAGTCTCGATGGTCGGCGAGTCGGGGGTGTCCTCGACGTGGGCTGCGGGCACGCCGGAGGCGTCCTGCTCGGGCGCGAGCGGGCGCTTCACGGCCTCGACGTTGGCCGCGTACCCGCCGGGGCTGCGGACGAAGGTGTCCTCGCCGATCTCGGCGACGGCCAGGAACTCCTCCGAGGCCGAGCCGCCCATGGCGCCCGAGGTGGCGGACACGATGACGTACTCCAGACACAGGCGGTCGAAGATCCGCTGGTAGGCGATCCGGTGGGCGTCGTAGGACGCCGCGAGCCCGGCGTCGTCGATGTCGAAGCTGTAGGAGTCCTTCATCACGAACTCGCGCCCGCGGAGCAGCCCCGCGCGGGGCCGGGCCTCGTCGCGGTACTTCGTCTGGATCTGGTACAGGCTCAGCGGCAGGTCCTTGTACGAGGAGTAGAGGTCCTTCACCATCAGGGTGAACATCTCCTCGTGCGTGGGCCCGAGCAGCATGTCGGCGCCCTTGCGGTCGGTCAGGCGCAGCAGGTTGGGGCCGTACTCGGTCCAGCGGTCGGTCGCCTCGTAGGGCTCGCGGGGCAGCAGGGCGGGGAACCGAACCTCCTGCGCGCCGATGGCGTCCATCTCCTCGCGGACGATCTGCTCCACCTTGTGCAGCACCTTCAGGCCCAGCGGCAGCCAGCTGTAGATGCCCGGGGCGACGCGGCGGATGTAGCCCGCGCGGACGAGCCAGCGGTGGCTCGGCACCTCGGCGTCGGCGGGGTCCTCGCGGAGGGTACGGACGAACAGCTCGGACATGCGTGTGATCACGAGGGCCAAGCCTAAACGATGCGGGCGGCCTCAGCCGACCTCGGTCACCTCCGCGCCGAGCATCCCGACCGCCTTGGCGACCTGCTGCTTGGCGACCTTGAGCCGTTCGGCGTCCCCGCGGCCCTCGGCCAGCGCCTTGTTGACGTCGAGCACGCGGGCGGGCGCCCCGGGGCGGCTCAGCGTGACCAGCAGCGGCACGTACTCGGCCTCGACGGCCACCCAGGCCTCGCCCTGCCGCTCGAACGTGAGGCGACCCAGGTACTGCTCCCAGGAGCGGGGCGTGGCGACCCTCATCTGGCCGATCAGGTTGCCACCGCCGTAGACGACCCACGTGTCGTTGATGCGGTCCCACGGCTGGGCGACGTGGGCGTGGTGGCCGTAGACCAGGTTGAACACGCCCGATTCGGCCAGGGTGGTGGCCGCCGCCACCTGCTGCCCGTTGGGCTGGTGCTGCTGCTCGGTCCCGGCGTGCATGGCGGCCAGCACGATGTCGGCGCCGGCCTCGCGCGCCGCCTCACCGCGGGCGACCATCGCCTCGGCGTCGAGCAGGTCCAACGCCCAGGTGCGGCCGCCCGGTGCCTTCAGGTTCGAGCCGTACGCCCCGGCCACGACGGCCACCTTCACCCCGGACGCCGTGGTCAGGATGGCGGGCTTGCCCACGTCCGCCTGCTCCCGGTAGGCGCCGGTGTGGACGATGCCGGCCGCATCGAGGGCGTCCAGCGTGGCGTCGATGCCGGCCATGCCCTGGTCGAAGGTGTGGTTGGACGCCGTCGTGCAGTAGTCGAAGCCCACCTCCTTGGCCGCCTCGATCGTCTCGGGCGGCGCGGCGAACACGGGGTACCCGACCGGCTTGACGCCCGGCGGCGCGACCGGGACCTCGACGTGGCAGATCGACACGTCGGCGTCCTCGATGAGGGGACGGATGTGCTCGAAGACCGGCACGAAGTCGTACGCGGCACCGACGTCCTTGCCGGCCTGCGCGGCGTCGGCGATGAGGCCGCGGTGCCAGAGCAGGTCGCCGCTGACCGTGATCGTCAGTCGCTCGGGCTCGGACGTGGGCGTGGGCGTCGGGGTGGGGCTGGGCGTCGTGCTCGGAGTGGGTGCCGCCTGCGTCGGTGTCCCGGACGCCGCGGGCTGCGGCCGGTCGGGCGTCGGGGCGGGCGCGGGCTGCACCTGGGCGCACCCGGCCACCGCCAGGGCGAGGGCGCACGCCAGCGGGGCCAGGGAACGGGAGGTGAGCATCCCGCCCATCATAGGTCGGCCCGCTTGGGTCGACCCAACCGGACCGGCCCTCAGAACAGCACGGTGGTGAGCTCGCCGACCACGTCGTAGCCGACGCGTTCGTAGCAGGCGATGGCGGGGGCGTTGAAGTCGTTCACGTACAGCGAGGCGATCCGCCCGCCCGCGAGGATCGCGTCGGTCACCCCGGCCATGGCGGGCACGGAGAGGCCGCGGCCGCGCAGGTCGGGGGCCACCCAGACGCCCTGGACCTGCGCCACCCGCCGGGACATGGCCCCGAGGTCGGCTTTGAACACCACGCGCCCGTCCTCGACGATCGCGAAGGCGCGCCGGTCGTCGATGAGCGAGCGCACGTAGCGCCGGTACCCGACGGGGTTGGTGGTGAGGGGGTCCTCCTCGAGCTCCTCGCGGTACATGTGGACGGCCCCCGCGAAGTAGGAGTCGAAGTCCTCGGCCCGGGCGGGGCGCAGGCGCGGGTCGGCGTCCACCGCCGTCGGGCCGGTGCAGGCCATCAGCAGCTGGCGCTCACGGACGACACGGGCGTCGGCGTAGGCGTGCGGCCACTCCGCCGACAGGCGGTCCCACAGCCCGAAGACCTGGGCCACGGGCCCGACGATCGCGACGAAGGAGCGCCACCGGCCGATGTCGAGGGCGAAGGCGTCGAGGGCCTCGGCATCGGCGGCGACGGGGACGATGTTGGCGCCGACGTGTAGCAGGGAACGGGGCGCGTGCGCAGGGTAGCCCCACAACTCCCCCACCCCGGAGGGATCGAGCACGCCCGCCTCGACGCGCGAGGCCACGAAGCAGTTGCCGACGGGGTCGGCGTCGAGCAGCCGGGTGACGAGGGCCCGATCGCCCGCGTCGAGCACCCGGCTCCGCATCAGACCACGCTCACCGTCGGGGACTCGCCCGTGTGCTCCATCTCGGCGGCCAGCTTGTTGGCCTCCTCGATGAGCGTGGCGACGATCTCGGACTCGGGCACGGTCTTGATGACCTCGCCCTTGATGAAGATCTGGCCCTTGCCGTTGCCGGCGGCCACGCCGAGGTCGGCCTCGCGGGCCTCGCCGGGGCCGTTGACGACGCAGCCCATCACGGCGATGCGCAGCGGGGCGGTCAGGCCCTCCAGACCGTCGGTGACGTCGTTGGCCAGGCCCCAGATGTCGACCTGCGCGCGGCCGCAGCCCGGGCAGGAGACGATCTCCATCTGGCGCTGGCGCAGGTTCAGGGCCTCCAGGATCTTCTGGCCGACCTTGACCTCCTCGACCGGCGGGGCCGACAGGGAGACGCGGATCGTGTCGCCGATGCCCTCGGCGAGCAGGACGCCGAAGGCGACCGAGCTCTTGATGGTGCCCTGGAACGCCGGGCCCGCCTCGGTGACCCCGAGGTGGAGCGGGTAGTCGCACTGGGCGGCGAGCTGGCGGTAGGCGTTCACCATGACGACCGGGTCGTGGTGCTTGACCGAGATCTTGAAGTCGCCGAAGCCGTGCTCCTCGAACAGGGACGCCTCCCACAGCGCCGACTCGACCATCGCCTCGGCGGTCGGGCCGCCGTGCTTGGCCAGCAGGCGCTTGTCGAGCGAGCCGGCGTTGACGCCGATGCGCAGGCTGACGCCCGCGTCGGCCGCCGCCTTGGCGATCTCGCCCACCTTGTCGTCGAACTGCTTGATGTTGCCCGGGTTGACGCGCACCGCGGCGCAGCCGGCGTCGATCGCGGCGAACACGTACTTCGGCTGGAAGTGGATGTCGGCGATGACCGGGATCTGGCTCTTCTTGGCGATGATGTGCAGCACGTCGGCGTCGTCCTGGCTGGGGACGGCCACGCGCACGATGTCGCACCCGGTCGCGGTGAGCTCGGCGATCTGCTGCAGGGTGGCGTTGATGTCGGTGGTCTTCGTCGTGGTCATCGACTGCACCGAGACCGGCGCTCCCCCACCGACGGCCACCTTGCCCACGTTGATGCGGCGCGTGGGTCGGCGCGGCGCCAGGACGGGGGCCGGCGTGGCGGGCATGCCCAGGTTCACGGTCATGGTTCTCCTCAGAAGATCTTCACCGGTGTGACGATATCGGCCACGATCAACACGATGCCGCACAGCAGGAGGAATCCTCCCACCGCGTAGGCGACCGGCACCATCTTGGCCGTGTCGACGGGGCCGGGGTCGGGGCGTCCGGTCAGGCGGGCCGCGGTGCGGCGCAGCCACTCCCACAGCGCCCCGACGATGTGGCCGCCGTCCAGCGGCGGCAGCGGGACCAGGTTGAACAGCGCCAGGAACAGGTTGATCGAGCCCAGCAGGCTGGCGAACATGGCGGCCTTCTCCAGCACCGGGGCGTCCTGCACGGCCGCCTCGCCGGCGATGGCGCTGGCCCCGACGATCGAGATCGGGCCGTAGACGTCGCGCGGCTGGCCGGTGACCATGTCGACGGCCACGTTCCACACCTTGACCGGGAACTGCGCCAGCGCCACCGCGGACTGCGCGGTCATCTGGCCCATGTGGCGCAGCACCCCCACCGGCCCGGCGTGCTCGCGCGCGAGCTGGGGGTAGAGCCCCATCCAGCCGGCGGGCACGAGCTTCGAGGGGTCCAGGTCGTCGCGGACGCCGCTGATGATGGTGTTCACGGTCGGCAGCGTCACCTGCTGGCCGCCGCGCTCGACCACGAACGTCGCCGGGCCGTCGAGGTTGCGCCGGATCAGGTCGGTCAGCTCGGCGTAGCGGGTGATGGGCGTGCCGTTGAAGGAGACGATGCGGTCGCCCTCCCTCAGCCCGGCCTGCGCGGCCGGCGTCAGGGGGTCGGACGCCGTGCACTCGCGTTGCTCGGTGAGCACGCAGGGCTGGACGCCGGCCACCACCGGCTGCGGCTGGTAGGTCCCCACCCCGCCCAGGACCGCCCAGAACAGCAGGAAGGCCAGGACCAGGTTCATCGTGATCCCGCCGGCCATGATGATCAGCTTCTGGTGGGTCTTCTTCTGGAAGAACAGCCGGCCGTCGTCGGTGGGGCGGATGTCGTCCCACTCGTAGCTGCGCGCGTCGTCGGCGAAGCGCTGCAGCCAGGTCTGATTCGCCCCGGGCCGGGTCGGCGGGTACATGCCGAGCAGGCGGACGAACCCGCCCAGGGGGAACAGCTTCACGCCGTACTCGGTCTCGCCGCGTCGGGTCGACCACAGGGTCTTGCCGAAGCCCACGAAGTACTGCGGCACCCGGACGCCGAACAGCTTGGCCGGCAGCAGGTGGCCCACCTCGTGCAGCGCCACCGAGGCCATCAGCAGGGCGAAGAACAGCAGCCCGAAGACGATCGTCCAGAACAGCTCCATCAGCGCCGCCCCGCACCCTCTCGGCCGCACAGCTCCTCGGCCCGCCCGCGCGCCCACCCGTCAGCGGCCAGCACGGCCGCCACGGTCAGGTCGGCATCGGCGACGTGGTCGCCGGCGAGGTGTTCGTCGAGCACGGCACCCACGGTATCCACGATGCCCAAGAAGCCGATCCGGCCCGCGCAGAAGGCGTCGACGCACACCTCGTTGGCGGCGTTGTAGACGGCCGGGGCGGTGCCCGCTGCTTTCCCCGCGCGGCGGGCGAGCTCGACCGCGCCGAACGCCTCGGAGTCGAGGGGCTCGAACGACCAGCTGCGCGGCACCGACCAGTCGTAGGCGGCGGCCGCGTCGGGCACCCGCTCGGGCCAGGCCAGGCCGAGGGCGATCGGCAGGCGCATGTCGGGCGGGGACGCCTGCGCGATGGTGGAGCCGTCGACGAACTCGACCATCGAGTGCACGTCGGAGGTCGGGTGCACCACGACGGTGATGGCGTCGTAGTCGACGCCGTAGAGCAGGGCGGCCTCGATCAGCTCGAGGCCCTTGTTGACCAGGGTGGCCGAGTTGATGGTGATGACCCGGCCCATGTTCCAGGTGGGGTGCGCCATCGCCTGCTCGGGCGTGACGTCGACCAGCTCGGCGCGCGAGCGGCCGCGGAACGGCCCCCCGGACGCCGTGAGCACCAGCCGGCGGACCTCCTCGGCGCGGCCGGCGCGCAGCGCCTGGGCGAACGCCGAGTGCTCGGAGTCGACGGCGACCAGCTGGCCCGGGGCCGCGGCGTCGGTCACCAGGCGGCCGCCGATGACGAGGGACTCCTTGTTGGCCAGCGCCAGCGTCGTCCCGGCCTCGAGGGTGGCCAGCGTGGCCAGCAGGCCGGCGGCGCCGGTGATCGCGTTGAGCACGACGTCGCAGGGCAGGCGGGCGGCGGTCGCGTTGCCGCCGTCGCCGAGGATCTCCACCTCGACGCCGGTCAGGAGCCCGCGCAGGGGCGCGACCGCGGCGTCCGGCACCGCGACGAGGCGGGGGGCGAAGGTGCGCACCTGCTCGGCCAGCAGCTCGAGCTGCGACCCGCCGGCGGTCAGCGCGACCACGGTGAACCGGTCGCGCCGGGACGCGATCACGTCCAGCGCCTGGGTGCCGATGGAACCGGTACTGCCGAGGATCACGACGTCACGCACGGGAGCTAGTCTCTCACCATGCGCGCCGAGATCGAGACCATCGAGGCCCTGGACGCCCACCTCCGCGCCGAGAAGTCCCTCGCCGGCTGCGTGGTGCACGCGCTGGACCTGCGCGGGCGCGGCGACGTGCTCGAGCGCGTCCCGGTGCAGAACGCGTTCTTCCTCGGCTGCCGGCTCAAGCACCGGGTGGCGGCCGACCTGGCCGGCCGCGGGGCGTCCATCTTCCCCCGCCTGCCGCAGTTGCCCTTCGACGCCTACCCGTCGCGGCTGTACGCGCCCGAGGACCTCTACGCCGGCCTCGCCGAGGGCTACGCGGGCACCCCGGATGCGCGCGTCTACGGCTGGACGCTGCGCGACCGCGCCCGGCTGCTGGACGCCACGCTGGCCCAGTCGCTCCACGACCACTTCATCAGCGACGCACTCAACGACGTCGTCACCGACCCCCGCAGCGGCGTCGGGGTGATGGGCGGCCACTCGGTGGTGCGCGGCGCGCCCGAGTTCGTCCAGGCCGCCCGGCTGGGCCACGGGCTGGCCGAGGCCGGCCACCTGGTGCTGACCGGCGGCGGCCCCGGCCTGATGGAGGCGGCCAACCTGGGCGCGAGCTTCCGCGACGGGCCGGAGGCCCTGGTCGAGGCCTGCGCGGCGCTCGCCGCGACGCCCTCCTTCACGCCCGACCCCGGCGTGTGGGCCGCGGCGGGATTCACCGTCCGCGAGCGCTGGGACTGCTCGCGGCTGTCTGTCGGAGTGCCCACCTGGTACTACGGCCACGAGCCGCCCAACGTGTTCGCCGGCGGCATCGCCAAGTACTTCGACAACGCGATCCGCGAGGACATCCTGCTGCGCCTGTGCGGGGCGGGGATCGTCTACTCCCCCGGGCGTGCGGGCACGACGCAGGAGATCTTCCAGGCGCTGACCCGCAACTACTACGCCCTGGAGGAGCTGGACCTGCGCCCGATGGTGCTGCTCGGGCACGACTACTGGACGCGGGTGGTGCCGGCCTGGCCGCTGCTGAAGGCGCTGGCGAAGGGCCGGATCATGGAGCCGCACATCCACCTGGTCGACTCGGTCGACGAGGTGCTCGCCCTGCTGGGGTGATCAGGCGTCGCGCCGGCGCGGGCGCCGTGCGCGCAGGGCGTCGGCGACCGTGAAGGGGGCGTACTCGGCGGCGAACACCGCCGCCGCCATCACCGCCAGGCACGGGATGTAGCCCGGCCAGGGCGGCAGCTTGTCGAGGATGCTGGCCGTGTCCGGCTTGCGCGTCACGAACATGTAGTTGCTGCCCAGCCTGCGGTTGACCGCGTGCGCCAGCGCGGCCTGGGCGAGCAGCATCCCGAACGCCCGGACGCCCCCGGCCGCGGTCGGCCGACGCCCCTCGACGAAGACCTGCCACAGCGGCACCGTCAGCAGGAAGCCGTGGCTGACGAAGAACTGGTGGAACCGGAAGTGCCGGTCGCCGAAGTCGGCCAGGTCGGGGGTGAGCAGCGCCTGGGGCGCGCCCGACAGCCCCCAGAACCAGGTGATGTCGTCGCCCAACTGCGTGGGACGGATGAGGTTGGTCCCGCCGGCCCACACCAGGACCGAGCACAGGTGGAGCGGGAGCATCTCCTGGAGGTTCCAGGCCCCGTGGCGGGCCTTCCACGCGTGGTAGGCCACCTCCTGGCCCCACAGCCCGGCGATGATGGCCGCCTTGGTGGCCCGGCGTCCGGCCTCGCCCTGGCGACGGCCCAGGGCGATGGTCCCGGCCACGCCGAGCCCGGTCCCCGCCAGCGCGAGGAGGTGGCGGGTCCCGAACAGCCTGAAGGGCGGCCCGACGGGGCGGGCGGAGAAGTAGCCCATCAGCGTTCCTTGGCCGCGAGCTGCCCGCAGGCGCCGTCGATCTCCTGACCCCGGGTGTCCCGGATCGTCGCCGCGATGCCCCGCGCGTTGAGGCGGCGCACGAACTCCTGCTCGTCGTGGCGGCGCGAGGCCGTCCACTTCGAGCCGGGCGTCGGGTTGAGCGGGATCGGGTTCACGTGGACCCAGCCCGCGCCGCGTCCGTTCTTGGTCAGGAGGTCGGCCAGGGCGTCGGAGCGCCAGGCCTGGTCGTTGACGTCGCGGATGAGCGCGTACTCGATCGAGACGCGTCGCCCGGTGGTCGTGAAGTAGTGGTGGGCCGCGTCGACGACCTCGCCGACCTTGTGGCGGGTGTTGATCGGCACCAGGGTGTCGCGGAGCTCGTCGTCGGGCGCGTGCAGGCTGACCGCGAGGGTCAGCGGCAGGCCCTCGGTGGCCAGTTGCTCGATGCGGGGCACGAGCCCGACGGTGGAGACGGTGATGCCGCGCGCCGAGAGGCCCAGGTCGTCGGTCATGCGACGGATGGCACCCATGATCGCGTTGTAGTTCGCCATCGGCTCGCCCATACCCATGAACACGATGTTGTTGAGCCGGACCCGCTGCATCGCAGCGACGACCTGCTCGACGATCTCGGCGGTCGACAGGTTGCGCTGCAGCCCGCCCTGGCCGGTCGCACAGAACGGGCAGGCCATGCCGCACCCCGCCTGGGAGGAGATGCACAGGGTGGCGCGGTGCCGCCCGCTGCCGCTGGAGCGCTTGCCCGGGACGCCGTACTCCATGAGCACACTCTCGACGAGGTTGCCGTCGTGCAGGCGCCACAGGGTCTTGACCGTCGTGCCCTCGTCGGCGGTCTGCACCCGCACCTCGGTCAGCAGGTCGGGGAAGAAGGTGACCTTCGCCTGCTCCCGCAGGGCGGCGGGCAGGTCGGTCCACGACGTGGGATCGGTGCTGGCCTGGGCGTAGTAGTGCGTGTCGAACTGGGAGGCCCGGAACCCGGGCAGCCCCGCCTCGACCGCCGCGGGCTTCCGCTCGGCGGGGGCGAGGTCGGCCCAGTGGCGCGGCGGCTTGCCGCGTCGGGGGGCGTCGAAGACGAGCGGGAGCACACGCCCGGCGCGGGCGTGGGCGTCCAGCTCGTCGGCGCGTGAGCGCTCGGCGTCGGTCAGTCCCTCGGTCATCGCACCGAAGGCTACCCGCCGGGGACGAAGAGGTACATGACCAGCCACGCGGGGGCGGCCGCGACGAGCATCGAGTCGAGGCGGTCCATCACGCCGCCGTGGCCCGGGAGGATCGAGCTCATGTCCTTGATGCCGACGTCGCGCTTGATCGACGACTCGATCAGGTCACCGCACGTGCCGAAGAACACGCAGGCCGCCCCCAGGAGGACGCCCACCCACCAGTCCACGTCCAGCACCCAGTGGGCCAGGGCGGCGCCGGTCGCCATCGCGAACAGCAGCGAACCGGCCAGGCCCTCCCACGTCTTCTTGGGGCTGATGGCCGGGGCCAGCGGCGTCCGGCCGAACAGGACGCCCACGGCGTAGCCGCCGGTGTCGTTGGCGACCACGCAGAGCAGGAAGGTGACCATGCGGGCGGCGCCGTGCTCGCCGGCGAGGATGAGCGCGGTGAAGGAGCCCAGCAGGGCGATGTAGCCGATGATGAAGACCGAGGCGGCGGCGTCCCGGACGAAGTTCTCGTGACCCTTGGGGAACCGCACGATGAGGGCGGCCAGCACGGTGGCGCCGAGGAACATCAGCAGCACCGAGTGCCACGGCATGCCGAAGTTGGTGCCGAGCTGGGCCTCCAGCTGCGTGCCGACGCCGGTGGCGGCGGCGTAGGTGCCCACGATCATGCCGATCGTCCCGATCACGATCGGCACCACGGCGGCGTTCATGCCGAGGCGCTTCAGCGCCTGGTGCACCTCGATGGCGCCCAGGCTGAGCATCAGCGCGACGAGCAGGATGAAGCCCCAGTGCCACCACGTCAGGGTGACGACGAGCAGGGCCAGCAGGCCCACGCCCACCGCGATCGCCGCGGGCAGGTCCCTGCCCGCGGACCGCTTCTTCTTGGGCGCGACGGCCGCCTGGTCGGTCACTCAGACCTCGAGGAGGTCGGCTTCCTTGGCCTTCAGCAACTCGTTGACCTGCTCCTCGTACTTCTTGGTGAGCGTGTCGAGCTGCTTCTCGCCGTGGCGGGCGTCGTCCTCGCCCACCTCCTTGTCCTTCTCCAGCTTCTTGATGGAGTCGACGGCGTGGCGGCGGTTGCTGCGCACGGCGATGCGGGCCTCCTCGGCCTTGTGCCGGGCGAGCTTGATGTACTCCTTGCGGCGCTCCTCGGTGAGCTGCGGCAGCACCAGGCGGATGTGCTGGCCGTCGTTGGCCGGGTTCACGCCGAGGTCGGAGTCGCGGATCGCCTTCTCGATGGCGTTCATCGAGCCCCGGTCGAAGGGGCTGATCAGCACGGTGCGGGCCTCGGGGACCTGGAACGTGGCCAGCTGCTGCAGCGGCGTGGGCGTGCCGTAGTAGTCGACCATGATCTTGTTGAACATGGCGGGGTGCGCGCGACCGGTCCGGATGCCGCCCAGCTCCTCCTTGACGTGCTCGATCGTGCCCTGCATCTTGCTCTCGGCGGTCTTCAGGATGTCGGCGATCATCGTCGAATGCTCCTTCGTCGTTTCGGTCTCGGTCGGGTCTCAGGCGTGGACGGTGGTACCGATCTTCTCACCATTGACGACCCGGGCGATGTTGCCACGGACGCCGAGGTCGAAGAAGACCATGGGCAGGCCGTTGTCGCGGGCCAGGCTGACGGCGGTCGCGTCGGCCACCTTCAGGTCCTGGGCGAGGAAGTCGGTGTAGCTGAGGTCGTCGTAGCGACGCGCGTCGGGGTTCGTGCGCGGGTCGGAGTCGTAGACGCCGTCGGTGCCGTTCTTGCTCATCAGCAGCACGTTCGCGCCGATCTCGAGGGCGCGCTGGGCGGCGACGGTGTCGGTGGAGAAGAACGGCATGCCGGAGCCGGCGCCGAACAGGACCACGCGGCCCTTCTCGAGGTGGCGCACGGCGCGCAGCGGGATGTACGGCTCGGCGACCTGGCCCATCGTGATGGCGGTCTGCACGCGCGTGGGGACGCCGGCCTGCTCGAGGAAGTCCTGCAGGGCCAGGCAGTTCATGACCGTGCCGAGCATCCCCATGTAGTCGGCGCGACGGCGGTCCATGCCCCGCTGCTGCAGCTGGGCCCCGCGGAAGAAGTTGCCGCCACCGGTCACGATCGCGACCTGCGTGCCGGCGGCCACGATCTCGGCGATCTCACCGGCGATGCCCGCGATGATGTCGGGGTCGACACCCACCGATCCCCCGCCGAACGCCTCTCCCGACAACTTGAGCAGGATGCGGTCGTACGCGGGCATGGGTTCTCCTTCGTCGGTGGCCGGGTGTGCGAAGTGGCGTGCACCGCGTCTCCGCGGCGCACGCCACTCTAGTGGATCGGCCCGAGGGCCGAGCCGGTCGTCGCTCAGGCGCCGGCCGACAGGCGCACGAAGCGCTTGACGGTCACGCCGTTCTCCTTGAGGAGCTGCCCCACGTTCTTCTTGTCGTCGGAGACGGACGCCTGCTCGAGCAGGGTCACCTCCTTGTAGAAGCCACCGAGACGACCCTCGACGATGCGGGGGATGATGTTCTCGGGCTTGCCCTCCTCCTTGGCGGTGAGCTCGGCCACGTGGCGCTCCTTCTCGATGACGTCGGCGGGGACGTCCTCGCGGGAGAGCCACTGCGGCTGCATGGCGGCGATCTGCATGCCGATGCCGCGCACGAACTCCTCGGTGCCGCCCTCGTACTCGACCATCACGCCGACCTGCGGGGGCAGGTCCTGGCTGCGGCGGTGGAGGTAGATCGCGACCGGGGCCTCGTAGTGGGCCACGGCGGCCAGCTCGAGCTTCTCGCCGATCTTGGCGGCCAGGGCCTGGACGGCCTCCTCGACGGTGCCCTCGCCGAGCTTGACGGCCTTGGCGGCCTCCAGGTCGGTGGCGCCCGCGGCGTCCACGGCGGCGACGATCTCGTTGGCCAGGGCGACGAACTCGTCGTTCTTGGCGACGAAGTCGGTCTCGGCGCCCAGCTGGACCAGCGTGGTGCCGGCGGCGGCCACGAGGCCGTTGGTGGCCTCACGGTCGGAGCGGCTCGACACCTTGGCGGCACCGGTCACGCGGAGGATCTCGGTGGCGGCCTCGAAGTCGCCGTTCGCCTCCGTCAGGGCCTTCTTGGCGTCCATCATCCCGGCGCCCGTGGCGTCGCGGAGCTTCTTCACGTCAGCGGCAGTGATTGCCATGTGCTGTCTCGCTTCCTTGGTTGGTTCGCTTGGGGGTCAGGTCACTCGTCGTCGGACGCCGACGCCGGGCTGGCCGGCGACTCGGGCGAGTCCGCGGACTCCGGGGAGTCGGCCGACTCGGGCGACTCGACGGACGCCGGGCCCTCGGCCGGGTCCTGGGCGTGGACGCTCTCGGGGGCCGCGTCGACCGGCACCTCGGGGTCGGCCAGGGCGGCGACGCCCTCGGCGGCTGTCTCGGTGTGGACGCGCGGGGCCTCCTCGGTGGCACCCAGGAGCTCGCGCTCCCACTCGGCCATCGGCTCGGCCTCGGCCGCACCGGTGGCCACACCGCCGGAGCTGCGGGCCAGCAGGCCCTCGGCCGCGGCGTCCGCGATGATGCGGGTCAGCAGCGCGACGGAACGGATCGCGTCGTCGTTGCCCGGGATGGCGTAGTCGACCTCGTCGGGGTCGCAGTTGGTGTCGAGGATGCCGACGATCGGGATGCGCAGCTTGCGCGCCTCGTCGATCGCGAGGTGCTCCTTCTTGGTGTCGACGACCCACAGCGCCTGCGGCAGCTTGTGCATGTCGCGGATGCCGCCGAGGGTCTTCTCGAGCTTCTCCTTCTTGCGCTCCTGCTGCAGGAGCTCCTTCTTGGTGAGGCCGGAGGCGGCGACGTTGGTGAAGTCGATCGCCTCGAGCTCCTTCATCTTCGCGGTGCGCTTGGAGATGGTGGCGTAGTTGGTGAGCATGCCGCCCAGCCAGCGCTGGTTCACGTAGGGCATGCCGACGCGGGTGGCCTGCTCGGCGATGGCCTCCTGGGCCTGCTTCTTGGTGCCGACGAACAGGATCTGGCCGCCGCGCGCGACGGTGTCGCGGACGAAGCCGTAGGCCTTGTCGATGTAGGTGAGGGACTGCTGCAGGTCGATGATGTAGATGCCGTTGCGCTCACCGAAGATGAAGCGCTTCATCTTGGGGTTCCAACGACGGGTCTGGTGCCCGAAGTGGACACCGCTCTCGAGCAGCTGACGCGTGGTCACGACGGCCATGGCCGTTCCTTTCTCGGCGGACGGGCCACGGCACGCTCACGCGCCCGGGCGAGACCGCCTGGTTCGGTTCGTGGGGCTGACGATCAGCCCCGCCTGGTGCAGCGCCGCTCCCCCACCCCGTCACCGGGGACCTGAAGGGGTTCGACGTGGCCTGCACGCGAAGTCGACCCGGATCTGCCGGGTCGCTGGGGCCATGCTACGGCCCCGTGCACCCGCCCGCCAAACCGGTTGACAGGCGCCGCCTAAACCTAAGGGGCATGACGAGGTCGGTGGCGTGGCTGGTGGTGCTCGGGGTCGTGCTGGCGGTGGCGGGGGCCCCGCCCGCGGGGGCGTCCGGCGGCGGGTGGCCGCTGCCCGGAGCGGTGGTGCGGGGCTTCGACCCGCCCGAGGTGCGCTGGGCGGCAGGGCACCGGGGCGTCGACCTGGCCGGCGAGCCGGGTGAGGTGGTGCGCGCCCCGGTCGCCGGGGTCGTGTCGTTCGCCGGCCAGGTCGGCGGCAAGCCGGTCGTGGTCGTCAGCCACGGGGCGGAGCGGACGACGCTGGAGCCCGTGCACGCGAACGTCGCGGTCGGGCAGGCGGTCGCCTCCGGCGACGAGGTCGGACGCCTCGCGGCCGGCCACGCGCCGTGCCCGGCCGCCGCCTGCCTGCACTGGGGCCTGCGGCGGGGCCAGGACTACCTCGACCCGTTGTCGCTGGTCGCCGCGTCCCTGCGGTTGCTGCCCGACAGCGCGGTGGCCGAGGTCGAGGAGCGGGCCGCCGGGCGCGAGCGAGCCGCGGCCGCACTGGGCACCGGCCCGGGTGGTCCGGGCGGGAGCGGCCCCCTGACCCGCCCGTCGGCCGGGCGGGTGACCAGCGTGTTCGGGATGCGGCTGCACCCGATCTTCAAGCAGTGGCGCATGCACAACGGCATCGACCTCTCCGCGCCGTGCGGCACCCCGCTGTACGCGGCCGCCGACGGGGTGGTGCGGCACATGGGGTTCGACGCCTCGGGCGGGTGGCGGCTGGTGCTGGCCCACGGGCCGGTGGACGGGGTCGGCCTCGAGACCGTGTACCTGCACGCGCAGGGCTACCGGGTCCGCACGGGCGAACGGGTGGCGCGCGGGCAGTTGGTGGGCACGATGGGCACGACCGGCTGGTCGACCGGCTGCCACCTGCACTTCGGCGTCAAGGCCGACGGGCGGCACGTCGACCCGCAGCGGTGGCTTGGGTGAGGCCGCGCCCCTCAGGCGTCGCGGCCAGCACGCCGCCCTCGCGCGGTGTGGTCCTCGTCTCGTGCGCCATCCGCGCAGCCTCTCACGCCCGGGGGTGCGCCTGGCGGAAGGCGTCCCGGAGTCTTTCATTGGTGACGTGGGTGTAGATCTGCGTCGTGCCCAGCGAGGCGTGCCCGAGGATCTCCTGCACCGAGCGCAGGTCGGCGCCGCCCTCGAGCAGGTGGGTGGCCATCGCGTGGCGCAGTCCGTGTGGGCCCAGGTCGGGGGCGTCCGGCACAGCGTCGAGCGCGGCGTGCACGACCCGGCGCACCACGCGGGGGTCGATGCGCGCCCCGCGCGAGCCCACGAACACGGCCGCCCCGGCGTCCGGCCCGGCGAGGAGGGACCGCACGCCGAGCCAGTCGGCCAGCGCCCGTCGTGCCGGGTCGCCGAGCGGGGTGGAGCGCTCCTTGTCGCCCTTGCCTCGCACGCGCAACAGCCCGCGGGCCTCGTCGATCCCGTCGCGGTCGAGCCCGCACAGCTCGGCGACGCGCAACCCCGAGGAGTACAGCACCTCGACCATGGCGAGGTCGCGCAGCGCGGTGGCGCGGGCGGCGGTGTCCTCGGCGGCCTCGACCCGGGCGGCGAGGTGGTCGAACACGGCGTCCACGACGCCCTGGTCGAGGGTGGGCGGCAGCGTGCGGGACGCCCGCGGTGCCTGCAGCGCGCTGCCCGGGTCGGTGGGGATGCGGCCCTCGGCGTGTGCCCAGGCGAGGAACACCCGCGCGGCGGTGGCCCGCCGGGCCATCGTGGTGCGCTCGGCCCCTCGGCGGTGCAGGTCGGCCAGCCAGGCCCGCAGGAGGCGGTGGTCGACCTGCCCCCAGGCCGAGACCCCCCGGGTCGCCACCCACGTGGCGAGGTCGAGCAGGTCGCCGGCGTAGGCACGCAGGGTGTGCGGGGACAGGTTGCGGCCCAGGCGCAGGTGCTCGCCCCAAGCGTCGAGGTCGGCGAGGAGGCCGGCGTCGGGCTGGGCGGGGTCCATGTCGGCCAGCGTGCCAGAATGGACGGGTTGCCCGACGACCAGCCACGCGAACGGAGAAGACATGGCGATCGAGGACCTCATGACCGGCGGCACCGTGCTGCCCATCACCCGGTGGGGCACCCCGGTGATGCACGAGGAGACGAAGCCGGTCACGTCCTTCGACGACGAGCTGCACCAGCTGGTGCGCGACATGTTCGCCACGATGCGCGCCGCCCGCGGCGTGGGGCTGGCCGCGACGCAGGTCGGCCTGGGCATCTCGCTGTTCGTGTACGAGTGCCCCGACGCCGACGAGCGCATCCACGTGGGAGCGATCTGCAACCCTGTCGTGACCACCCCGACGGGCAAGGACCGCTCGCTGGACAAGTCCGAGGAGGGCTGCCTCTCCTTCCCCGGCGGCTACCAGCCGCTGGCGCGTCCCGACACCGCCACCTGCACCGGTCTGGACCCGTGGGGCAACGAGGTCACCGTGACCGGCGACGGCACGCTGGCCCGCTGCCTGCAGCACGAGACCGACCACCTCAACGGCATCGTCTTCGGCGACCGGCTGTCCTCGCGCAGCTACCGCCACCTCGAGCAGCAGAAGAACGACTTGGCCCACCTCTACCCCGAGGATTGGCCGGTCACCCCCAAGAAGAAGTTCGCCGACGAGGACTGAGCCCGGCCGAACCGCGGCTCAGCGCAGCGCCCAGCACGCCACGGCCGTGGCGGCGGCGACGTTGAGCGAGTCGACCCCGTGGGCCATGGGGATCGAGACCACGGCGTCCGCCTGCTCGATCCAGCGGCGCGACAGCCCCTCCCCCTCGGTGCCGACCACGATCGCCAGCTTGTCGGGCACGCCCGCGGCCACGAGGTCGTCCAGGCCGACGGCGTCCGGGGTGAGCGCGAGCGCGACCACGGTGAAGCCGGCCGCCCGCAGCGACGGGATGGCGGTCGCCCAGTCGTCGACGCGGGCCCACGGCAGGGAGAACACCGTGCCCATGCTGACCTTGATCGAGCGCCGGTAGAGCGGGTCGGCCGCCCGCGGGGCGAGCAGGACGCCGTCCCAGCCGAGGCCGGCGGCGTTGCGGAGGATCGCCCCCACGTTGGTGTGGTCGACGATGTCCTCGGCCACGACGAGCCGGCGCAGGCCGAGCAGGTCGGCCATCGGCGTGGGCTCGGCGCGGTGCAGGGACGCCAGCGCGCCGCGGTGCACGTGGAACCCCGTGACGGCCTCGGCCAGGTCCTCGCTGACGACGTAGACCGGGGCGTCGGGGTGCAGGTCGATCAGGTCGGCCAGGCCGGGGATCCAGCGCTCGGCGAGCAGGAACGAGCGCGGGCGGTGCCCGGCCTCGATCGCCCGTCGGATGACCTTCTCGCCCTCCGCGATGAACAGGCCGCGCTCGGACTCGAGGCTCTTGCGGAGGGACGTGTCGCGCAGGGCGACGTAGTCGGACAGGCGCGGGTCGGCGGCGTCCGTGACCGGGACGCGGTTCACGCCCAGGTGACCTTGACGTGCTCGGCCCAGTCGTCCCACCAGGTGGGGTCGGACGCCTCGGCCTCCCGCCCGCGGTTCCACACGGACAGGTACAGCTCGCGGGCGGTCCCGGTGACCGTGACGTCGGCGGGCTCGTCGGGGGTGTCGCGCGTGGTCACCGCGCCGTCGTGGGTGAACCGGACCAGCCACGAGCGGTCGACGTCGGTCGCCTTGAACAGCACGGTCTGCGTGCGCGGGAGCGACGTCTGCGGGTTGCGGCGCACCACGAACCCGGTGAGCACCTCGTCGACACCGTCGGCCGCCAGCCACGGCTTGACCCAGACCTCGTCGGCTCGCGGGGCGCGGCCCAGCCGGGCGGCCATCGCGTCGACGGCGTGGATCGTGGTCTCGTGGACCTGGCGGCGCAGCCAGGCGTCGCGCGGGGGCGGGGCGTCGGGCAGGAAGAACTTCACGTCGAGGTCGGCCGGCGCGTTGGCCACGGCGTTGAGGAGTACGACCATGCCCTCGTCGAACCAGTCGAGCAGGTCGGGCGCGGCGTCGGCCTCGGCGAGCACGATCGCGTCGGGCGCGGGGCGCCCCGTCCGCGCGATGTAGGCGGCCGCCCACCGGTGGACCAGGCCCTGGTGGGCGACGAGGTCGTGCACGGTCCACCCGGGGCACGTCGGCACCGGCGCGGCCAGACCCGCCGTCCCCGCGTTGCTGCGCAACACCGCGCACGCGTCCCCGAGGGCCTCGCCCATCTCCCGGAAGTCCATCACCTCGACCATGGCCGAAACCTTAGCGGGGCCCGCACCGTGCTCGGTGCGGGCCCCGGGGGTGGGTGGGAGGGTCAGCGGGTGGGGGTGATGCCGCGTCGGCGGGCGAGGTGCTCCACGACCCCGACGGCCACGAGCGAGGACACGACGCCGAGGACGGCGCCGGTCACGGTGCCCTGGCTCTGCTCGGTGACCATGTTCGCCATCAGCGGGACGCCGAGGGCGGCCTGGCCGACGATGATCACCACGTTGTTGACCGTGTGGAGGGCCACCGCGGCCTCGAGGCCGCCGGTGCGCCAGGTCAGCCAGCAGGCGGCCACGGCCATGGCGGCCAGCGAGACGATGATCCACGGGTCGAAGCTGCCGTGGGCCAGGGCGAACAGGCCGGCCGACACGACGGTGGGGACGACGAGGGCGACGACGGGACGCGGGATCGCGACGCCGATGTTCTGCACGAGCCAGCCGCGGAAGAAGTACTCCTCGCCGGCGGCCTGGAGCGGGGTGGTGAGCAGGCAGACCGCGATGAGGGCGGCGGTGACGCCGAGGGACTCGACGTGGGTGAACAGCGGGACGGGCTCGAGGAACCAGGCGATGACGACGTAGAGCAGCCAGATGGGCGTGAGGACGGCGGTGACGATCCCGAACCAGCCGAACCGGAAGCGGCCGGTCACCGAGTGCGTGTAGCCGGCGGGCCGGCGGTGCGCGACCTTGTTGGCGATGAGCACCGACGGGATGAGCGCGGCCAAGGCGAGGTTCATGGCCAGCAGGGCGCCGACGCTCGTCCAGCCGGACAGGCCGACGCCGGTCACGAGCGCCTCGGGGTCGGGTGCGGCGCTGAGGCCGGCCACGACGACCAGGCCGAGCACGAGGCCCATGGCGATCGAGATGCCGAGGTAGACGGCGGCGAACACACCGAACGAGGCGAAGGGACGCCACCAGCGGCGGCCGGGCTCGCGGAAGACGTGCTGGTAGGGGGTGCCGGGGGCCGGCTCGAGCGGCACGGGGGCGGCGGGGACGGGGGCGGCGGGCGGGGCCCAGGAACCGGTGGGGGTGATCGTGTTCGTCATGTCCCCCACCTTGCTGAAGCCATCCGGTCGGGTGGAACCGGCGCGGGGCCACGGTGCCCGCTCCCCGGGTCGACCCCCGGCCAGACGGAGGTCGCACCGGTCGTAGCCACTAGGGTGGCCGCGTGGCACGCACGGCACGGATCAAGCTCGACCCCTTCCTGATGGCGATCATCGCCGCGGCGGTCGTGGCGTCCTTCCTGCCCACGACCGGGATCGGTGCGCAGGTGCTGTCGGTGGCCACCAAGGTGGCCATCTTCTGCCTGTTCTTCCTCTACGGCGCCCGACTACACCCCGAGGAGGCGCTGCGCGGCCTCAAGCACTGGAAGCTGCACCTGACGATCCTGGCGTTCACGTTCGTCGTGTTCCCCCTGATCGGCCTGGCGATCGGCCTGCTGCCCGGCTGGGCGCTGGCCCCCGCGCTGATCCCCGGCATGGTGTACGTGACGTTGTGCCCCTCGACCGTGCAGAGCTCGATCAACTTCACCTCGATCGCGCGCGGCAACGTGGCCGGAGCGATCGTCAGCGCGTCGGCCTCGAACCTCCTGGGCGTGTTCCTCACCCCGCTGCTCGCGATCGCGCTGATGAACACCACCGGCAACGCGAACGTCGGCCTGGGGTCGATCGTCGACCTCGTCGTGCAGATCCTGCTGCCGTTCATCCTCGGCCAGCTGTCCCGCCGCTGGACCGCCGACTTCGTCGCCCGGCACAAGAAGCTCAAGCTCTTCGACCAGGCGTCCATCGTGATGGTCGTGTACGCGGCGTTCTCCCAGGGCATCCGTGAGGGCATCTGGTCGATGGTCGGCTGGGTCGACATCGTCGCGCTCGTCGTGGTGTGCCTTGTCCTGCTGGCGTTCATGCTGTGGTTCACCTGGTTCACCGCCAGGCGCCTGGGCTTCAACCGCGCGGACGCCATCGCCATCCAGATGTGCGGCACCAAGAAGTCGCTGGCCACCGGCCTGCCGATGGCCACGGTGCTCTTCGCGGGGCAGCCGATCGGCCTGATCATGCTCCCGCTGATGGTGTTCCACCAGGCGCAGCTCATGGCGTGCTCCTGGCTGGCCGCCCGCTACGCGCGCGACCCCGAGCCGGACGCCGTGGCCCCGGCCTGACCCCGCGTCAGGACACCCGCCGCACGAGCGCGAACCCGTCCCAGCCCTTCTCCCCCACCGTCTGCGTGATCGAGACCTGGACGCGGTCGTCGCCCTGGAGCGCCGCCAGCGCGCGGACCACGCCCTGCACCTGCGGGTCGTCACCCGGGTCGAGGACCCTCCCGCCGCGGACGATGTTGTCGATGACGATCAGGGCCCCCGGGCGGGTGAGTTCGAGGGCCCGCTCCACGTAGGTGGGCAGGTTCTGCTTGTCGGCGTCGATGAACACCAGGTCGAAGGGCTCGACCCCGGCCGCCACCATCCGCCCGGACACCTCCGCGGCGGGGCCGCAGTGGATGTCGACCCAGGCCGAGACGCCGGCGTCCTCGAGGTGGCCCCGCGCGACCGCGGCGTTGGCGCGGTCGAGCTCGATCGAGACCACGCGTCCCGACGGGCCCACCGCGCGCGCGAGCCAGATCGTGGAGTAGCCGGCCAGCGTGCCGAACTCCAGCACCCGGCGCGCACCCGAGGCGAGGGCCAGGATGTGCAGCATCCGGCCCATCTGCCGCGACACCTGGATGCCCGGGCTGGAGACCTCGGTCGAGGTGCGCGCGGCGGCGAGCACGGCGTCCTCGCGGGCGAAGACGGCCAGCCGTTCGTCGACGGCGGCCCACTGCTCCGGCCCGGACGCCGTCACGGCTCAGTCCGCCTGGACGGGGGCCCAGGCGGGCCCGGTCTCGCCCAGCTTGTCGTCGAGCTTGGCGAAGATCGGCGTGGGCTTGGCCAGCTTCGTCCCGACCGCGATCGGCGTCGACGCCCAGCGGGCCCCCTCGGACGCGTAGTCGCCCATGAGCACCGGGTAGTCGGGCGCGCCCTCCTCGGAGACGGTGACGATCTCGGGCTGGGCCGCCCACACGCCCGTGCCGCCAAGCGCCTCGTACACCTTCTGAGCGGCGTGGGGCAGGAACGGCGTCAGCAGGGTGTTGCAGTCCTGCACGGCCTGCAGCGCCACGTGGAGGATGGTGTCCCGGCGGGCCGGGTCGTCCTTCTTCTTCCAGGGCTCCTCGTCGGAGAGGTACTTGTTCGCCAGCGACACGATGCGCATGGCCTCGGTGATCGCCTGCTTGAACTTGGCCCGGCCCAGCAGCTCGCCGATGGTGTCGTAGCCGGTGCGGCAGGCGTCCAGCAGGGCGCGGTCGGTGTCCATCAGCTCGCCGGCGGCGGGGATCGCACCCACGTTCTTGTGCGCCATCGACACCGAGCGGTTCACGAGGTTGCCCCACTCGTTGGCGAGCTCGTAGTTGGTGCGGCGGACGAACTCGTCCCAGGTGAAGTCGGTGTCCTGGTTCTCGGGGCCGGCCACCGCGATGTAGTAGCGCAGGGCGTCGGGGCCGAACTCGGCGAGGAAGTCGCGCACGTAGATCACCTTGTTGCGCGAGCTGGAGAACTTCGAGCCCGACATGGTCAGGAACTCCGAACTCACGATCTCGGTGGGCAGGTCGAGGGTGCCGAGGACCTCCGACGGGGTGCCTCCGAGTGAGCCGGCGCCGTTGGCGCCCAGCAGGATGCCGGGCCAGATGACCGTGTGGAAGGTGATGTTGTCCTTGCCCATGAAGTAGTACGACTCGGAGCCACCGTCGTGCCACCACTTCTTCCAGGCGTCGGGGTCGCCGGCGCGCTTGGCCCACTCCACCGAGGCGGACAGGTAACCGATGACCGCGTCGAACCACACGTAGATGCGCTTCATGGCGGCGTCGGACCAGCCCTCGAGCGGGATCGGGACACCCCAGTCGAGGTCGCGGGTGATCGCGCGGGGCTGTAGCTCCTTGGCGAACTGCTCGCTGAACCGGATGACGTTCGGACGCCAGTCGGTGCGGGTGGCGAGCCACTGCTGCAGCTGCTCGGCGAGGGCCGGCAGGTCGAGGAAGAAGTGCTCGGTCTCGACGAACTGGGGCACCTCCCCGTTGATCCGGCTGCGCGGGTTCTTCAGGTCGGTCGGGTCGAGCTGGCGGCCGCAGTTGTCGCACTGGTCGCCACGGGCCCCGTCGAAGCCGCAGTGCGGGCACTCGCCCTCGATGTAGCGGTCGGCCAGCGTGCGCCCGGTCGACGGGGAGATCGCGCCCTGCTGGGTCTTGGCGACCACGTAGCCGTTGCGGTGCAGCGAGGTGAACAGCTCCTGCACGACCGCGCGGTGGTTCAGCGTCGTCGTGCGGGTGTACAGGTCGTAGGACAGCCCCAGGCCCTGGAGGTCCTCGACGATGACCTGGTGGTACTTGTCGGCGGTCTGGCGCGCGGTCAGGCCCTCGGAGTCGGCCTTCACCTGGATCGCCGTGCCGTGCTCGTCGGTCCCCGACACCATGAGGACGTCGTTGCCCGCCATGCGCTGGTAGCGGGAGAACACGTCCGCGGGCACGGCGAAGCCGGACACGTGCCCGATGTGGCGCGGCCCGTTCGCGTACGGCCAGGCAGCGGCGGTGAGGATCCGAGAAGTCATGCGCGCGAGTCTATTGCACCCCGTCGGGCCCACCGCCCCACGTTACCTGTTCAATTGGTCGCTGCAACCACCACCTGAAGGTGAACTCCGGGTGAACTTCGGGCTACGCTTTCGTGATGTGACCCCTGAGTTGGTCCTGCTGGTGCTGGCCGTCGTGACGGCACTGGCCTTCGACTTCACCAATGGTTTCCATGACACGGCCAACGCGATGGCGACGTCCATCGCGACGAAGGCGCTGACACCCAAGTTCGCCGTGGGTCTGTGCGCCGTGCTGAACCTCATCGGCGCGTTCCTGTCGGTCGAGGTGGCCCTCACGGTCACCAACGCGGTCATCCGCATCCAGAACCCCGACGGGACGCCCCGCACCGAACTCCTCACCGACGGCGGCCGCCCGCTGTTGATGATCCTCCTGGCCGGCCTGATCGGCGCCATCGTGTGGAACCTCTTCACGTGGTTGCGCGGCCTGCCCTCCAGCTCGTCCCACGCCATGTTCGGCGGCCTCATCGGCGCCACGATCGCCGGCATGGGCGTCGACGGCGTCAAGTGGGTCGGCGAGGGCGCCAAGCTGGACGGCGTGGTCGGCAAGATCATCCTCCCCGGCCTTGCCTCCCCGCTCATCGCCGTGTTCGTAGCGATGGTCGGCACCTGGCTGGTGTTCCGCATCGCCCGCGGCGTCGCCGAGTCCGTCATGGACAAGGGCTTCCGCTGGGGCCAGGTCGGCACCGCCTCCCTCGTCTCCCTGGCGCACGGCGCCAACGACGCCCAGAAGACCATGGGTGTGATCACGCTCGCGCTGATCGCGTCCGGGCACTGGGTCGACACCCACGCCATCCCGCTGTGGGTGAAGGTCACCTGCGCGTCCGCCATCGCCCTGGGCACCTGGCTGGGCGGCTGGCGCATCATCCGCACCATGGGCAAGGGCCTGGTCGAGATCTCCTCGCCGCAGGGCATGGCCGCCGAGGCCTCCTCGGCCGCGGTCATCCTGTCCAGCTCGCAGCTCGGCTTCGCGCTCTCGACCACCCACGTGGCGACGGGCTCGATCCTGGGTTCGGGCCTCGGCCGCCGCGCGGAGGTCCGCTGGGGCATCGCCGGCCGCATGGGCCTGGCCTGGCTGATCACGCTGCCGTCCGCGGCCGTCGTGGGCGCCGTCATGTGGTGGATCGGCACCACCCTCGGCCCCTGGCTCGGCCCGGTCACGATCTTCGCGATCCTGTGCGGGCTGGCGCTGAGGATGTGGCTGCACTCCCGCATCAAGCCGATCGGGCACCACAACGTGAACGACGACTGGGAGGCCCCGGACACCCCGGCCGCCCTCCAGACCGAGGAGGTGGCCCGATGAGCCAGGCCATGGCGGCGCTCGACGCCGTGTGGAAGGTCCTCGCGATCGGCCTGCTGCTGGGCGCCGGCCTGCCGGCCCTGTTCTCCCTCGGCGTGCGCCAGCTCGCCGTCGCGACCGAGCCCGGCGCGAACGTGGCGCTGCACAAGGCCCTGGGGTGGGCCGCGTTCGTCGTGGTCGGCGCCGCGGTGACCCTCGGCATCGCCGGCATCGTGGCCCACGGCCTGGGCGTCAAGCTGTTCTTCTGATCAGAGGCCCTCGTACGCCGGGGCGATGACCTCGGCGACCAGCCGTTCCCGCTCCTCGTGGGGCAGGAAGGCCGCGCGCGCGGCGTCCGTGGCGAACCGCTCGAGGTCGGCCGGGCCGTACCCGAACGCCTCGACCAGCAGCTCGGTCTCGCGCGTGGAGGACGTGCGGCTCATCAGCCGGTTGTCGCAGTTGACCGTGACGACGAAGCCGAGGCGCTCGAGCAGCCCGAAGGGGTGTTCGGTCACGGTCCCGCAGATGCCCGTCTGCAGGTTGGAGCTCGGGCTCACCTCGAGCGGGATGCGTCGGTCCAGCACCCAGCGGGCCACCGGCCCCAGCCGGTAGCCGGACGCGTCGCGGGTGATGTCCTCGACCACCCGCACACCGTGCCCCAGCCGCAGCGCCCCCACGTGGAGCGCGCCCGCGATGGAGGCCACCCCGGCCGCCTCGCCCGCGTGCACCGTGAACGGGGTGAACGTCTGGCGCAGCCGGGCGAACGACGCCGCGTGCAGTTCGGCACCGAAGCCGTCCTCGGGCCCGGCGAGGTCGAAGCCGGCGACGAGGTGCTCCCCCGCGACCGCGAGCTCGACCACCTCCGGGTTGGGAGGCGTGTGCCGCAGCGACGTCACCAGCTGACGCGCCACGAAGGGCGTCCCAGCGGCCTCCGCCGCGGCCATGCCGTCGGCCAGGCCGGCGCCGACCGCGGCGACGGCGTCCGGGAGGGACAGGCCCCCGCGCGTGTGCTGCTCGGGCGCCCAGCGCGCCTCGCCGTACACGACGCCGTCGGCGGCCAGGTCCTCGACCCACTCGCGCGCCACGCGGCGCAGCTGGTCAGCGGTCTGCATGACCGCGATGGTGTGCTCGAAGGTCGTCAGGTACCGGACCAGCGAGCCGGAGTCAGCGGCGTCGAAGAACCAGTCCCCCAGCGCCCCGCCGGGGGCCGGGAGGGGGTGGCCCGCCTCGGCGGCCAGCTCGGCGACCGTGGCCGCCCGCAGCCCGCCGTCGAGGTGGTCGTGCAGGGCGACCTTCGGCAGCCTTCCGATTGCCCGGTCCACGGTGGTCACTTCCCCAGTGCCTCGGGCCCGAAGGCCTGCGGGAGCACCTCGGTCATCGACAGGACGCCCTCAGGCGTCTCGACCAGCAGGTCGGCCCCGCCGTGCTCCCAGAGCAGCTGGCGGCAACGGCCGCAGGGCATGATCACGTCGCCCTCACCGTTGCAGCACGTGAACGCGAGCAGGCGCCCTCCCCCGCCGCGCACGAGGTCGGAGACCAGGCCGCACTCGGCGCACAGCGTGACGCCGTACCCGGCGTTCTCGACGTTGCAGCCCGACACGACCCGGCCGTCGTCCACCAGCGCGGCCGCGCCCACCGGGTAGCCGGAGTAGGGCGCGTACGCCGTGGCACACGCCTCGCGGGCCGTGGCGCGCAGGACGGCCCAGTCGATGACGTCGCTCATGCGATCCGCTCCACGCATCGCATTCACTTCGTATAAGGCACGCCGTCGGCGGCCGGGCCGCGCGAGCGCCCGATGAGGCCGGCCACCGCGATGACGGTCGCGATGTAGGGCAGCATCAGCAGGAACTGGCTGGGCATCGGCGTGGACAGGCTCTGCAGCTGGGTGGCCAGCTGGGTGACGAAGCCGAAGAACACGGCCATCAGCGCCGCGCGCACGGGGTGCCAGCGGCCCATGATCAGCGCCGCCAGGGCGATGAAGCCGTTACCGACGGTGATGTCCTTGTTGAAGGCGCCCGTGGAGCCGATCGTGAAGAACGCGCCGCCGAGGCCGGCGAACACGCCGCCCAGCAGCACCGCCTGCCAGCGGACCGCGCGCACCGAGATGCCGACCGTGTCGGCCGCCGCGGGGTGCTCACCGACGGAGCGGACGCGCAGGCCCCAGCGGGTGCGGTAGAGCAGGAAGGCGACGATGAACACCGACAGGATCGCCAGGTAGACCAGGATCGTCTGGTTGAACAGCACCGGGCCCAGCAGCGGGATGGCCGACAGGACCGGGATCGGGATCGCCTGCATGATCGGGGCGCTGTTGAGCGCGCCCGAGTTCGGCTGGACCAGCTGGTCGAAGATGAAGCCCGTCAGGCCGGACGCGAACAGGTTGAGCACGACGCCCAGGACGACCTGGTCGACGATGTAGCGGATCGCGAACACCGCCAGCATCGCGGCCATCAGGACGCCCGCGATCATGGCGGCCACGAGGGCCATCGGGATCGACTTGGTCACCGAGCCCACGGTCGCCGCCGTGAACGCCGCGACGAGGAACTGGCCCTCGATGGCGACGTTGACCACGCCGGAGTTCTCGCACAGGACGCCGCCCAGGGTGCCCAGCACCAGCGGGGTGGCCAGGGCGATGGTGCCGGCGAGCTGGTTGCTGACCTGGAACGGCAGCCCGACGCCGGACGCGGCCCACGTGATCAGGCCGAGCATCACGGCGATGCCGGCCAGCGCGGCCGCCCCCGTGCGCAGCCGCGCATTGAGGCGTCCGCTCAGGAAGCCCACGCCGACCGCCAGGGTGACCAGGCCACAGACCAGGACGGTGGCCAGGCCGGGCAGCGAGAAGGTGGGCAGCTGGACGGCGTCGAAATACCCCGACAGCGCGTACTGGGCCTCGCCCTTGGTGCGGAACGCCAGGATGAGCAGGACGAGGCCGATGCCGGCCATCAGGCCGCCGGAGGACAGGCGCGCGCGCCGGGCCTCGCGGGACTCGGTGTGGTCGAGGTGGATGACCTCGTCACGGGGGGCGATGGTGGTGGTGCTCATGCCTGACCTCCGGCGACGACGGCGCGACGCTCGCGCAGGAACGGGACGAGCGTGCGGACGAGGCCGGGGGCGGCGACGAACAGCACGATGAGGGCCTGCAGCACCATCGAGAGGGTCAACGGGGTGCCGGCGATGCTCTGCATGGAGAGACCACCGGCGTGCAGGCCGCCGAACAGCAGCCCGGCGAAGACGATGCCCAGCGGCCGCGAGCGACCGAGCAGCGCGACCGTGATGGCGTCGAAGCCGACCGAGCCGACGATGCCCTGGCTCAGCGGCGTCGGGACGCCGTTGGCGGCGGGGCCGATCGCGGACTGGACGCCGGCCAAGCCCGCGAGCAGGCCCGCGATCGCCATGGTGATGATCGTGGTCCGGGCGACGTCCATGCCGGCCGTGCCGGCGGCGTGCGGGTTGGCGCCCACGGCCCGGATCGTGAAGCCGATCGTGGAGCGCTCGATGAGCCACCAGGTGCCGAGGGCCGCGAGCAGCGCCACGAGGAAGCCGACGTGGAGCTGGCCGAAGATGCTCGGGAAGGTGGAGGTGTCGTGGACGGCCGGCGAGATCGGGTCCTGGCGGCCGGGGCGCAGGAACGCCTTGGTGGTGAGCAGCCAGGCCAGGATGCCCACCGCGATGTAGTTGAACATGATGGTCACGATGACCTCGTGGGCACCGGTCTTGGCCTTGAGGTAGCCGACGATGCCACCCCACACGGCACCGCCGATGACGCCGGCGGTCAGGGCGACGATGAGGTGCAGCACGGGCGGCAGCTGGAGGGCGAAGCCCACCCACGCGGCCAGGATCGCGCCGATGATCGCCTGGCCCTGCGCACCGATGTTGAACAGGCCGGCGCGGAAGCCCAGGCCGACGCCGAGGCCGGCACAGATCAGCGGGGCCGCCTCGCGCGTGGTCGCGGCCAGCGCGGCCGGGGACCCGATCGCACCCACGGCCAGCGCCGAGTAGGCCGAGGAGACCTTGCCCCACGCCGCCCCCAGCGGCAGGGCGGGGGCCGTGAACAGGTAGGCGAACTGGCCGGCCACCTCAGGGTCGCTGACGATCATCAGGATCGCGCCGGCGAGCAGCGCCAGCACGAAGGCCGCCACCGTGATCGCGATGCCGCGCCACTGGAAGGTGGCACGATGCTTGGTCGCCGGAGTCGTGAGTTCGGTCATCGGTTCCCCTCCTGGCCCTCGGGCGCCTCGGTCCGGTGGACCTCGGCCTCGTGCACCTGTTCCACCGACGGGGTGGGCTGCTCAGCGGCCGCCCGGAACGCCTCCTCGTGGCTGGCGCCGGCCATCATCAGGCCCATCACGTCGCGCGGGGTGTCGGGGCCCACGATGCCCACCACCTTGCCGCGGTACATGACCAGCACCCGGTCGGCGAGCGCCTCGACCTCGTCGAGCTCGGTCGACACCAGCAGGACCGCGGTGCCCTTGTCCCGCTCGTCGACGATGCGGCGGTGCAGGAACTCGATGGCGCCCACGTCCACGCCGCGGGTCGGCTGGCTGGCCACCAGCAGCGACAGGTCCCGGGAGAGCTCCCGGGCCAGGATGACCTTCTGCTTGTTGCCGCCCGACAGCGAGGAGATGGGGCTGGACACCGCCTGGGTGCGGATGTCGAACTCGTCCTTCAGCTTCTCGGCGTTCTCGGCGATCGCGCCCAGGTCGAGCGCGACGCCCTTGCTGAACGGTGGCTGGGTGACGCGGTTGAGCACGAGGTTCTCGGCGACCGAGAAGGTGCTGACGAAGCCGTCGTCCTCACGGTCCTCGGGCACGAACCCCATGCCGGCGCCGATCGTGGCCGCGGGGCGGGCCCGGGTGATGTCCACCCCGTCGAGGATCAGGGTCCCCGACAGGGGCGGGATGTTGCCCAGCAGGGTGTCGGCGAGCTCGGACTGGCCGTTGCCCTGGACGCCGGCGACACAGAGGATCTCGCCCCCGCGCACGTCGAAGCTCACGCCGTCGACCACGATGCCGCCGGCCGCGTTGGCGACCTTCAGGTCGCGCACCTCGAGGCGGACGTCGCGCGCGGCGGGTGCCTCCTTGGCGATGCGCAGGTCGACGGCGCGGCCCACCATGAGCTCGGCCAGGTCGGCCTCGGAGGTGCCCGGCTCGGCGTGGCCGACGATCTTGCCGCGGCGCATGACGGTGATGCGGTCGGCGATGGCCCGGACCTCGCGCAGCTTGTGGGTGATGAAGACGATCGCCTTGCCCTCGTCGCGCAGGACCTGCATGACGGCCATGAGCTCGTCGATCTCCTGCGGGGTGAGCACGGCGGTCGGCTCGTCGAAGATGAGGTACTTCGCGTCGTTGGCGAGCGCCTTGAGGATCTCGACGCGCTGCTGGACGCCGACCGGCAACTCCTCGACCACGGCGTCGGGGTCGACCGGCATCTTGTAGCGCTCGGCCAGCTGGCGCACCTTGGTGCGCGCGGCGTTCTTGTCGAGGACGAATCCGCCCTCGTTGCCGAGCATCATGTTCTCGGCCACGGTGAAGACCTCGACCAGCATGAAGTGCTGGTGGACCATGCCGATGCCGGCCGCCATGGCCTGCTTCGGGTTGGTGAACTTCTGGGGGACCCCGTCGATGAGGATCTCGCCACCGTCGGGCTGGTAGAGCCCGTACAGGACGTTCATGAGGGTGGACTTGCCGGCCCCGTTCTCGCCCAGGAGGCAGTGGATCTCGCCGGGGACCACGTCCAGGTCGACCGCGTCGTTGGCGGTGAAGGTGCCGAAGCGTTTGGTGATGCCGCGCAGTCGCAGGCCGGCCGTGTCCTCGTTGCTCACGGGCGGAATCCTTCCATGGGGCTCGGTGGCGGATGGGGGGACGCGCGAGGGGAGGCCGTTTCGGCCTCCCCTCGCGGTGTCAGGTGGTGCGGGTCACGCCTCGATCTTGATCGCGCCGGAGATGATGTCGGCCTTGATCTGCTCGAGCTCAGCCTTCGTCTCGGCGGAGACCTTCGAGTCGAAGTCGTGGAACGGGGCCAGGTAGGCGCCCTCGTTCTCGAGGGTGCCGACGTACACCTCGTTGTTGAAGGTGCCCTCCTTCGACGCCTTGATGGCCTCGAACACGGCGACGTCCATGGCCTTGCCGACCGAGGTCGCGATGATCGAGGAGTAGGACGGCATGCTCACGTAGCCGTCGGTGTCGACCCACATGCCGACGACCTTGCCACCGGAGGCCTGGGCGGCCTGCAGACCACCCTCACCGGCCGGGCCGGCGACGGGCAGGATCACGTCGGCGCCCTGGGAGACCAGGGTGTCGGCGACGCGCTTGCCACCGGCGAGGTCCTCGAAGGGGCTCGCGCCGGGGATGAACTGGCCGTCCTGGGTCTCGGAGCTCCAGCCGAGCACCTCGACGTTGGTGCCCTTCTTCTCGTTGTGGTACTTGACGCCCTGGGCGTAGCCCTCCATGAACGCGGTCACGCTCGGGATCTTGGCGCCGCCGAAGGTGGCGACCTTGCCGGTCTGCGACAGCGAGGCCGCGACGTAGCCGGCCATGAAGGCGGGCTCACCGGTGTTGAAGACCAGGCCCTTGAGGTTCTCGGCCGGGGCGTCGTAGGCGTAGTCGACGATCGCGAAGTCGACGTCGGGGTTCGCCTTGGCGGCGGCCTCGGTGGCGTCACCGAGCATGAAGCCGACCGTGACGACGATGTTGCAGCCGGCGTTGACCATCTGGTCGATGTTGGTCGCGAAGTCGGAGGTCGTCTTGGACTGCGCCTCGTTCTGCTTGACACCCAGCTGGGCGACGGCGTCCGTCAGGCCCTTGTGGGAGGTCTGGTTGAAGGACTTGTCGTCGAAGCCACCCGCGTCGGAGACCATGCAGGCGGTGAAGTCGGAAGCGGGGGCCGCGGCCGTGGAGGCACCGCCGGCCGGGGCGGACGGGGCCGCCGTGTTCGCGGGAGGAGGGGTGGCGCAGCCAGCCAGCAGCAGGGCGGCGGCCAGACCGGAACCGATGAGGGACTTCTTCACTTGATGCCTCCTAGGCACGTGTCTCGAGCCGGTTTTGTGAACCCGGGCTGAGGGGCAGCATAACCGGCGCACCCTCTCGAACACCTGCCCCGGATGGCCCTCCGGAGTGGTTGATACGGCTTTGTTATTAGGTTAACTCACCTGTCGGACAAGGGCTTCGGCCGAGTCCACCATGCGGATCGTCTCGCGCTCCCAGTCCGGCTCCTGCCCGCGGTAGGGCCCGGTCGCCAGCGAGATGATGACCGCGGCGGCCCGCAGGCGCAGCTCGACGGGGTCGACCCGCTCGTCGAACACCGGCACCCAGGAGCGCAGCAGCCCGTGCACGCGGGCCTCCTGCTCGGCGTTCATCCGCTGGATCGTCGAGAGGTGGGCGATGAGGCAGGCCAGGTCGTCGGCGCGGCGTCCGGGACCGATCGTGTCGACGTCGAGGATGCCGACCACCCGCCCGTCGGCGACGTGCACCTGCCCCTCGTGGAAGTCGCCGTGGGTGGGCTCGTCCCCGGGCGGGATGCCGGCCAGCCCCGCCTGCACGCGGGCGACGAGCCGGCCCAACCGCTCCTCCTCCGCGGGCACCGCCGCGGCGACCATGCGGGCGTAGTGGTCGATCGAGTCGGCCCAGGGCGGACGCCGCTCGAGGTCGGCGACCCCGGCCGGGAAGGCATCCAGCACGTCGATGAGCTGTTCGGCGCTGCACGGCGGGGTCGCGTCGAACACCGCGCGGGCCAGCGGGCGGCCGGGCAATTCCCCCAGCACGAGGAGGAAGTCGGCCGTCCCGGCGGCGATCGGCGGGGCCGGGACGCCGGCGTCCAGCAGCATCTTGTGGCGGCGCGAGACGTCGTGGAACAGCCGTTCGCGCAGCACCTTCACGAAGAACGTGGGGCCGTCCGCCACCGACGCCCGCAGCACCGCCCGGCGGCGCGGGCGGTAGGTCACCATCGAGAGGTCGAGGCGGTCGGCGGCGATCGGCTCGGGCAGCGCCTTGTAGGCGTTCAGCACGGCGGCCATCGAGCTGGGGTAGGCGGCGCGCGCGAGGCCGGGCAGGTCGGGGTCGTTGGGGTAGAGCCACACGGCCACCTCGCGGTCGCCGTCGGCGAAGATCTCGGCGCGGCTGTCGGACGCCGACAGGCCGTTGGCGCGCGCGCTCACCCCCAGCAGCTCGTCACGGCGCCCGAAGGGCCAGTCCACGATCGCGGAGTAGGTGGCGGTGGTCGACTGGTTCGGGTTGGCGTCCACGTGGTCGAGCGCCCAGGCGACCAGCGTGCCGCCCGCGTGGGTCACGGCAGCGCTGAGCAGCCCACCCACCCCCTCGGAGGTGAGCAGGGCGGCACCGTCGTCGCTCGACATAGCCCTCCCCTGACCGTCGCCGTGCGTGCGCAGGCTACTGGATGGGCTCCCCCGTCGCACCCGCGCCGAGCCGTTCGAGGCGCAGGCGGGC
Organism: Propioniciclava sp. MC1683; assembly: GCF_014164675.1. Lineage (NCBI taxonomy): Bacteria > Bacillati > Actinomycetota > Actinomycetes > Propionibacteriales > Propionibacteriaceae > Propioniciclava > Propioniciclava sp. MC1683. The sequence continues at coordinate 73,622 of NZ_JACJFX010000007.1, read as the reverse complement.
CGCCCGGCGTCCGTCGAGCTCGGTGACGGTGAACTCCACGTCCTGGGGCGCGGCGTCGCCCTCGGTGGCCGCCGGCAGCGCCCGGGCCACGGTGTCCCCGAGCTGGGGCAGGCTGCCGAGCTCGGCCATGAGCCAGCCCGCCACGGTGTCGTAGGGGCCCTCGGGCAGGACGAGGTCGAAACGCTCGGCGAACTGCTCCAGCGTGGTGAGGCCGTCCAGCTCGTCGGCGCCGCCGGCGTGGCCGTCGGGGTCCTCCAGGTCGAACTCGTCGGTGATGTCGCCGATGAGCTCCTCGACGAGGTCCTCGATGGTGACGATGCCGGCGGTGCCGCCGTACTCGTCGCGGACGATGACCATGTGGTCGCCGGCCGCCTGCATCACGGACAGCGCGTGCAGGATGCGGACGGTGCCGGGCAGGGCGTTGACCGGGCGGACGAGCTGGCTGACGGGTGCCTGGCGCGCGGCCGGGTCGAGGTCGAACAGGTCGCGCATGTGCAGGAAGCCGAGCACCTCGTCGACGTCGCGGCCGACCACCGGGTAGCGGGAGTGCGCGCCATCGGCGATCAGGCGGATGGCCTTGTGCGCGGGCATGTCACCGTCGAGGAAGTCGACCTCGGTGCGGGGCACCATCGCCTCGCGCAGCGTGACCTGGCCGGCGGCGAACACCTCGTCCACGATCTGGCGCTCCTCGTCGCCGAGGGTGGCCGAGCTGGAGACCATGGCACGGAGCTCCTCGTCGGTCACCTCCTCGCGGGACGCCTTGGGGTCGCCGCCCAGCAGCCGGACCGCGATGTTGGTGGAGAAGCCCAGGAACCAGATGACCGGCCGGGTGATGGTGGCGATCACGTTGACCAGCGGCCCGAGCGTCAGGGCGAACGTCTCGGCGCGCTGCATGGCCAGGCGCTTGGCGGTGAGCTCGCCGAGCACGATCGAGAAGTAGGAGATGGCGACCGTCACGAGCACCAGGGCGAGCGTGCCGGACGCGGCCTCGGGCAGGCCCCACCCGACGAGCACGGGGGCCAGGTCCTCGGCGAGCGTGGCGCCACCGAACGAGGCGGCGAGGAAGCCCGACAGGGTGACGCCGATCTGCACCGCGGAGAGGAAGATGTTGGGGTCGGCCGCCAGCCTCGCCACCGTCCCGCCGCGCTTGCCCTTGGACGCCAGCCCGCGCACCTGGCTGTCCCGCAGGGACACCAGGGCCATCTCGGCGGCGGCGAACACCCCGCCGATCAGGATGAACAGGAAGATCAGCAACACGTTCGACAGCGTCGGACTCACGGCGGCCAGCCTAGCGGTGCCCGCGCTAGGGTTCCCCGTATGGGTGTTGACGCGCGGGGGACCTCCCGCATCGTGGCCGTCGTGGTCGCGTGGAACCGGCGCGACCTGCTGGCCCAGACCCTCCACGGACTCGCCGCCCAGACCCGGCCGCTCGACGCGGTCGTGGTCATCGACAACGCCTCCACCGACGACTCTGCCGACCTCGCTCGGGCCCACCCCGTGGTGACCGAGGTCGTCACCCTGCCCACCAACACCGGGGGCGCGGGCGGCTTCGCCGCGGGCATCGCCCGGGCCGTCGCCTCCCACGACGCCGACCTGGTCTGGGTGATGGACGACGACACCGTGCCCACCCCGACCGCCCTGGCCGAACTCGTCTCGGCGCGGGTACGCCACCCGGGGCGGGTCACGGTCGCAGCGTCGCGCGCGGACTGGACCGACGGCCGCGAGCACCCGATGAACCGGCCGCGCCCGCGGCCCGGCTCGTCGCGGGTGGCGCGCGGCGCGGCGCGCATGGCCGGGGCCGCGTACCCGATCCGCTCGGCGTCCTTCGTCTCGATCCTCATCGACGCCGAGGCGATCCGCCGTCACGGCCTGCCCCAGGCCGACTACTTCCTCTGGAACGACGACTTCGAGTACACCGCCCGCCTGCTGCGCGACGGCGTGGGCCTGTACGTGCCCGCCTCGCGGGTCTACCACCTCACCAAGGTGTTCGGCAGCTCGGACGCCGACCCCGGTCCCCGGTTCACCAACGAGGTCCGCAACAAGGTCTGGGTCTTCACCCGGTCGGACGCGCTGGGCCCCCTCGACCGCGCCCTGTACGCCGGGTCGACGGCGGTGCGCTGGGCGCGGATGCTGCTCCGCTCGGCCGACCGCCGCGCCTTGGCGGGGTACGGACGCCGCGGGCTCACCGAGGGCGTCCACGCGCCGCGACCGACCAGCGAGGTGCTGGCCGGGACGCCGGTGTCCGCCGACGTGGACCTGGTGGAGCGGGGTGCCGGACGTGCCTGACCGGACCCCGTTCTCGGTCCTCCTCCCCGTGTACCGGGGCGACCGGCCCGCGTTCTTCGAGCGCGCGGTCCGCTCGGTCACCGAGGACCAGACGCTGCGGCCCGACGAACTCGTCATCGTGGTCGACGGGCCGGTGCCGGCCGGCATCGCCGCGGTCCTGGGTCGCGCCGAGGCGGGCGAGCTGACCGCAGGGGTCGGCGTCCGGGTGGTGGCCCTGCCCGAGAACGTGGGGCTGGCGCGGGCGCTGCAGGCCGGGCTGGCCGCCTGTTCGCACGAGGTCGTGGCACGGGCCGACGCCGACGACGTCGCGCTCCCCCAGCGGTTCGCCCGCCAGGTGCCGCTGGTCGCGGGCGGGATCGACCTGCTGTCGAGCACCATCGTGGAGTTCGAGGACGACGAGGATGCCCGCGGCCTCGAACGCGCCTGGCCCGCCGACCCCGACGAGATCGCCCGCATGGCCCGCCTGGCTGACCCGTTCAACCACCCGGCCGTCGTGTACCGGCGCTCGGCGGTGGTCCGGGCGGGCGGCTACGAGCACCTGGCACGCATGGAGGACTACTGGCTGTTCGTGCGCATGCTCGCCGCCGGGGCGCGGGCCACCAACGTCGCCGAACCGCTCGTGCTCTACCGGGTGGGCGCCGGCGCCTACCGCCGGCGCGGCGGCTGGGAGCTGCTCCGCTCCGAACTGCGCCTCCAGGCGCGCATGCTGCGGATCGGCTTCACCAACCCGGCCCAGTTCGTCCGCAACATCGTGGTGCGCGGCCTGTGGCGGCTCGTGCCGTCCGGCGTGCGGCGTCCGGCCTACGCCGCGTTCACGCGCTGGCGCTGAGCGTGGCGCGGCCCTGGTCGTGGCAACCCGGCCCCGGACGGCCACCAAGGTCTTCGGGGATCATCCCCACGCGCTAGATTGGACGGCGATGTCCCTCGGGACCACCCTAGACAGGAGCCAAGCGTGAACACAGACCTCGTCGTGGTCGGTTCGGGCCTCTTCGGCCTCACCATCGCCGAGCGGGCCGCCACCGAGTGGGGCCTCAAGGTCACCATCCTCGACAAGCGCCCCCACATCGGTGGGAACGCCTACTCGGAGAAGGATGAGCAGACCGGCATCGAGGTGCACCGCTACGGCGCCCACCTGTTCCACACCAGCAACGCCCGGGTCTGGGAGTACGTGAACCGCTTCACCAGCTTCACCAACTACGTGCACAAGGTCTACACCCGTCACAAGGGCGAGGTGTACCCCATGCCCGTCAACCTCGGCACCATCAACCAGTTCTTCCGATCCGCCTACAGCCCCTCCGAGGCGCGCGCGCTCATCGCGGAGCAGGCCGCCGAGCTGGGTGGCAAGGAGCCCGCGAACTTCGTCGAGAAGGGCATCAGCCTGATCGGGCGCCCGCTGTATGAGGCGTTCATCATGCACTACACCGCCAAGCAGTGGCAGACGGACCCCGAGGAGCTCGAGGCGTCCATCATCAGCCGCCTGCCGGTGCGCTACACCTACAACAACAACTACTTCAGCGACACGTGGGAGGGCCTGCCCACCGACGGGTACACCGCCTGGCTGGAGCGGATGGCCGACCACCCCAACATCGAGGTGCGGCTCGACACCGACTTCTTCGACACCTCACACGAGTTCAACCGCGACAACGTGCGCGGCAACGTCCCGGTCATCTACACCGGGCCGGTCGACCGCTACTTCGACTACTCCGAGGGCGAGCTGGGCTGGCGGACGGTCGACCTCGAGGAGGAGGTGCTCCCGATCGAGGACTTCCAGGGCACGTCGGTGATGAACTACCCCGACCCCGACGTCCCGTTCACCCGCATCCACGAGTTCCGCCACTTCCACCCGGAACGGGACTACACCAAGGACGCCACGGTCATCATGCGCGAGTACAGCCGCTTCGCCGAGCGGGGCGACGAGCCGTACTACCCGATCAACACGGAAACCGACCGGGCCGGGCTGCTCAGCTACCGTGAGCAGGCCAAGCGGGAGCCCCAGGTGCTGTTCGGCGGGCGACTGGGCACCTACCAGTACCTCGACATGCACATGGCGATCGGTTCGGCCCTGTCGATGTTCGACAACGAGCTGGCCCCCCTCCTGGGTCGGACGGGCAGCAGCTGGTGACCCAGAACGTGACGATGCCGAGCGGCTACGATCGGCCCGGCACCGGCCGCGGACTCCTCGACGCCCTCAACAACCGGTTCCTGCTCCACCTGCTGGTCAACAAGGACCTGCGGGTGCGGTATCGCGGCTCGGCGCTGGGCATGCTCTGGTCCTATGTCAAGCCGGCCGTCCAGTTCCTGGTCTTCTACTTCGCCGTCGGCGTCTTCCTCGGCATGGAACGGGTGGTGCACAACTTCGCGGTGTACCTGTTCGCGGGCATCATCGCGATCAACCTGTTCAACGAGGCATTCGGCAACGCCACCCGGTCGATCGTCGGCAACTCGGCGCTGGTCAAGAAGATCTACATGCCGCGCCAGCTGTTCAGCATCTCGGCCGTCTGGGTCGCGGTCGTGCACTTCGTCCCACAGCTCGTGGTGCTGGTGGTCGGCGCCCTGGTGGTGGGCTGGCGGCCCGGCCCGCTGAACCTGCTCGCGGGGGTGCTGGGCTTCCTCATCCTCGTGGTGCTGTCCCTGGGCCTGGGCCTGCTGTTCGGCGCCCTGAACGTGATGATGCGCGACTCCGAGAACATCGTCGACCTCATCGCCATGGTGGTCAGCTGGACCTCCCCGGTGCTCTACCACTGGCAGAACGTCACGACGGTGCTGGGCACGGGCCGCGGCTGGACCCTGTACATGCTCAACCCGCTGACACCCATCGTGGAACTGTTCCACTACTGCTTCTGGGCGCCCACCTCCGGCGTGGAGTACCTCGAGCCGCCCGGCATGTGGCTCTTCGTCGCGACCTCGGCCCTCACGTCCATCCTCATCCTCGTGCTCGGCGAGGGACTGTTCCGACGCCTCGACGGCCGGTTCGCGCAGGAGCTCTGACATGCCTGACACCGCGCCACGCATCCTGGTCGACCACGTCGGCAAGACGTTCAACATCAGGCACACCCACTCCCTCAAGGAGTGGATCATCTCGAAGATCAAGGGGCGCCGCGAGGCGACGGTCGACCGCTTCGAAGCGCTGAAGGATGTCTGCCTGACGGTGGCGGACGGCGAGGCGGTGGCCCTGCTCGGCCTCAACGGCTCCGGCAAGTCCACCCTGCTCAAGCTCGTCTCGGGGGTCATGGCCCCCGACTCGGGCGCCATCGGCGTGCGCGGCAAGGTCGCCGGCCTGATCGAGGTCGGCGCGGGTTTCCACCCCGACCTCACCGGGCGCGAGAACGTGTACCTCAACGGCGCCATCCTGGGCATGGCCGAGGACGAGATCAAGGCTCGCTTCGACGACATCGTGGCGTTCAGCGAGATCGAGGAGTTCATCGACACCGAGGTGAAGTTCTACTCGTCGGGCATGTTCCTGCGCCTCGCGTTCGCGGTCGCGGTCCACACCAACCCCGACATCTTCCTGGTGGACGAGATCCTGGCGGTCGGCGACGAACCCTTCCAGAAGAAGTGCCTGACCCGCATCCGCGAGCTCAAGGCGTCCGGGAAGGCGCTGGTGATCGTGAGCCACGACCTGGACATGATCGGCGAGCTCTGCAACCGGGGCGTCCTGCTGCGCAAGGGCGAGGTCGTGCACGACGGAGACATCCACGAGGCAATCGCGCGGCTTCGGGAGGGCCGCTGACCATGGACGACATCTTGATGACACTGCGGGACGCCGTCGGCGGCCGTGACGTGACCCTGTCGTTGACCAGCGCCGGGCGCGAGATCTTCGACCGGATCTCCTACGACTGGCTGGCGGGCGTGTTGCGCGCGATGGACGTGGCGTACCCCGAACAGTCCTTCGACCTGGTGTTGCGCGCCGACACACGCGAGCCGATGGAATCGGGCAGCTACATCTCACCGGGCCTGCCGGGCGACACCTTCACCAAGGAGGGCGGTCTGGGGATGGTCACCGTCGCCGGCAACCCGGCGATGGCGCGCGTGGCCCGTCGGGTCAGCGTCCCCTCGCTGTCGTTGTGGGCCGGCGACACCGCGTTCGCCTTCGTCGACGGACGCCACGGGCTGCGGCGGCGCATCGGCCAGGCGTACGGGCAGGTGTACGACCGCGCCCCGCTCTCACTCGACCGGTTCAAGCAGTACCGGAACAACCGCAAGCCCTGGTTGAAGGACACCGCCTCGCGGGGTGCGGACCTGCTCGAGCGCGTCGGGCCCACCGCCCCCTCCGACCCCACCCGACCCCCGACGGCGTGGTTCGCCCTGCACTGGTTGGAGCCGGGCGGCGCGGAGGCGTGGGCCTTCGAGAGTGCCGAGTTGGCCCGCGACGCCGGGTTGGAGGTCGTCATCACGGTCGACCGTGCGGCGCCGCAACGCGACCTGGCCCGGGCCCTGTCGATCACCCCGCACGTCTACCTGGGCGCCAACGTCTTCGTGGGCGAGGACTGGAGTCGGTTCGGCCGCATGGTGCTCGACCGCCATCGCGTCGTCGCGATCCACATCCACCACTCGGCCATGGCCTACCAGGCGCTGCCCCGCCTGCGGCACCTGGTGCCCGACCTCGTGGCGATCGACTCGACCCACATCGCCGAGCACCGCACGGGCGGCTTCGTGCGCCAGTCGCTGGAGCACAGCGACCTGCTCGACGTGCACCACGTGATCAGCCCGACCCTGCGCGACACCTACGTGCTCGAAGCCGGGATCCCGGCCGAACGAGTGGCCTACCGGCCCCTGACCGGGCTCCGGGGGCAGGCCGACGAACGCGCGCCGCGCGCCACCCGGACCGACGCGCGGCAGCCCCTGCGCGTCGGGTTCCTCGGCCGGCTCGCGCCGCAGAAGCGCCCATTCCTCTTCCTGGAACTGGTCCGCAGGCTGTCGAAGGCTGCTCCCGGGCGCTTCACCTTCGTCATGCAGGGCTCGGGCCCCCTGGAGCAGTTCGTCGCTCGCCAGTTGGGGCGCACCGGCCTGGCCGGCGTCATCGAACGGCGCCCGTGGGGGCCGCCGTCGGAGTTCTTCGACGCGATCGACGTCTTGGCCATCACGTCCGACAACGAGGGGCTCACCCTCACGGCGCTGGAGGCCGACAGCCACGGCGTCCTCGTCCTGTCGGCCGACGTCGGGTCGCAGGTGACGGTCGTGGTGCCCGACCTGCTGGCACCCCGCGAGCCCGTCGCCTTCCTGCGGCGCGCCTCCGCCATGCTCACGCGCCTCGCGGCCGACCCCGCCCTGGCGCCCAGGTTGTTGGACGAGCAGCGGGAGATCCACGATCGCCTGCGCGAGGTGGAGCCCGCCCGCGACTACTTCAGTTCCCTGTTCGCCGCCCTACGAGAGGACAACCAGTGAAGGTCTCCGCCATCGTCGTCACCTACAACCGCCGCGAGCTGCTGGAGAAGACCCTGGCCGGCCTCGAATCCCAGGAGCGGCCGCTCGACCACATCGTCGTCATCGACAACGCCTCGACCGACGACACGGCCAGCTACCTCGCCTCCCGCGAGTTCGCCATCCCCCACACCGTGAAGCGCCTGGCGACCAACACCGGCGGCGCGGGCGGGTTCTCGGCCGGCGTCGAGCTCGCCTATGGCCTCGGCTTCGACGCGTTCTGGGTCATGGACGACGACTCGATCGTGCGCCCCGGAGCACTCGCCCCCCTCCTGCGCGACCTCGAGGACGCCCGGGAGCGGCTCGGTTTCCTGCCGTCCTTCGCGGCGTCCATGGTCGTGTACCACGCCGATGGCCACATCTGTGAGATGAACGTCCCCGAGACCACATGGGACTGGACCCGGCCCCTCGCGCTGGGCGCGACCTACCCGCTGATCAAGTCGGCCTCCTTCGTGTCGTGCCTGGTCACCCGTGAGGGAGTGCACGCGGTGGGGCTGCCGTCGGCGAACTTCTTCATCTGGTACGACGACGCCGAGTACACCCAGCGGCTGGCCAAGTTCCGCCCCGGCATCTTCGTGGCCGACTCGGTGGTGGACCACCTGATCCCCCAGAACCGGGGCGTGAACTGGGGCGACGTGAACGACAAGAACTTCTGGAAGTTCGAGTACGGCGCCCGCAACCAGATCGCCTCAGCGGTCGAGTTCCGCAGCCCCACGCTCGCGGCGTCCCTGTTGGAGAACATGCTCAAGCAGTGGCGCGGCTCGCCGGTGCCCATGAAGCTGCGGCTGAAACTGCTCGGCTCGGCCGCGCGGGGCCTCACCTTCAAGGTGGAGAAGAAGCCGGCCCGCACGGTCGAGTGAGCGATCACGGCATGCGGATCGCCCTCGCGCTCGGATCCGGCGGCGCCCGCGGCTACACCCACATCGGGGTCCTGCAGGAGCTGAGGGAGCGCGGCCACCAGGTCGTCGCGATCTCGGGCACGTCGATGGGCGCCGTGGTCGGCGGCCTCGAGGCGGCCGGCCGGCTGGACGCCTTCACCGCATGGGTCAGCACGTTGAAGCAGACCGATGTGTGGCGCCTGCTCGACCCGGCGTTCACCGGGCCCGGCGTGTTCTGGGGCCAGCGCGTCATGGAGCGGGTCGCCGACATCCTCGAGGGCGCCCGCATCGAGGAGTTGGCCATCCCCTACACCGCGGTCGCCACCGACCTCACCAACAGCCGCGAGATCTGGTTCCAGCGCGGGTCGGTGGCCACGGCGATGCGCGCCTCGATCGGCATCCCGAGCGTGTTCACCCCCGTCGTGGTCGGCGGGCGGCTGCTGGCCGACGGCGGGCTGCTCAACCCCGTCCCGGTGGACGCGCTCCTGGGCGTCGACGCCGACCGCACGCTGGCCGTGAGCCTGTCCGGACGCCGGGCCGACGACACCTCCAACCGCCCGGTCACCGAGAGCGCCGACACCGAGGGCATCCTCGGCGAGCTGGGCGCCTTCTGGCGCCGGGGGGTGCTGGAGTCCGAGACCGTCCGCGGCTTCCGGTCGTGGTGGGCCGAGCGGTTCGCCCAGGAGGAGGACGGGGCCGCACCCGCGGTGTCGGGGAGGGACTTCGACTTCGGGGAACTGCCGAAGGGGCTGCGCACCTCCGACGTGGTCTCCCGGTCGCTGGAGACCACGGAGGCGCTGATCACCCGCTTCCGGATGGCCGCCTCCCCGCCCGACGTGCTGGTGGAGTTCCCCCTCGACATGGCCTCGACCTTCGACTTCCACCGCGCCACGGAGCTCATCGAGCTGGGCCGGGCGAAGGCGTCCGAGGCGCTGGACGCCGCGGGTCTGTGACGCCCACGCGGGTAGAGTCCCGGGCCGTGAGCCCCTCGTCCCACTGGGTGTTGACCCTGGAGTGCCCCGACCGGCCCGGCATCGTGCACGCGGTGACCGGTGCCGTCGCCGCCGCACAGGGCAACATCACCGAGCTGCAGCAGTTCAGCTCCGACTCCGGGCGCTTCTTCATGCGCGTCCAGGTGCAGTCGGGCTTCGAGCGCTCGGCGTTCGAGGAGTCGGTGCGGCCGCTGGCCGCCTACCTGCAGGCCCGGTGGCACCTCGACGAGGTCGGACGCCCACGCCGCACCCTGGTCCTGGCCAGCAAGGCCGCCCACTGCCTCAACGACCTGCTCTTCCGCCAGCGCTCGGGGCTGCTGCCCGTCGAACTCACCGGCGTGATGGCCAACCACCCCGACCTGCGCCCGCTGGCGACGTTCTACGGCGTCCCCTTCAGCGAGCACGTCGTGCTGCCCGAGACGAAGGCGGACTTCGAGCGCGCCGTCTTGGACCGCGTCGAGGCCGAGGACATCGAGCTGGTGGTGCTGGCCCGGTACATGCAGGTCCTCTCCCCCGACCTGTGCGCCGCGCTGGCCGGCCGCGCGATCAACATCCACCACTCCTTCCTGCCGGGGTTCAAGGGCGCCAACCCCTACCGGCAGGCGCACGACCGCGGCGTGAAGCTGATCGGGGCCACCGCGCACTTCGTGACCCAGGACCTCGACGAGGGGCCGATCATCGAGCAGAACGTGACCCGGGTCGACCACACCAAGGACACCCCCGAACTGGTGGCCATGGGGCAGGAGCAGGAGAGCCGCACCCTGGCCGAGGCCGTGCGCCTCTATGCGGAGCACCGCGTGTTCCTCGACGGGAACCGGACGGTCATCTTCCGTTGAAGACTGAAGTGCCTCGACGCTGAGATACTTGATGTCGAGTAACATCACGAAAAGACAACGATTGAATCCGACGTTGTGTAGTGGTATTGACGACTCTGTCCGCCCGGGCGTTAGGGTGCGGCTGCCAGCCTGTCGGCAGGTCTGACCAACGGAGGTTCCATGACTGACCACAACCCGTCACCCGGTTACTCGGGCGACACGGAGGCCCACCTTCCTCCCAGCCACAACCCACTTCCCGAATTGAGCGGTGGGCAGGCCAAGCCCAAGATCTCTGAGCAAGCGTTCATCGAGGTGCAGGAGTCCGAGGAGTTCGAACAGCTCCGCAAGACGTTCCGCGGCTTCGCCTTCCCGATGACCATCGCCTTCCTCGCGTGGTACTTCGCGTACGTTCTCGCCTCGGTGTACGCCAAGGACTTCATGTCGCAGCCGTTCCTGGGCATGGCCCACTTCAACCTGGGCCACTTCCTCGGCCTGATGCAGTTCGTCACCACGTTCCTGATCACGTGGCTCTACATCCGCCACGCGAACACCAAGCTCGACCCGATCTCGTCCCGCATCCGTGAGCGCCTGGAAGGAGCGGCCCAGTGATCCTCCTCGAGACGACGCTCGGCAACCCGATCTTCAACATCATCATCTTCGCGCTGTTCGTCGTGGGCACCCTGACGGTCGTCATCCGTGTCACGGCGCAGCAGTCCAAGGCGGCCGGCCAGTTCTACACCGGCGGCGCCTCCTTCTCCGGCACCCAGAACGGCTTCGCCATCGCCGGTGACTACCTGTCGGCCGCCTCGTTCCTGGGCATCGCCGGCGCCATCGCGTTCAACGGCTACGACGGCCTGCTGTACTCGATCGGCTTCCTCGTCGCCTGGCTCGTCGCACTGCTGTTGGTCGCCGAGCCCCTGCGCAACACCGGCAAGTACACCATGGCCGACGTGCTCTCCTTCCGCATGAAGCAGAAGCCCGTCCGCCTCGCCGCCGCCTTCTCGACCCTCGCGATCTCGTTCTTCTACCTGCTCGCCCAGATGGCCGGCGCCGGTGGCCTCGTGTCGCTGCTGCTCGGCCTTTCGGGTGAGATGGCGCAGAACATCGTCATCGTCATCGTCGGCATCCTGATGATCCTCTACGTGATGATCGGTGGCATGAAGGGCACCACCTGGGTGCAGATGATCAAGGCCGTGCTGCTGATCGCCGGCGCCGGCATCATGTCGGTCTGGGTGCTGGCCCGGTTCGGCTTCAACCTCGACGCCGTCATGGGCGAGGCCGTCGCCAAGAACAACCACCCGCAGATGCTGGCCCCCGGCGACAAGTACAAGGACCCGATCGGCTTCATCTCGCTCTCGATCGCCCTGGTGCTCGGCACCGCCGGTCTGCCCCACGTGCTGATGCGCTTCTACACGGTGCCCACGGCCAAGGAGGCCCGCAAGTCCGTGACCTGGGCCATCGGCCTCATCGGTGCGTTCTACCTGTTCACCCTGGTCCTGGGCTACGGCGCCGCGGCGATCGTGCCCGGCGGCCAGGCCGAGATCGCCAAGTTGCCCGGCAAGGCGAACGCCGCCGCCCCGGCCCTCGCGTACTTCCTGCCCGGTGAGGGCATCGGTGGCCAGGTCTTCCTGGCCGTCATCGCCGGTGTGGCCTTCGCCACGATCCTCGCGGTCGTCGCCGGCCTGACCATCACCGCGTCCGCCTCCTTCGCCCACGACATCTACAACTCGGTCATGAAGGACGGCAAGGCCGACCCCGCGGCCGAGGTCAAGGTGGCCCGCAACACGGTCATCGTGATCGGTGCCCTGGCGATCTTCGGTGGCATCTTCGCCAAGAGCATGAACATCGCGTTCCTCGTGGCGCTGGCCTTCGCGGTCGCCGCCTCGGCGAACCTGCCGTCGATCCTGTACTCCCTGTACTGGCGCCGGTTCAACACCCAGGGTTCGCTCTGGTCCATCTACGCGGGTCTCATCAGCTCGCTGGGCCTGATCATCTTCTCCCCCGCGGTCTCCACGCCCATCGGGCGCGCCGAGCCGCTGGCGAGCGCGATGTTCCCGGGCGCCAGCTTCGCCTGGTTCCCGTACGACAACCCGGCCATCGTGTCCGTCCCGCTGGCGTTCTTCGCCGGTTGGCTCGGTACCGTCCTGAGCAAGGAGGTGTCGGACCGCGGCAAGGCCGCCGAGATGGAGGTCCGCTCCATGACCGGTGCCGGCGCCGACGGGGCCATCGCCCACTGAGTCGGGCCCCACTCACCCACAGGGCCGCGACGACCACGTGTCGTCGCGGCCCTGCGGGGTTGTCGGGGGCGTTTCGGACGCCGTGGGCTCAGTCGGCCTCGGCGTCGCGCCCCTGCCACGTGCACAGGCAGGCCTCGTTGCCGTCGGCGTCGGCCAGGATCGTGAACGCCGGCGCGTGGTCGTCGGAGACCAGGCGCCCGCCCGCGGCCAGGGCGCGCGCGATGCGGCCCTCCACCTCGTCGTGCGCCACGGCCACGTCGAGGTGGATCCGGTTGCGGACCGGGCGCGGCTCGTCGAGCTGCTGGAACCACACGCGCGGCCCGAGGCGCTGCGGGTCGGCCAGCTCGTCGTCCTCGACCGGCTCGTAGCCCAGCACCGCGGCCCAGAACGGCATGATCGTGGCGGCGTCCATGGTGTCGATCGTGATCTCGACCTGCGTCAGGGCGGCGGCGACCGGACGCCCCCCGCGCTGGTGGACCAGCACCGAGACCCGGTTGGCCAGTTCGACGTCCAGGGGCGTGACGGCCCCCACGTCGTGCGTTCGCGCGGCGAGGTGCACCCGGGTGTGGCGGAGGTCGACGTCGGGGTGGTGGCCCAGCGCCTCGGCCTGCTCGGCGACGGCGGCGACGAAGGCCACGGCGTCCGCGGGGGTCGGCCAGTCGGTGGTGAGGTGCAGCGCGCCGAGCAGCAGGCGCCACCCGGGAGCGCCGGCGGACGCCTCGGCCCGCGTGAGCTCGACCAGCTCGGGGGTCGGGGTCGGGGACGCCGGCCACTCGTCGGGCTCGTCGATCTCGTCCCAGTCCACGAACGTCCAGCCCGCCTCCGGGCTCCCCTCGAGCGTCACCACGGTGGTGTTGCCCAGGCGGCGGCCGACGACCTCGGCGAGGTCGATGCCCCCGACGCGTGCGGCGATCCACATCCGCAGCGCCGCGCCGTGGCTGACCAGCAGGGCGGCGTCGTGCCCGGCGGCCGCGATCTCGCCGACGGCGGCGTCGTAGCGGTCGAAGAACTCGACCGCGTCCTCGCCCCCGGGCACCTTCGCGGACCGGTCGCCCTCGCCCCAGGACCGCAACGAGCCCACGTAGCGCTCCCACAGCGGCGACATCTCGTCCTCGCCGGCCTGGATCTCGCGCAGGCCGCCGAGCACGGTCACGTCAAGCCCGCGGTCGGCGGCCAGGGGCGCGACGGTCTGCTGGGTGCGGACCAGGTCGGACGCGTACACGGCGTCCACCCGGTGGCCGGCCAGACGCTCGACGAGGGTGTCGGCCTGGGCGAGCCCGACGGCGTCCAGGTCGGCGCCCGGGACGGCGGTGTCCAGGAGGCGGGCGACGTTGCTCGGGGTGCGGCCGTGGCGGACGAGGTAGAGGCGCATGCACCCACCCTATTCACGCCCCTCGGGCCGGGTGGTGGCCGCCCACGCGAAGGTGATTCGGGAGGGAGGTGGATGCTAGGTTCAGGGTGCACAGGGCCTGCCCCGAAGCCGTCTTCAAAGTGGAGGAATCTCATGAGCAATGCACCCGTCAAGGTTGCCGTCACCGGTGCCGCCGGCCAGATCTGCTACAGCATCCTGTTCCGCATCGCCAGCGGCGAGCTGCTCGGGAAGGACCAGCCCGTCGAGCTGCGCCTCCTCGAGATCACCCCGGCCCTGAAGGCGCTCGAGGGCGTCGTCATGGAGCTCGACGACTGCGCGTTCCCGCTGCTGTCCAACGTCGTGATCGGCGACGACCCCACCAAGGTCTTCGACGGTGCGAACATGGCGCTGCTCGTGGGCGCCCGCCCGCGCACCGCCGGCATGGAGCGCGGCGACCTGCTGTCCGCCAACGGCGCGATCTTCACCGCGCAGGGCAAGGCCCTCAACGACGTGGCCGCCGACGACATCCGCGTCCTGGTGACCGGCAACCCGGCCAACACCAACGCGCTGATCGCGATGAGCAACGCCCCCGACATCCCCAAGGAGCGCTTCAACGCCCTGACCCGCCTCGACCACAACCGCGCCATCTCGCAGCTGGCCGCGAAGCTGAACGTCCCCGTCACCGACATCAAGAAGATGACGATCTGGGGCAACCACTCCGCGACCCAGTACCCCGACCTGTTCAACGCCGAGGTCGCCGGCAAGAACGCCGCCGAGGCCGTGGGTGACCAGGAGTGGCTGGAGAACGACTTCATCCCGACCGTCGCCAAGCGCGGCGCCGCCATCATCGCCGCTCGCGGCTCGTCGTCCGCCGCCTCGGCCGCGAACGCGACCATCGAGCACATGCGCGACTGGGCGCTGGGCACCCCCGAGGGCGACTGGGTCTCCATGGCCGTGCCGTCCGACGGTTCCTACGGCGTCCAGGAGGGGCTGATCTCCTCGTTCCCGTGCGTGGTCAAGGACGGCCAGTACGAGATCGTCCAGGGCCTCGAGGTCAACGACTTCTCCCGCGCCAAGATCGACGCCTCCGTCGCCGAGCTGGCCGAGGAGCAGGCCGCTGTCAAGGAGCTCGGCCTCATCTGAGCCTCCTCCAACCACCTGTGGCGGGCCCCCCCGGGGGGCGCCCCCCGGGGGTGGGGGGGGGGGGGCGGACTCAGGCGGGGGCGTCCTCACCGGTGGCCAGCAGGGCCTTCTTCATCTCCTCGACGTCGAAGTCGGCGACGGGCCACTGCGGGTCCAGGTCCTCCAGCGTGCGGGTCAGGAGCTCGGTGATCGCGAGCCGGGAATACCACTTCTTGTCGG
This sequence comes from Propioniciclava sp. MC1683, assembly GCF_014164675.1. NCBI lineage: Bacteria > Bacillati > Actinomycetota > Actinomycetes > Propionibacteriales > Propionibacteriaceae > Propioniciclava > Propioniciclava sp. MC1683. The sequence goes on along the minus strand of NZ_JACJFX010000007.1, from coordinate 58,280 downwards.
CGGGGACGACGTACCACGGCGCGTGGTCGGTCGACGTAAGCCGGAACACGTCGGAGTACGCCTCCTGGAACGCCGGCCACTTGCTGCGGGTGTCCAGGTCGCCGGGGTTGAACTTCCAGTGCTTGTCGGGGCGCTCGAGGCGCTCCATGAGGCGCTCGCCCTGCTCGGCGTAGGAGACCATGAGGGCGACCTTGATGATCGTGGTGCCGCCCTCGACCAGCTTCTTCTCCCAGGCGTTGATCTCGTCGTAGCGGGCGCGCCAGACGTCCTCGGGCACCAGCTCGTCGACGCGCACCACGAGCACGTCCTCGTAGTGGCTGCGGTCGAACACGCCGATGCGGCCGGCCGGGGGCAGCTTCTTCTCGATGCGCCACAGATAGTGGTGGGCGCGCTCCTCCTCGGTCGGGACGCCGAAGGATGCCAGCGCCACGCCCTGCGGGTCCACCATGCCCATGACGTGGCGGACGATGCCGCCCTTGCCCGCGGTGTCGAGGCCCTGCAGGACGAGCAGCACCGAGCGGGTGCCGCCCTCGCGCCCCTCGGCGAACAGGCGCTCCTGCAGGTCGGACATCTCCTCCCCGCGCTCGGGGAGGTACGCCTCGCCGTCCTCCTTGTCCCCGTCCCAGCCGGGCTGGCCGTTGCGGTCGAACGAGGCGAGGTCGAAGTCGGGTCCGACGCGCAGGGCGTCGCGGGGATCGGTGGTCCACAGGTCCTTGGCTGCCATCCCCCCAGTCTGCAGCAGGCGCGGGCCCGCGGTCACCCGCGGACCGGGGTGATCGGCAGCAGGTGCTTCCCGGTCGGGCCGATCTGGATCTCGGTGTCCATCTGGGGGCACACGCCGCAGTCGTAGCACGGCGTCCAGCGGCAGTCCTCGACGGGCTGCTCGTCGAGGGCGTCCTGCCAGTCCTCCCACAGCCAGTCGCGGTCCAGGCCGGAGTCGAGGTGGTCCCAGGGCAGCACCTCGGCATACTCGCGTTCGCGCGTGGTGTACCAGTCGAGGTCGACGCCGGTGCCGGCGAGCGCGGTCTCACAGGCCGCCACCCACCGGTCGTAGCTGAAGTGCTCGCTCCACCCGTCGAACTGGCCGCCCTGGCGCCAGCACTCCTCGATCACCGCGCCGACCCGGCGGTCACCGCGCGAGAGCAGGCCCTCGATGATGCCGGGGCGTCCGTCGTGGTAGCGCATGCCGATCGCCCGGCCGTACTTCTTGTCGGCCCGGATCTTGTCGCGCAGCGCGAACAGGCGGTGGTCGATGGTCTCGGCCGAGGCCTGCGCCGCCCACTGGAACGGGGTGTGCGGCTTCGGCACGAACCCGCCGATGCTGACGGTGCAGCGGATGTCGCGGGTGCCGGCCGCCTGGCGTCCGGTCTCGATGACGCGGGCCGCCATGTCGGCGATGGCCAGCACGTCCTCGTCCTCCTCCGTGGGCAGGCCGCACATGAAGTAGAGCTTCACGTTGCGCCAGCCGTTGCCGAAGGCCGTGGCGACGGTGTTGATCAGGTCGTCCTCGGTGACCATCTTGTTGATCACCTTGCGCATGCGCTCGCTGCCGCCCTCGGGCGCGAAGGTCAGCCCCGAGCGGCGCCCGTTGCGGGACAGCTCGTTGGCCAGGTCGATGTTGAAGGCGTCCACGCGGGTCGAGGGCAGCGAGAGCGACACGTTGGTGCCGTCGTACCGGTCGGCCAGCTCCTTGGTGACGTCGCCGATCTCGGAGTGGTCGGCGCTGCTCAGCGACAGCAGGCCCACCTCCTCCAGGCCGGTGGCCTCGAGCCCGCCGGCGACCATGGTGCCGATGGTCTCGATGTTCCGCTCCCGGACGGGACGGGTGATCATGCCGGCCTGGCAGAAGCGGCAGCCGCGCGTGCAGCCGCGGAAGATCTCGACCGAGTAGCGCTCGTGCACGGTCTCGGCGATGGGGACGATGGGGGCCTTGGGGTACGGCCACGCGTCGAGGTCCATGAGCGTGTGCTTCGCCACGCTGAACGGGACGCCGGGGCGGTTCGGCGCGACCCGCTGGATCCGGCCGTCGGGCAGGTAGGTGACGTCGTAGAACCGCGGCACGTAGACCACGCCGTCGGACGCCAGCCGTAGCAGCAGCCCGTCGCGGCCGTCCGGACGGCCCTCCGCCTTCCAGGCACGGATGATCTCGGAGACCCGCAGCGAGGCCTCCTCCCCGTCGCCGATCACGGCGGCGTCGATGAAGTCGGCGATGGGCTCGGGGTTGAACGCCGCGTGCCCGCCGGCGATGACGAGCGGGTCGTCGATCCCCCGGTCGGCCGCGTGGAGCGGGATACCCGCCAGGTCGATCGCGGCCAGCATGTTGGTGTAGCCGAGCTCGGTCGAGAAGGACAGGCCGAGCACGTCGAAGGCGCGCACCGGGCGGTGGTTGTCCAGGGTGAACTGCGGGACGCCGTGGGTGCGCATGAGCGCCGCCAGGTCGGGCCAGATCGAGTAGGTGCGCTCCGCCAGGATCCAGTCGCGCTCGTTCAGGATCTCGTACAGGATCGCGATGCCCTGGTTGGGCTGACCGATCTCGTAGGCGTCGGGGTACATCAGGGCCCAGCGGACCTCGGTGGTGTCCCACTCCTTGCTGACGGAGTTCACCTCGCCGCCGACGTACTGGATCGGCTTGCTGACCCGGGCGAGCAGGGGCTCGAGCCGGGGGAACAGCGAGGCAGGGCTGGTGGCGGAGTCAACAGTCATAGGCCACCCATCCTAAGGCAGGGCGGGGCGTCAGCCGAGCGGGTGCCGGGCGGCCGTGGAGCCACCCTCCTCGTCGGTGATGTTGGTGAAGCCGGCGGCCTCGAGGTCGTCGCCCAGTTCGTCCATGACGGCGTGCTGGTCGTCCCACTGGTCGGTGCGGTAGGCGGTGCGCGCCAGCATGTGGCCCGACACGGGGGCGGTGAGGATCTGCAGCCCGATCGTGAACGCCGCGAGCACCGCGACCGGCCAGGTGCGCAGGGTCAGCGCGACGCCGGTGAGGATCAGGGTGAGGCCGAACACCTGCGGCTTGGTGGCCGCGTGCAGGCGCGTGAGGACGTCGGGGAACCGGACGACGCCCATCGCGGCGGCCAGGCAGAACAGCGAGCCGAGCAGGAGCAGGACCGCCCCCACCAGGTCCAGGATGTCCCCGATCATGCCGACCCCTCCCCGCCCGGGTGCTCCCCCGCTTGCTCGGCCAGCTCACGCTCGGCCCGCTCCCGCACGGACCCCTCGCGCTCGGCGCGCTCCCGCTCGACCCGCTGCCGGGCCTCGTGCGCGGCGCGCGCCTCCGCCTCGAGGAAGCGCCGCTCACGGGCGGAGGCACCGGTGATGAGCCGGGCCAGGCCCACGGCGGTGGTGAAGCCGACGAGGGACAGGACGAGGATGACGATGAGGCCGACCGAGGTCCCCGTGGCGATGGCGTGGGCGCCGATGCCGGCGATCATCACGGCCAGGACGACGTCGGAGGCGACGCCGCGGTCCAGGCCCGTCGGCCCGACGGCGAGCCGGTAAAGCGCGAGCATGGCGGCGACGACGAGGACGACCGAGGAGACCGCGACCAGGCCGAACGTGATCGTGTCCAGCATCACGTCACCTCCCGGAACTCGGGCTCGTCGTGGGGCACCTCGCGGTCGAGCGCCTCGAACTCCGCGCGCGAGCCGAGTGCTCGCACGACCCGCTTCTCGAGGGCGAGCGTGTCGGCCACCACCTCGTCGCGGGTCGAGTCCTTGGGCATGTCGAACACGTGCAGGTACAGGATGCGGCTGCGCTGGCGGGCGTCCACGACGATCGTGCCGGGCACGACGGAGACCAGTTCGGCGGTGTTGACCTGGTAGAGGTCGGAGTCGGCCTTGAGGTCGACCCGGACGATGCCCGGGCTGGGCATGTCGCGGCCGAACGCGAACACCGCCAGCCGGAAGGAGGCGACGGCGAGGTCCTTGACCAGGTGGCCGAGCAGGACCAGCAGCGCCCACGGGTGCGGGCGTCCGGCCCACCCGATCGAGGGCAGCGGGAACAGGACCGTGACCAGGATGCCCATCAGCACCCCGCCCACGACCGTGACGAGGTTGACCTGGCCCCACAGGACGACCCAGACCAGCGCCAGGACGATCACCTGGCGGGGCTGCCAGCGCAGCCGGTTCCGGGGCGGACGGGTGAGCGGCTCGGTCACGGGACCACCTCCCCGATGACGGCGCGGGCGTAGGCCCCGTCCAGCAGGGCTGCGGCCGCGTTGTTGGTGTAGGCGTAGAAGGGGCCGGCGACGAGGGTGAGCAGCAGGCTGAAGGCGATCAGGCCGAGGGTGGCGGTCACCATGACCGCGGGCATCGGACGCCCCGGGTACGACTCCTCCTCGCCTTCGTCGGGCTCGACGGTGAAGGCGATGGGCGTACCCCAGAAGGCGCGGTTCCACACCTTCGCGATGGCGTAGAGCGTCAGCAGGCTGGTGACCACGCTGGCCGCGACGAGGGCCCAGGCCAGCGGCGTCCCGGCGCGGACGCCGGCGCTCAGCAGGCCGAGCTTGCCGATGAAGCCCGAGAACGGCGGGATGCCGGCCAGGTTCATGCCGGGCACGATGAACAGCGCCGCGAGCAGCGGCGAGGTGGTCATGAGGCCGCTCAGCCGGTCCAGGTTGCTGCTGCCGCCGACGCGCTGGATGAGCCCCGCGACGAGGAACAGGATCGCCTGGATGGTGATGTGATGGGCCGTGTAGTAGATGGTGCCGGCGAGCCCGTCGATGGTGGCCAGCCCGATGCCCATCATCATGTAGCCGATGTGGCTGACCAGCGTGAAGGACAGCAGTCGCTTGATGTCGGCCTGCGCGATGGCGCCGAGGATGCCCACGACCATGGTCAGCAGCGCGATGACCAGCAGCAGCTCGGTGAGCGGCTTGTGCGGGAAGATCAGCGTCTGCGTGCGCAGGATCGCGTACACGCCGACCTTGGTGAGCAGGCCCGCGAAGACGGCCGTGACCGGCGCGGGCGCGGTCGGGTAGGAGTCGGGTAGCCACGCCGACAGCGGGAACACCGCCGCCTTGATCGCGAACACGACCAGCAGCATGAACTGCAGCACCGACTGCAGCTCGTCGGGCAGGGCTGGGATCCGCTCGGCGACCTGGGCCATGTTGACCGACCCGACGGCCGCGTAGGTCGTGGCCAGGGCGATCAGGAACAGGCTGGAGCTCAGCAGGTTGACCACGACGTAGATCGACCCGGCGCGGATGCGGGACGCGGTGCCACCCATGGTCAGCAGGACGTACGAGGCGAACAGCAGGATCTCGAAGCCCACGAACAGGTTGAACAGGTCACCGGCCAGGAACGCGTTCGAGACGCCCGCGCACATGAGCAGGAAGGTGGGGTGGAAGATCGAGACCGGGGTCTCCTTGCGGACCTCGTCCTCTTCCTGGCCGGCGGAGAACAGCAGCACGGCGAGGGTGACGATGCCGGCGACCGTGAGCATGATCGCGGACAGGCGGTCGGCGACCAGCGCGATGCCGAAGCCGACGGGCCAGGCGCCCATCCAGAGGCTCTGGACGCCGTTGGTGTCGGCCTGGTAGGCCAGCATGCCGGCCGCGACGACGACGCCGATGAGGACCAGGATCGACACGAAGCGCTGGGTCCGCGGGCGACGTCCGAGTATGAGGGTGAGCGCCGCGCCCACCATGGGGAGCAGCACCGGCACGGTGAGGAGGTTGTTCATTCGCTCACCCGGTCCTCACCCGTGTCGGAGAACCGGATGTCCTCGTAGCTGTCGGAGACGTCGTCGCGCTCGGCCAGCTCGCGGATGCGACGGTCCTCGATGTCATCGGAGACCTCGTCGTTGCCGTGCAGCTGGAAGCTCCGGTAGGCCATCGTCACCACGAACGCCGAGACCGCCATGGTGATCACGATGGCCGTCAGCACCATCGCCTGGGGCAGCGGGTCGGACATGCCCTCCCCCGCGAACAGGTCGATCAGGGGCGGGTCGCCGGCGGGGCCCGAGGCGATCAGGAACAGGATGTTGACGCCGTTGCTCATCACGAGCACCCCGACGAGGATGCGGGTCAGGGAGCGCTCGGTGAGCAGGTACACGCCGGCCGCGATCAGGATGGCGGCCACGATGGCGAGGGTCAGGTTGCCGGTCATCGCGGGCCACCCCCCTGCCGGGCGCTGGCCGGGAGGGCCGTGGTGGACTCGGGCCGCGGCAGCGGCGTGCGCTCCTCCTCGGCCTGGACGTCGATGCCGGCACCGAGGCTGCGGACCAGGTCGAGCATCATGCCCAGCACGATCAGGTAGACGCCGACGTCGAACACGGTGGAGCTGACCAGGTGCAGGTCACCGAACAGGTTCATCGTGCCCCACGGCGTCGCGACCGCGCTCAGGGCCGGGATGTCGAGCGTGATGTCGTAGCTCTGCAGGATGCGCCCGCCGAAGGCCCACGGCACCAGCGCGCTGCCCGCCGCGACGAACAGGCCCGCGCCCAGCACGCGACCGGCATCGATGGGCGCGGCCTCCTCGAGCTCGCGGCCACCCGCGGCCAGGTAGCGCACGACGAGCGCCATCCCGGCGACGAGGCCCCCGGCGAAGCCACCGCCCGGCAGGTTGTGCCCGGCCGTGAGCAGGTAGAGGGAGGCCATGATCATGATCCCGAACAGCAGGCGCGTGGTGACCTCGAAGATCAGCGAGCGCGCGGCGGGGTGCAGCGAGCCGGTCGTGCGCAGCCACGCGCCGTCGCTCTGGTGGCCGGTGACCCGACGGGTGCGGCGCTGCTGCACCCGGGACCTCAGGAAGATGAGGCTGGCGACGCCGGTGGCCGCGATGACGAGCACCGAGATCTCGCCCAGGGTGTCCCAGGCACGGGTGTCGACGAGGATGACGTTGACGATGTTCTTGCCGTAGCCGAACTCGTACGCCGCCGTCTCCAGCCCGGCCGAGGACGGGGTGGCCGTGCGGGCGGAGGCCGCCACCAGCACCGACGCGCTCACCGTGGCACCGACGGCGAGCGCCAGCACCATGCGCCACCAGCGGGAGCTGTGCAGGGGCCGGTCGGTGAAGTACTTCGGCAGGGTGCGCAGCACCAGCAGGAAGACCAGCAGGCTCACGGTCTCGATGAGCACCTGGGTGAGTGCGAGGTCGGGGGCGCCGTGCAGCAGGAAGAGCAGGGCCGTCCCGTAGCCGGTCACGCCCACGGTGATGATGGCGCGGACGCGGCCGCGGACGGCGATCAGGCTCACCGCCGCCACGCACGTGACCACGGCGACCGCGACCTGGCCGTAGGAGTCGAACCACGCCATCTCGGCGGGCCAGACGGGCATGAGCATCAGGGTGCCGCCGACCCCGATCACGAAGACGGTCAGGATCGTCGACAGGTAGGACGCCAGCGAACCGCGCTGCACGCGGGCGGTCACCTCGACCGCCGCCACGTCGAGCAGGCGCATCGACCAGCGGTAGAAGTCGTTCGCGGCCGGCACCTGCGGGAACGTGGCCTGGACCCGGGCGACCGACTCCCGCTGCCAGAACAGCAGTACACCGCCGGTGATCGCGACCGCCGAAAGGGCCAGCGGCAGGGTGAAGCCGTGCCACAGGGCCAGCGAGTGCGGCTCGGACCCGACGGGGATGGCCCGGGTGTAGCTGGCCAGCAGGTCGGTGAGCTGCGGGCCCAGGAAGCCCAGCACCAGCGAGAGGCCGCCCAGCAGGACCGGCCCGGCGATGAAGCCCAGCTGCGGGTGCTTCTTCACCTCGAGGGTGACGCTGCGGCGGCGGGTGCCGAAGGCCCCCCACCAGAAACGCAGGGAGTAGGCGGCGGTCAGCATCGAGCCGACGACGATCGCGCCGGCGAGCAGGAGTGCCGGGGCGGGCAGCATGCCGGTGCCGTCGCCGCCGGAGGCGACCTTGACCAGCGCCTCCAGGGCCGCCTCCTTGGCGACGAAGCCGAACAGCGGCGGCAGGCCGGCCATGGACGCCGCGGCGAGACCGCTGGCCACGGCCAGGACCGGCATCCGTCGGGCCAGCCCGGTCAGCTTGGTGATGTCGCGGGTGCCCGTGGTGACGTCGACGACGCCCACGGTGAGGAACAGGGCCGCCTTGAACAGGGCGTGGGCCAGCAGCATCGCCAGGCCGGCCTGGCCGGCGGCCTGGGTGCCGATGCCGACCAGCATGGTGACGAAGCCCAGCTGGCTCACCGTGCCGTAGGCCAGCAGGAGCTTGAGGTCGGTCTGGCGCAGGGAGCGCCAGCCGCCCAGGATCATCGTGGTCGCGCCGAGGATGGTCAGGACCTCGCGCCAGAACAGGACGCCGGCGAACACCGGGGCGAGCGCGGCGACGAGGTAGACGCCGGCCTTCACCATCGTGGCCGCGTGCAGGTAGGCCGAGATCGGGGTCGGGGCCGCCATCGCGCCGGGCAGCCAGAAGTGGAACGGCGCGAGGGCCGACTTGCTCATCGCCCCGACCAGCATGAGCAGCGCCGCCGCCGTGGCAGCCGGTCCCTCGGGCGCCGCGGCGAGGATCGCCTGCAGGCGGAACGTGCCGGTCAGGGTGCCGAACGTCACGATGCCGACCAGCATGGCCAGGCCACCGGTGGTGGTGACGATCAGGGCCGTGGTCGCCGCCGCGCGGTTGGCGCGACGGGAGGAGTCGTGGCCGATCATCAGGTAGGAGAAGACCGTGGTCAGCTCCCAGAACACGTACAGCACCACGAGGTCGTCGGCCGTGACCAGGCCCAGCATCGCGCCGGCGAAGGCCACCAGGAGGCCCAGGGTGCGGGCGGGCGGGTTGGTGAAGTACCACCGACAGTAGGCCAGCACCACGACGCCGATGCCCGTGACGAGCAGGGCCAGCAGCCACTGCAGCAGCCCCACGTGGAAGCTCAGCGACACCGCGAGCGACCGGATCCACGGGGTGGCCTCGACGAACGCCGACCCGGACTGGACGGCCGGGGCCAGTGTCAGGAGCCAGCCGAAGCCGATCGCGGGTGCGATGGCGACGACGAGGAAGGCGTTGCGACCCAGGAGCCGGACCCACCACGCAGCCGTCACGCCCAGTGCGAAGTGCAGGGCGATGAGGCTGAGGAGCACGCGGTCACGCCTTTCGGTGGATCGGTGGCCGGGGAACGGGGGTCAGTCTACCGTGGCCCGACCATCGGTCCGGGGCCGGGGCCGAAACCCGGGCGTGGCAGGCCGAGGGACTCCAGTTCGCGGCGTCCGGGGGCGCCGGTGGCGGTCGGCCGGCGGCGCCGGGCCAGGAACTCGACGATGCCCGCCCCCGCGAGCAGCAGGGCCATGGGGATGAGCACGGTGGCGTCGCCCACGCCCGCCTCGCGGTTGAACATGTCGGAGAAGTCGATGAACGGCAGCAGCGCCATGGAGACCGTGTTGTGCACGGCGTGGATCGCGATGGCGGCCTCGAGGCCCCCGGTGCGCCACGTCGCCCAGGAACCGACCGCCGCGAACACGAGGTAGAACGCGTTCAGCCACAGGTCGCCGGCGCCGTGCATGGCCATGAAGACCACCGCCGTGGCCACGGTGGAGGCGACCAGCCCGACCACGGGGGCGCGGAACCAGGAGCCCACGGCTCGGCCGAGGAGGCCGCGGATCAGGTACTCCTCCCCCGCGGCCTGGAGGGGCGTGGTGAGCAGGATGCCCACGATCATCACCAGCGTGTGGTCGCGCACGCGGACGTCGTCGAGGGGGCCGAGCAGGTGCGTCCCCCCGATGACGACCACCCAGACCGGTAGGAGCGCGGCCACGAGCAGGCCCAGCCAGCGCCACCGGATGCCCCCGACCACCGACGTCAGCCAGCGGGGGCCCTGCTGGACACACACCCAGGCGGCGAGCATCGAGAGCGGGATGCAGAGAGCCAGGGAGAGGTTGTTGGCCAGGAAGAAGCCCGGCCCCACGGGCGGGATCTGCCCCTGGGCGAGCACGGACAGGTCGACCCTGTCGATGCTCCACCCGATGAACGTGAGGACGGTGCTGGAGACGAGGAAGCCGAAGGCGGCCATCAGGATCGCCAGCAACCCCTTCCACCAGCGGTAGCGCGGTGCGCGCCAGAAGGCGTAGTAGTCCCGCTCCTCCACCGGCAGCGCCGGGCGCAGGTGCGGGGGCAGGGCCCGCGGGTCGGGCAGCGGCGAGGTCCACCCCGGCGGCGGGGGTCCCCAGCCCTGGGGCGCGGGGGCCCACCCGGGCGGGGGCCCGGGCTGCGGTGGGGGCGTCCAGCCCGGGGGTGGCGCGTCGGGCCGTGGGGGCGTCCAGCCCGGCTCGTGGCTCACAGGTTCGGGAACCAGAGGGCGATCTCACGCGCGGCCGACTCAGCGGAGTCGGAGGCGTGCACGATGTTCTGCGACCCCGACAGGCACAGGTCGCCGCGGATCGTGCCGGGGGCCGCCTTCACGCCGTCGGTGGCGCCGTTGAGGGCGCGCACGGCCTCGATGGCGCGCTCCCCCTCGAGGACCAGGGCGACCAGCGGGCCGCCGGTGATGAACGCGCGCAGCTCGGGGTAGAACCCGCGCTCCACGTGCTCGGCGTAGTGCTGGTCGGCCAGGCCGGCGTCAACCGTCCGCAGCTCCATCGCCCGGAGGGTGAGCCCCTTCGCCTCGTAGCGAGCCAGGACGGTGCCCACGAGGCCGCGGGCGACGGCGTCCGGCTTGATCAGGACGAGACTGCGTTCACTCATGGCCCCAGCCTACTGGCGCGACTCGATCTTCTTGCCGAGGATGAACTCCACGAGGAACAGGGCCGCGAAACCGCCGCCCACCGCGAACATCCACGGGGTCAGCAGGCCGAGCAGGATGCCGGCCACCTGGGCCGCCCAGGCCAGCGGCCAGCCGATCGGACGCCGCAGCGTCCCGGCGGCGACACCGGCCAGGGCGGCGGCCGCGAGCCCGGTGCCGAAGGCGGGCGCCAGGGGCACGGCGTCGACCTGGATCATGCCGGGGATGGCCAGCACGTAGACGACCACCTCGAAGATGAGCGTGAGCATCAGGGTCTTGGTCATCGGGTTGCCGTCGGCGAGCCTCACCGCTGGTCCTCCTCGTCGTCGTTGCGGACCAGCAGGGCCCGGGCCTCTCCGGCCAGGATCACGGAGCCGGCGACCAGGATGCCGGCCCCGGCCCCCGCCTCGTCGGCGAGCGTCACGGCCAGTTCCAGCGCGTCCGGCAGGGACTCGCGCACGTGCACGCGCTCGGCGCCGAACGCCTCCTCCGCGAGTTCGCCGAGCTCGTCGGCCGGCAGGCCGCGGTCGGTCGAGGCGACCCGGGTGCAGATGATCGTCGTGACCTCCTCGGCCAGGAGGGCCAGAACACCCTCCACGTCCTTGTCGGCCATCATCCCGACCACCGCGATGAGCGGGGTGAAGTCGTAGGCCTCGCGCACGCCGGCCAGGGTGGCGCGGGTGCCGTGCACGTTGTGGCAGGTGTCGAGCACGATCGGCGGTCCCGACCGGACCAGCTCGAGCCGTGCGGGCGCCTTCACCGTCGCGAAGCCCTCGGCGATGATGTCGTGCACCAGCGGCTTGCCCCCGAGGAGGGCCTCGACGGCGGCCACGGCGAGGGCCGCGTTGTGGGCCATGTGCTCGCCGTGCACCGGCAGCACGAGGCCGGACGCCGGCCCGCTCACGGTCTCCAGGCGCAGCACCTGCCCGCCGACGGCGAGCGTGCGGTCGATGAGCCCGAAGTCGACGCCCTCGCGCAGCACGCGCGCGCCCACCTCGGCGGCCCGGGCGGCGATCACGGCGTCCACCTCGGGGTGCTGGCGGGCCACGACGGCGATCGAACCGGGCTTGATGATGCCCGCCTTCTCGGTCGCGATCTCCTCCAGCGTGTCGCCCAGCAGGTGGGTGTGGTCGAGGTCGATCGGGCAGATGACGGCGACGTCGGCGTCGGCGACCGACGTGGCGTCCCACGTGCCGCCCAGCCCGACCTCGACGACGGCGACGTCGACCGGGGCCTGCGCGAAGGCCTCGAAGCCCAGGCCGGTCATCACCTCGAAGAAGGTCATGGAGACGTCGTCGAGGCGCTGGGCGTCCACGAGGTCGACCAGCGGCTGGACGTCGGCCACGAGCGCGTCGAAGGCCGCGGCGTCCATGGGCCGGCCGTCGAGGTTGATGCGCTCGGTCAGGTCGACCAGGTGCGGCGAGGCGATGCGGCCGACCCGAAGCCCCAGGGCGAGCAGCAGCGCCTCGATGATGATCGCGGTGCTGCCCTTGCCGTTGGTGCCGGCCACCTGGATGACCGGGTAGCCCGTCTGGGGCTCGCCCAGCAGGTCGGTGAGCGCCCGGATGCGCGCCAGGCTCGGGGCGACGCGGTGCTCGGGCCAGCGCGCCTGCAGGGCGCGGGAGATCTCGGCGTGGGTTGTCATGGCGGGCACAGCCTACCGGTGCGGACGGCTTCCCCCCGGGTGGGTATCGTGGCGCCGTGAACGTCCAAGCCAACCGTCGCGAGCAGCTCCGCCGCCAGCAGGAGGCCCGCGCCAGGGCGCAGGTCACGCGCCGCATCGTCGGGGTCGTCGCCCTCCTCATCGCCGCCGCGCTCGTCGGGATCCTCGTCTACGCCTTCGTGAACCGGACGCCGGCCCAGGTCCCCGCCACCGCGTCCGCGAGCAGCACGGCCACCACGCCGCTCGCGGCCCAGGTCGTGCCCGCGGGGGCGAACGCCGAGGGCAACGCCCTCGTCGTGGCCGAGGGCCGCGCCGGGACGCCGACGCTCACCCTCTACCTCGACTACCAGTGCCCCAACTGCAAGTCCTTCGAGGAGGCCTTCGGGCCGATGCTGGCCCAGTCGGCCCAAGCCGGCGACTGGACGCTGCAGCACAAGACCATGACCTTCATGGACGACAACATCGGCAACACGGCCTCGACGCGTGCCGCCCTCGGCGCCGCCTGCGCCGCGGACGCCGGGCACTACCTCGACTACTCCACCCAGGTGTACGCCCACCAGGCGGCCGCCGAGGTCCGGGGCGCCGAGGGGTACTCCGACGCACTGCTGCGGGCAGAGCTGCCCGCAGCGGTCGGCATCACCGGGGACGCCCTCACCGCGTTCCAGGCCTGCTACGACGGCCGGGCGACCCAGGACTTCGTCGCCGGGGTGAACGCCTCGGCCGGCGCCGACGGCGTCCGCGGGACGCCGACGCTCGCCATCAACGGCACCCCGGTCGACCTCAACGCGGTGACGCCCTTCACCCCCGACGGCCTCAAGGCGTACATCCTCGCCCACGCCTGAACCCGGTTCGGGAGTCACCGATCCTCCGCAGTAGGATCGCGCCCATGACTTCGCAGCCCTCCCGTACCGTGCCCACGTCGACCCCGTCGACGTGGGTCGTACCCGATCGCCCGGTCCTGGAGGGCCTCGAGGACAAGTGGTCCGCCGCCTGGAAGGAGCAGGGCACCTACGCCTTCGTGCGCCCCGAGGCGCGCGAGCAGGTGTTCAGCATCGACACCCCGCCGCCGACCGTGTCCGGTTCCCTGCACGTGGGCCACGTGTTCAGCTACACGCACACCGACCTGGTGGCGCGCTACCAGCGCATGCAGGGCAAGCACGTCTTCTACCCGATGGGCTGGGACGACAACGGCCTGCCGACCGAGCGCCGCGTCCAGAACTACTACGGCGTGCGGTGCGACCCGTCGATCCCCTACGACGCCGACTTCACCCCGCCCGAGAATCCCGACCCGAAGCGCCAGGTGCCGATCAGCCGGCGCAACTTCGTCGAGCTGTGCCACGAGCTGACCGCGGTCGACGAGCAGGTCTTCGAGGACCTGTGGCGCCACCTCGGCCTGTCGGTGGACTGGGACACCCTGTACGCCACCATCTCCGACGAGTCGCAGGCCGTCGCGCAGCGCGCCTTCCTGCGCAACCACGCGCGCGGCGAGGCCTACCTGTCCGAGGCCCCGACGATGTGGGACGTGACGTTCCAGACCGCGGTCGCCCAGGCCGAGCTGGAGTCGCGCGAGACCGCCGGCGCCTACCACCGGGTGGCCTTCCACGGCCCCGACGCCCCGGTGTACATCGAGACGACCCGCCCCGAGCTCATCCCGAGTGTGTGCGCCCTGATCGCCCACCCCGACGACGAGCGCTACCAAGGTCTGTTCGGCACGACGGTGACCTCGCCGATCTTCGGCGTCGAGGTGCCCGTGCTGGCCCACACCGCCGCCGAGAAGGACAAGGGCGCCGGCATCGCGATGTGCTGCACCTTCGGTGACCTCACCGACGTCCAGTGGTGGCGCGAGCTCGACCTGCCGACCCGCACCGTGATCGGACGCGACGGCCGCCTCACCCGCGAGACCCCCGAGTGGCTCGCCGACGCGTCCTTCTGGCCCGAGGTGGCCGGCAAGACGGCGTTCTCCGCGCGCGAGGCCATCGTGGCCCGGCTGCGCGAGACGGGCGACCTCGACGGCGACCCCAAGCCGGTCTCCCGCCCGGTGAACTACTACGAGAAGGGCGACAAGCCCCTCGAAATCGTCTCGACCCGCCAGTGGTACATCAGCAACGGCGGCCGCGACGACGCCCTCAAGCAGCAGCTGCTCGCCCGCGGCGAGGAACTCGCGTGGGTGCCCGACCACATGCGCCACCGCTACAGCAACTGGGTCAACGGCCTCAACGGCGACTGGCTGATCAGCCGCCAGCGCTTCTTCGGGGTCCCCTTCCCGGTCTGGTACCCGGTGGACGCCGACGGTGAACCCGACCACGACCACCCGATCCTGGCCGACGAGGCCTCGCTGCCCGTGGACCCGGCCTCGCAGCCGGCCCCCGGCTACGACGAGTCCCAGCGCGGCGTCCCCGGCGGCTTCGTGGGCGACCCCGACGTCATGGACACCTGGGCCACCTCGTCGCTGACCCCCCAGATCGTGTGCGGCTGGGAGCGCGACGAGGAGCTGTGGAAGCTCACCTTCCCGATGGACATGGCCCCGCAGGCCCACGACATCATCCGTACGTGGCTGTTCAGCCGCGTGGTCCGCTCCCACCTCGAGCACGACACGCTGCCGTGGAAGCGCGCGACGATCTCGGGCTTCGTGGTCGACCCCGACCGCAAGAAGATGAGCAAGTCGAAGGGCAACGTGGTCGTCCCGACCGAGATCCTCGACAAGTTCGGCGCCGATGCCGTGCGCTGGCGTGCCGCCATGGCCCGCCCAGGCATGGACTCCCCCTTCGACGAGACCCAGATGAAGGTCGGCCGCCGCCTGGCGATGAAGGTGCTGAACGCGTCCAAGTTCGTGCTCGGCATCGCGGCCAGCGGCGAGGCCGCACCCGCGGCGTCCGACGTGACCGCCCCGGTCGACCTGGCCATGCTCGCCGGGCTCTCCGGCGTGGTCGCCCAGGCCACGAAGGCGTTCGAGGCCTACGACTATTCGGCGGCCCTGGAGGCGGCCGAGCAGTTCTTCTGGGTGTTCTGCGACGACTACCTGGAGCTGGTCAAGGAGCGCGCCTACGGCGCGCAGGGTCCGGACGCCGCGGCCTCGGCCCGCGCGGCCCTCGCCCTGGCCCTCGACGTGCAGCTGCGCCTGCTCGCCCCGTTCATGCCGTTCGTCACCGAGGAGGTGTGGTCGTGGTGGAAGCCGGGCTCGGTGCACCACGCCACCTGGCCGACCGTCGACGAGCTGCCGACCGGCGGCGACGTGGCCCTCGTGGACGACGTCGCGGCCGCCCTGATCGGCATCCGCGGCGTGAAGTCGAACGCCAAGGTCTCGATGAAGACCGAGCTCACGGCCGTGACCATCACGGGCCCCGAGGAGGCGCTGTCCCGACTTCGTGCAACCGAGGCCGACCTGCGTGCCGTCGGGCGTATCGTTTCGGCCATCAGCTGGGCCAACGGCCACACCGTGGGGGTGACCGCCGAACTCGCACCCACCGAGTGAGGTTGACGTGAACCGACCCCTGCTGACCGCCGCGCTCGTCGCGGCGGTCACGCTTTCCGGCTGCTCCGCCATGCAGGAGGAGGCCGGCAAGGCGCTCCTGCCCCAGATCGCGATCGGCGAGTGCACGAACCTGGAGTTCCCCGAGCAGGACGCCACCGCCGAGGTGGCCGACATCACCAAGGTGGACTGTGGCGAGGCGCACAAGTGGGAGACGTTCGCGGACAAGCGGCTCGACCTGGACGGGGAGTACCCGGGCGACGAGGGCATGGCGGCGATCGCCGAGGAGTTCTGCTACGCCGAGTTCGAGCCGTTCGTCGGGGTCTCCTACGACGACTCGGTGCTGGACATGACCTACCTCACGCCCACCCCGGACGGGTGGGCGCAGCTGCGCGACCGGACGATCACGTGCTTCGTCGGCTCGGAGGCCGGCGACATCACCGGGACCCTCAAGGGCTCCAACCGCTGACGTGCGGGGCGCCCGGCCGTCAGGCGGACCGGGTGCGCCGCTGGGGCCGCGACGCCACCGCGCGCGGCAGCATGCGCGGCTCGGCACCGTCGCGGACGACCTCGGCGGTGACCACGACCTGCCCGACGGTGTCGTCGGAGGGGACGTGGAACATCACGTTGAGGAGGATCTCCTCCAGGATCGAGCGCAGGCCGCGCGCGCCGATGCCGCGCGCCAGCGCCATCTCGGCGATGGCCGCGATCGCGTCGTCGGTGAACTCGAGGTCGACCCCGTCGAGCTCGAAGAGCTTGCGGAACTGCTTGGTGAGCGCGTTGCGCGGCTCGACGAGGATGCGCACCATCGCCTCGAGGTCGAGCGGGTTCACCGTGGAGATCATCGGCAGGCGGCCGATGAACTCGGGGATCAGGCCGAACTTGTGCAGGTCCTCGGGGCGGACCTCCTCGAACGGGTTGCCCTGCTCCTTCTTGCGCAGCGAGGAGTCGTTGTTGAAGCCCAGCGGACGCTTGCCGATGCGGGCGTTGATGATCTCCTCCAGGCCCGCGAAGGCGCCGCCCACGATGAACAGGATGTTCGTCGTGTCGATCTGGATGAACTCCTGGTGCGGGTGCTTGCGGCCGCCCTGCGGGGGCACCGACGCCGTCGTGCCCTCGAGGATCTTCAGCAGCGCCTGCTGGACGCCCTCGCCCGACACGTCGCGCGTGATCGACGGGTTCTCGCTCTTTCGGGCGACCTTGTCGATCTCGTCGATGTAGATGATGCCGGTCTCGGCCTTCTTCACGTCGAAGTCGGCGGCCTGCAGCAGCTTGAGCAGGATGTTCTCGACGTCCTCCCCCACGTACCCCGCCTCGGTCAGCGCGGTCGCGTCGGCCATGGCGAACGGCACGTTCAGCATGCGCGCCAGCGTCTGCGCCAGGTAGGTCTTGCCGCAGCCGGTCGGGCCGATGAGCAGGATGTTGCTCTTGCCGAGCTCGACGAGCTCGTCCTCGGCGGCCCGACGCGGGCTGCTGGCCTGGGCCTGGACCCGCTTGTAGTGGTTGTACACGGCGACGGCCAGCGCCTTCTTGGCGACCGGCTGCCCGATGACGTAGGAGTCGAGGAAAGCCACGATGTCTCGCGGCTTCGGCAGCTCCTCTAGCAGGCCCACGTCGGTGGCCTCGGAGAACTCCTCCTCGATGATCTCGTTGCACAGCTCGATGCACTCGTCGCAGATGTACACACCCGGACCCGCGATGAGCTTGCGCACCTGCTTCTGGCTCTTGCCGCAGAACGAGCACTTGAGCAGGTCGGAGGTCTCCCCGATGCGAGCCATGCTGCTCTCCCCTCTCCTTCGTCGCCGTGTCAGCGCGTCAGCGGATGTCCTTCAGGGACGTGAAGATCTCGTCGACCAGGCCGTACTCCTTGGCCTCCTGGGCCGTCAGGTACTTGTCGCGCTCGATGTCGCGGCTGATCTGCTCGACGCTCTGGCCGGTGTCGTTGGCGAGCATCTGCTCCATCAGCGAGCGGATGCGCAGGATCTCGCGGGCCTGGATCTCGAGGTCGGAGCCCTGCCCGTAGCCGCCCTCGGTGGCCGGCTGGTGGATCAGGATGCGGCTGTTCGGCAGGGCGAACCGCTTGCCCTTGGCGCCGGCGGCCAGCAGCACCGCGGCGGCCGAGGCCGCCTGGCCCAGGCAGACCGTCGACACGTCGGGCTTGATGTACTGCATGGTGTCGTAGATCGCCGTCAGCGCGGTGAAAGAGCCGCCCGGGGAGTTGATGTACATCGAGATCGGACGCTCGGGATCCATCGACTGCAGCACGAGCAACTGCGCCATGACCGCGTTGGCGATCTCGTCGGAGATCGGGGTGCCGAGGAAGATGATCCGGTCCTCGAACAGCTTGGTGTAGGGGTCGATGCGACGGACGCCGTAGCTCGTCCGCTCCTCCCACTGGGGGATGTAGTAGTTCATCGACGGGACCATCGGGGCGAGGCCCTCGGGCATCTGGTTCATCTGCATGTCAGTCCTCACTGGTTCGGTGCGTCGTCGCCGGCGATCTGGGCTGCGCGCTCGTAGACGTGGTCGATGAACCCGTACTCGAGGGCCTGCTGCGCGGTGAACCAGCGGTCGCGGTCGGAGTCGGCCTCGATCTGCTCCACCGGCTGGCCGGTGTGCTCGGCGATCAGCTCGGCCATCTCCTTCTTCGTGGCGATGATCTGCTCGGCCAGGATCTTGATGTCGGACGCCGTGCCGCCCAGGCCGCCGGAGGGCTGGTGCATCATGATGCGCGCGTGCGGCAGCGCGTAGCGCTTGCCCTTGGTGCCGGCGCTCAGCAGGAACTGGCCCATCGAGGCCGCCAGGCCCATCGCGACGGTGGCCACGTCGTTGCTGATCCACTGCATGGTGTCGAAGATCGCCATTCCGGCGGTCACCGAACCGCCCGGGGAGTTGATGTAGAGGTAGATGTCCTTCTCCGGGTCCTCCGCGTTCAGCAGCAGCAGCTGAGCGCAGATCGCGTTCGCGTTCTCGTCGCGGACCTCGGAACCGAGGAAGATGATCCGGTTCGCCAGGAGCGCCTGGTACACGGAGTCGTTCATGCCGACGCCCGAGGCGCCGGCCGCGGCCTGCAGGCCGGGAAGCTTGTTTTCGGTCACGGACGTGACGCTACCCGCTGCCGCCGACATTTCGGAGAGCGCGGCGCCGGTGTTCGCTGACGGCAGACGCGCGGCCCCCGGAGCGGGGACCGCGCGTCGTGGCGTCGGTGGCGGGGTGGCTCAGGCCTCCTCGGCCGGGGCCTCCTCCGCCTTCTTCTTGGCCGGGGCCTTCTTGGCGGGCGCCTTCTTGGCCGGCTTGGCCTCCTCGGCAGGAGCGTCGGCCTCGGCCTCGGCGTCCTTCTCCGGGGCGGCCTTCTTGGCCGGGGCCTTCTTCGCGGGGGCCTTCTTGGCCGGGGCCGCGGGCGCTTCGACCGTCTCGTCGATGGTGCCGTCGGGGCGGACGGCGGCCACGTTGACCACGTTGCCGTCGGAGTCGGTCACGACCGCACCGGCGACGACCTCGCGCAGCACCTTGCCGCGGCGGATCTCGCCCATCCACTCAGGAGCGTGGTTGTGCTCCATCATGTGCTGCATCTCCTGCTCGGGAGACGTGCCGGCCTGCTGCGCGCGGCGGAAGATCATCTCGGTGAGCTCGTTCTGGTCGACACCCACCTCGTTGTCGTCGGCCAGCTTGTCGAGGATGATCTGCGCCTTGAGCGAGGTCTCGGCGTTCGTGGCGACCTCCGCCCAGAACTCCTCCTCGGTCGAGGCGGTCTCGTCCTCGTTGTCCTCGAGGTAGCGCTCGAGGGTGTAGCCGGCGCGCGCGAGCTGGTCGGAGATCTGCTGCTTGCGGCCCTCGATCTCGTTGGCGAGCATCGCCTCGGGCAGCTCGAACGGCGTCTTGGCCACCAGGTCGGTGATCACGGCGTCGGAGGCGGCGTTGACCTGATCGACGCGGGCCATGCGCTGCACGGCCTCGGCCAGGTCGGCCTTCATCTCGTCGACGGTGTCGAACTCGGACACCATCTGGGCGAACTCGTCGTCCAGCTCGGGCAGGGACTCGGTCTGGACCTTGGTGACGGTGACCTTGATGTCGGCCTTCTCGCCCTTGGCGGGGCCGCCGACCAGCTCGGAGGTGAACTCCACCTCGTCGCCGGCGGACTTGCCGGTCACGGCCTCGTCGAGCCCGTCGAGCATGCCGCCCGAACCGACCTTGTAGGACAGGCCCTCGGCGGAACCGTCCTCGATCGGCTCGCCGTCCTTGGAGGCGACCAGGTCGATGATGACCACGTCACCGGCCTCCGCGGCACCCTCCTTGTCGGAGCGGGTGGCGAAGCGCTGGCGCATGACCTCGATGCGCTCGTCGACCTCACCGTCGGTGGCGACCAGCGCGGGCACCTCGGCCGACAGGTCGGAGTAGGCCGGGACCTCGAAGTCGGGACGCACGTCGAGCTCGGCGGTGAACTCCACCAGCTCGTTGTCCTCCAGCTTGGTCACGTCGACCTCGGGCTGGCCCAGCGGGACGAGCTCGTTCTCGGCGACGGCCTGGCCGTAGGCGTCGGGCAGGGCGGCGTTGATGGCCTCCTGGAGCACCGTGCCGCGGCCGAACCGCTGGTC
Source organism: Propioniciclava sp. MC1683 (assembly GCF_014164675.1). Lineage (NCBI taxonomy): Bacteria > Bacillati > Actinomycetota > Actinomycetes > Propionibacteriales > Propionibacteriaceae > Propioniciclava > Propioniciclava sp. MC1683. Next base: position 37,888 of record NZ_JACJFX010000007.1, on the reverse strand, counting down.
GATGATCGCGGCGGGCACCTTCCCCTTGCGGAAGCCCGGGATGTTCACCTGCGCGGCGATGTCCTTGTACGCCTTGTCCAGGTGGGGCTTGAGGTCGGCGAAGGGGATCTCGATGGTGAGCTTGACCCGCGAGGGGCCGAGCTTCTCGACGGTGCTGGGCACTTGGTTGACTCCTGTGGTGTGTCGACGGTTCGGTTGAGACCTTCGGAGCGGATGACGGGAATCGAACCCGCGTAGCCAGTTTGGAAGACTGGGGCTCTACCATTGAGCTACATCCGCGTGCGCTCACGCGCCGCTACAGCCTAGCGGATATCTCAGAAACTCCCGCGCGGCCAACTCTGCGCCGAACCGTGGTCGTCGAAGCGCTCCCCGCGGCTCCGCCCGCCCCCCTTCAGGCCCCGAACAAACCCCGCCACGTCGGCGCGGGCGATCCCGTCGCCCTGCGGCGCGACCGGCAGCCCGGACGCCCCGGGCTCGGCCCGGTCGACGGGTTGGGCCCCCAGCTGGAGCAACCACGTGCGGACCTGCGCGCCCGCCGGACCCGCCGGGTCGTACGCCACGCGCGGCCGGTCGCCGTGCGGCTGGTCGGCTCCTGTAGACTCCGGGAGGTTCACGGGGCGTAGCGTAGTGGCTAGCGCGCCTGCTTTGGGAGCAGGAGATCGCAGGTTCGAGTCCTGTCGCCCCGACCAGAACCCCTTGTCAGCCCTCGATGAAGAGCCGGACGCGCTCGGTCGGGCGCCCGATGACCGCGCGGTCCCCCTTGACCAGGACGGGCCGCTCCATCAGCTCGGGGTGCGCCTCCAGCACGTCGACGACCTGCTCGGCCGTCTCCACGTCGGACGCCGTGAGTCCCAGCTCCTTGAACCGCGGGTCGCGGCGCACGAGCGCGCCCGGGGCGTCCTCCAGCATCGCCAGCAGCCGGACCAGCCCGGCGCGGTCGAGTGGCTCCTTGAGGTACTGCACGACCGTGGGTTCGACGCCAGCCCCGGCCACCTCGTCCAGCGCCTGGCGCGACTTCGAGCAGCGGGGGTTGTGGAAGATCGTCACCTCGGCCATGGCGCGACCCTATCGCCGGGGCGGCCCGGGCGAGGGCGAGCGCCCCGGAGGGTTCGACGTGGGTGCCGGGTCCTGCGGCTCCGTCGTGGGGTCAGGTGACGGCGGCTGGGTCGTCGGATCGGGGGACGGCGGCTGCGTCGTCGGGTCAGGGGACGGCGCGCTCGACGTCGGCGCCGGGGCGGGCGGCCTCGACGTCCGCGTCGCGGTCGGGCGCGGCGCGCTGGAGGTCGGCCGCGAGGTTGCGGTGGTCCGGGCGGACGGGGTGACACTCGGGGACGCCGACGGCGTGGGGGACGGGCTCACCAGGGGCGTCGGGTCGGGGGTGGGCGTGTCCTCAGCCGTGGGCGAGGGCGAGGGCGAGGCCGTCGGGGAGAAGGGGGCCGACACGGCCGGCTGCCCCCAGGGGTCGGGCGGCGGCGGACGCAGGGCCGCGTCGACGACCGCCCACACGAGGAACACCACCGCCAGGACGGCGCCGACGCTCACGGCGTAGACCCACCACGGGATCATCCACCAGTGGAAGCCCCCGTGCCGGCGCATCTCGCGTCGCAGTTCACCCAGGGCCATGGGGAGCATTCTGGCAAACACCCCCGCACCGGCGCGCACCGTTCGCCCGAGGTCTCGACCCCAGCACGAGGGTCAGGCCCCGATCTCGCCCAGCACGAGCCACGCCAGGCCGTCGTAGGCGGGGTGCAACCCGTCGGCGTGGTCGGCCAGCAGCAGGGCCGAGGCCCGCTCGGCTGCCTCGGACGCCCGGGCCCGGACCGCCCAGGGCTCGGGCACCAGCCGCAGCAGCACGGCGCGCAGGCCGGCCTCGGCCTCCCCCAGCCCGACCGGTTGCCCGGGCAGGCGTCCGCCGCCGAAGCCGTTGGCCAGGCCCAGCACCGACGGCGTCCACGTCGCCTCGTCCACGCCGCCCAGCAGCCCGGCCTCCATGCCATCGCCCAGCACCGCGGTCAGGTCCAGGGGTGGGACGCCCAGCCGCAGGGTGGCCAGCCACAGCCGGGTGGCGACGATCCCGCGACCCGGCTCGGCCGGCGAGGCGGACAGCGCCTCGCACGCCTGGGCGAGCAGCGCCTCGTCGAGCGTCTCGGTGGCCACGATCCCGGCGGCAGCCATCCCGAACAGGTCGCCGCGGGCGAGCCAGTCCTCGCGCTCGAGCCAGTCGAGGGCGGCCTCGGGGTCCAGCACGGCGCGCCGGGCGAGGGCGGCGGCGACGAGCGCACCGGTGGCCGACGGGCGGCGCGACTTCAGGGCCGTGACCAGCTCGGCGAGGAAGGGTTCGAGGGCCGGGGTGAACGTGACGCGCAACCGCTGCACGCCCCGGACGCCGTGCACCGCCACCTCGCGGTGTCCGGGTCCACCCGTGAGCACGCACGCAGTGTCCTCGGTCGCCAACCGCACCCCGGGGCCGGGCACGACGGCCAGGTCGGGGGTCTCAGCCGCACCTCGTCGTTCGGGGCCACGACGAGGTCGGGCAGCCAGTCCGGCAGCCCGGCAGCCGCGGCGTCGGCGTCCGGGACCTCGGCGAGGTCGAGCGTGGTCTGGTGGCGGCCGAAGGCCCGCAGCGACCCGGTCGGGTGCGCGAGGTGGAGGGCGGCGACACCGTCCCCCAACCCCTCGCCGCGGCGGTCAGTGGCGGTGAACGCCGGCCGGTCGGCGGCCACGCGCAGGAAGCCCTGCCGGACCCGCACGCGCAGGCACGGCCCGACCGCGTCGGTCGGCGCCACGAGCACGAACCCCTCGGTGTCGGAGCCCCAGGCCCAGCCGCACCAGCCGGGCGCGACCGTCACGGCCATGCCCAGGGCGGGCAGTGCGCGTTCGACGTCGGCGCTGTTGTCGAGGGTCACGGTGGTGGTCCAGCCGCCGTCGTCGGGGAGGTGGCGCAGGCGGGCGGTGAACGAGTCGGCCGTGGTGAGGCGCGCCTCGGTGTCGTCGGGCTCCCAGCCGTCGACCGGGTCACCGGGCAGGCCGAAGGAGAACTCGGCCACCGACGCCCCACCGTGCCGGACCAGCAGGCCGCGGCCGCCGCCGGTCACCACGCAGGTGAAGCCCCAGGTCACGAGCCGGGCACCTCCACGACCCCGGACGCCCCGGGCGGCTGGCAGACGCCGCACCAGTAGAGGTTGCGGCCGGCGAGGTCGGCGGTGGACACCGGCGTCCCGCAGACGTGGCACGGCAGGTCGGCGCGGCGGTAGACGTACACCTCGCCGCCGTGCCGGTCGACGCGGGGGTCGCGGCCGGTGGCCTCGGGGGTGTGGTCCTCGGCGACGGTGTCGATGCGGCCCACCTCGACGGCGGCGCGCATGAGGGCGACGAGGTCGGCCCACACGGCGTCGAAGACCGGGCGCGGCAGCCGGTTGCCCGGCAGCATCGGGTCGAGGCGGTGCCGGTAGAGGACCTCGGCGCGGAAGATGTTGCCGACGCCGGCGAAGGCCTTCTGGTCCATGAGCAGCGCCGCGATCGACTTGCGCGAGCGCGACACCACCGCCCAGGCGCGCTCGGGGTCGGCGTCGGTGCGGATGGGGTCGGGGCCGGAGTCGGTCACGACCGCCTCCCGCTCCCCCGGCGTGATCAGGCGGCACCACTGGGGGCCGCGCAGGTCGGCCGCGAGGCGTCCGTCGGTGATGCGCAGGCGCAGGGTGTCGGGGTTGGGCGGCGGGAAGTCCTCCGAGAAGCGGAACTTGCCGATGAGGCCGAGGTGGATCCAGACCGTGCCCGGGTCGAAGTCGACCAGCAGGTGCTTGCCGACCGAGTCGGCCCCGGTGAGCACCTGCCCGTCCAGCAGGGCGACCGCCTCGGCGAACCGTCCCTGCGGCGAGCTGACCGCCACCGGACGCCCCCCGAACTCGTGCGTGAGGGCGCGGGCGAGGCGGTGCGTGACGTGTCCCTCGGGCATGGCGGGCAGTGTAGTCGCGGCGCCGCTAGGATCCGGACGTGGCTGAGCACACCCCCCAGCGAGCCGCGTCCCGGCTCGAGACCTGGCGCAAGCGGTACGCGCTGGTCTCCGACATCCTCACCCCGCAGCGCCTCGGCCTGCTCGGCGCCGTGGCCCTGCTGGGCGTGTTGGGCGCGTTCGGCGGGTGGCAGGCGGTCGAGGGCGTGGACGCCCCCGAGGTGCCCCTGGCCAAGGTTGGCGAGCCGGTCGACGTCGCCCCCTTCGAGATCACGGTCCGCCGCGCGCGGCACTTCGACGAGCTCCGCCCGGCCCTCTACCCCACCGACGGGTACCGCTACCTCGTGGTGTCGCTGGACGTCACCTCGCACAACAAGACCCCCGTCGCGGGCCTCGACTTCAAGCCGGCGATCACGGTGGACGCCGAGGGCCTGCAGACCGTCGGGGACCGGCCCGAGGCCCCGCGCCTCCTGCGCGGGGTGGACGCCCTGGACGCCCGCTCGTTCCAGCCGGGACTGACGACCTCGACGATCGTGGTGTGGCAGCAGGCCGACAGCACGCCGGTGCCGGCCGAGGTCACGGTGACGCTGTCGGCACAGACGTGGCGGCAGTCCGTCATGGACGGGGGCTGGCGCTGGTCCGATCCTGCACCGGTGGCCCGGGTGACGCTGCCCGTCGAGGCGCTGGAGGCCCCCTGATGAGGTTCACCCGCGACGGCCTCCTCACCGCGATCCTGGTGGTCGCGGCCCTGTTCGTCGGCTCCACCCTGACCCAGTACCTGCCCAAGCCGGACGACTTCCGCGACGACCCGTTCCCCGTCGCCGGCGCCTTCGGCGAGCCCGTGCGGCTCCGCAACGCCGACATCACCGTGACGAAGGTCCAGGCGGCCAGGACCGTCGAGCTTTTCGGCCAGGTCGCCGCCACCGACGGCGTGTGGCTCGTCCTCGACGTGACGTACGCGCCCCGGCACGAGCCGGGCGCACTCGTCGGCTCCCAGCCCCTGCTGTCGGCCCCCGACGGCCGACGGTTCGGCGGGCTGCAGGCGATCACGAACAACTGCGGGCCCGCGAACCCGGGCCTGCCCGTGGCCTGCCAGCTGCCGATCGAGGTGCCCGCCGACGCCCTGGAGGGGCTCGTCCTGACCATCCCCGCCGAGAACGGCCAGTGGGAGAACGACGAGGTGACCGAGATCGACCTCGGGATCACGGCCGAGCGCGCGGCGGAGTTGCGGGCCAGCGAGGCCCAGGTGACCCTGCAGGAGCCGACGGTGGTGCGGCCGTGAACGCGACGTGGTGGCGGCGCAACCGCTTCTGGCTGGCCCTGCTGGTCCCACTGCTGTTCCTCGCGGTGGTGGCCTCGTCGTTCCGGCTGGTGAACATCTACCTGCCCTGGGACTGGACCCGGCCGATCGTCGCGCACGACACGTCCGGCACGCTACGCCAGGACTTCCTGGGCTTCGACGACGTGCGGCGCGAGCGCGAGGTCCGGGTGCAGGTCCTGTCGGCGGTCCCCCAGCAGGTCCACGGCGACGCAAAGGCGGCCGCCGGAGCGGTGCTGTGGCGGATCCTGCTCGAGTTCGAGGCGGCCCCCGACCAGTTCCTCGACAGCTGCACCATCGAGTTGCAGGACGCCGAGGGCACGCGGTACGGCCACGAGGGTGGCATGGAGTCCGTCGACGGCTCGGGCACGCCGTGGGAGGCGCGGCTCGCGCAGCGCTGCGTCCCGGAGTCCGCGCCGGGTCCGACGCTCGAGCCCTTCACCGGGAAGCTGGTCCCCTCGCCGGTCGAACGATCGCGCACGTGGCGCCTGGAGTACCTGATCGCCACCCCCGAGGCGGTCGAGCCGACCGCCCTCCGGGTCGGGTGGCACTACCCGGAGTACCTCGTCCTCGAGGTGCCCTGAGTCAGGCGGACGACGGCTCCTCCGCCGCGGCGGCCTGCGCCGCCGCCGCGGCCTCGGACCGCTTCTGGGCCGTGACGATGACGTTCACCGCACCCGCGAGCAGCGCGAGCACGACGACGTAGTAGACGGCCCCCTCGGCCAGCTGGATGTAGGGCTCCATGGCGTACGCGCGCTGGGCCCCGCCGGGGCCGATGAAGGTGCGCACCGCCCACGCCGAGGCCACCTGGATCTGGTTCGCGACCACGAACACCACGCAGAACAGCACCATCGGCAGGACGCCGGCGCTGGCCACCTTGCCGATGGCGCCGAGGGCCGACTGGATGGGGCTCGTCACCGGCTCCACGACGTGGTTGACCGCACGGCGCACCGGCTGCGGGATCCGCTTGATCCGTTCGGTGACCTCCTCGTGCGTCTCGATGCGGAACTCCTTCTGCGCGAGCTTGTGGCCGTAGACGGACGCCCCGATGGCCAGCCAGGCGACCGGGACCACCACGAGGGACCCGAGGTTGCCGATCAGCGCGCCGACCGCGTTGAAGGGCGCCTGGATCCACGCCTCCCAGCCCTGGACCGTCGCCACCACCTGCTCCCACAGGTCGACCAGGCCGGCGATAAGACGGCGCGAGGTCACCCACTCGGTGATCTTGTCGAGCTCGGTGGTGAGGGCGTTGGCGAGCGTCATCATCCACAGCACCTCGAGGTAGACCGCCACCCCCGCCCAGGCCAGGCGGCGCTGCGCCAGGCCCATCAGCGTGATCACCTTGCGCGCGGCGAGCGCCCCGACCACGAACAGGACGATCGTCCAGCCGGGCGCGTAGTCGGCACGGCCCCAGTCGATGCTCTGGATGTTGGTGTTGGTCCACTCGTCGAGGGTGCTGTCGTAGAGGAACACGCGCACGTCCTGGCGCAGCAGGCCCGCCGACGCGTACACGGCCAGGAACGGGATGAGCACCTGGGCGGCGACGGTGAGGTCGTCCATCCACCGCTGCCGGGGCGACAGGGGCTCGACGAGGTCGCGGAAGGCGGGCAGGGTCGGCGCCATCGCGCGCAGCATGAGCACGAACGACAGCAGGGTGCCCATGGGGGCCAGGGGCAGCAGGAGGACCGCGACCGTGGGGCTCCAGTCGGAGATCTCGACGACCAGCCACAGCACTGCCATGCGCCACGACCAGCCCGCCAGGAACAGCCCGAGCAGCTGCGGCCAGTGCGCGGCCAGGACCCGTCCCGCGTCGCGGAACAGGAGGCCGAACCCGCGCAGGGCGTCCGTGAGGAGGTGGGTCACGGTCGTCAAGCTAGTTCACCTGCGGTGTTCGTCCTCGTAGGCGTCCAGCATCTCGATGCGGCGGATGTGGCGCGGGTCCTCGGAGAAGGGGGTGTCGAGGAACACCTTGGCCATCTCCAGGGCGTCGGCGAGGCTCTGCATGCGGCCGCCGAGCGCGAGCACGTTGGCGTTGTTGTGCTCGCGGGTGAGGCGGGCCATCACGGTGTTGTACGCGAGGCCGGCGCGGATGCCCTTGACCTTGTTGGCCGCGATCTGCTCGCCGTTGCCGGAGCCGCCCAGGACGATGCCCAGCGAGCCGGGGTCGGCGACGACCGCCTCGGCGGCGGGGATGACGAAGGTCGGGTAGTCGTCCTGCGCGTCGTAGGCAGGGGCACCGTGGTCGACGACCTCGTGGCCGAGTGCGGTCAGTTCCTTGACCAGGAACTGCTTGAGGTCGAAGGCCGCGTGGTCGGTGGCAATGTGAACGCGCATGCGGCCAGTCTGGCCCACGGCGCCCCACCGTGCACGGCTTCAGTCGAAGATCGGCCCCACGGTCCGGGTGCGCTTGAGCTCGAAGAAGCCCTCGTACTCGGTCACGAGCGCGAAGCCGTCGAACAGGCGTCCGGCCTGTTCGCCCTTCGGCGCCGGTGAGATGACCGGGCCGAACAACCCCCTGCCGTTGAGGTGGATCACCGGGGTGCCCACCTCGTCGCCCACCGGGTCCATGCCCTCGTGGTGGCTGCGGCGCAGTTCGTCGTCGTGCTCGTCAGTCTCGGCGAGATCGGCCAGCGAGGTCGGGAGGCCGACGTCGGCCAACGCGCCCTCGATCGCGGCCCGGCCCTGTTCCTGCCCGCCCGGGTGGTAGCGGGTGCCGATCGCGGTGTAGAAGTCGCGCAGCGCCTGCTGCCCGTGCTCGCGCTCCACGGCCATCGCCACCCGAACCCCGGCCCAGCCGGCGTCCATCAACTCCCGGTAGCCGGGGTCGAGGTCGCGGCCCTCGTTGAGCACCGAGAGGCTCATCACGTGGAAGCGCAGGTCGATGTCCCGCACCTTCTCGACCTCGAGCAGCCACCGGGAGGTCATCCAGGCCCAGGGGCAGAGCGGATCGAACCAGAGGTCAACCTTCTGAGTCATGCCGGCCAGCGTAGCGGGGCACCCACACTGAAATGTTGCAGCGGGACGCCGGGGGCGGCGGCCGCTAGGGTGGCGGGGTCACTCCCCTGTCACCACACGAGGATCGAGCCGCATGTTCCGCGCCAACATCACCCGCGACGAGGCCAACGCCCGCAGCGCCCAGCTCCGCGTCGAGAGCTACGAGGTCGTCGTCGACCTCACCGGCCGGCGCCCCGACGGGACGCCGCTGGCCGACGGTGCCGCCACCTTCACCTCCACCACGACCGTCCGCTTCGGTTCGATCGCCTGCGTCACCAACGCCAACCTCATCGCCGACGAGCTGATCGCCGCGACGCTGGACGGGGAGCCGGTCCCGGCCGAGGCCTTCGACGGCGAGCACCTGACGCTCGAGCTGTCCGAGGGCGACCACGTCCTCGAGACCACCTCGGTGATGCGCTACTCCCGCACCGGTGAGGGCCTCCACCGCTTCGTCGACCCCACCGACGACCGGGTTTACCTCTACTCGCAGTTCGAGGTCGCCGACGCCCGCCGCATGTTCGCCACGTTCGAGCAGCCCGACCTCAAGGCCACCTTCCAGTTCACGGTGCTGGCCCCGCAGGAGTGGACGGTCCTGTCCAACTCCCCCGCCGTGGAGCCCGCCGCGGTCGACGACCGGTTCGCCCGCTGGGAGTTCGCGCCCACCGCGCGGATCTCGACCTACATCACTGCCGTGTGCGCCGGCGAGTTCCACTCGGTGACCGACGTCCACACCCGCGCCGACGGCAGCGAGATCCCGCTGTCGATCCACGTGCGCCAGTCCCTGGCCGACCACCTCGACGCCGCCCGCATCTTCGAGACCACCAAGCGGGGCTTCGACGTGTTCGAGCACCACTTCGGCCGCCCCTACCCGTTCGAGGACTACGCGCAGGTGTTCGTGCCCGAGTTCAACTTCGGGGCCATGGAGAACGCCGGCTGCGTGACGTTCCGCGACGAGTACATCTTCCGCTCGCGCCAGACCGTGGCCGCCTACGAGGGCCGTGACAACACGATCCTGCACGAGATGGCCCACATGTGGTTCGGCGACCTGGTCACGATGACCTGGTGGGACGACCTCTGGCTGAACGAGTCCTTCGCCGAGTGGGCGTCCCACTTCGCGCAGGAGGAGATCCGCGCGCAGTTCGACGACCGCGCCAACCCGTGGGCGACGTTCTGCAACAGCCGCAAGACCTGGGCCTACCGCCAGGACCAGCTGCCCTCGACCCACCCGATCGCCGCCGACATGTACGACCTCGAGGCGGTCGAGCTGAACTTCGACGGCATCACCTACGCCAAGGGCGCCTCGGCGCTGCGCCAGCTGGTGGCGTTCGTGGGCAAGGACGACTTCCTCGCCGGCGTGCGCAGCTACTTCGCCGAGCACGCCTGGGGCAACACCCAACTCGACGACCTGCTCCACCACCTCCAGGTGGCCTCGGGCCGCGACCTGTCGTTCTTCACGACCCAGTGGCTGCAGACCGCCGGCGTGAACACGCTGGCCGCCGACTGGGACGCCGACGCCGAGGGCGTCTTCAGCCGCTTCGGCATCCGCCAGTGGGCCCACGCCGACTGGCCGACCCTGCGCCGCCACCGCGTCGCGGTCGGCTTCTACAACGTGGTCGACGGTGTCCTGACCCGCACCCAGCGGTTCGAGTTCGACATAGACGGCGAGTACACCGACGTGCCCGAGGTCGTGGGCCAGACGCGTCCCGACCTGATGCTGCTCAACGACGACGACCTCACCTACGCCAAGATCCGCCTCGACGCGCGGTCGCTGTCGACGCTCGTGGACAACATCCACGTGCTCGACGACGAGCTCGCCCGGGCGCTGGCCTGGGGCGCCACGTGGGACCTGACCCGCGACGGCGAGATGGCCGCCGCCGACTACGTCGAGCTCGTGCTGCGCGGCGTCGGGGTCGAGACCGACCTCACCGCCGTCAACGCCCTGCTGCTCCAGGCGCGCACCGCGATCGACTACTACGCCCCGCGCGCCGACCGCCGCGCCCTGGCCGACCGGTTCACCGGCGGCCTGGCCCGCCTGCTCAAGGAGGCCGAGCCCGGTTCGGACCACCAGCTCTCGATCGCCCGCGCCCTGGCGCTGTCGATCAACGACGCTGACGGCGCGGCCGTGCTGAGCGCCTGGCTCGACGGCACCGAGGCCCCCGAGGGCCTGGCCATCGACACCGACCTGCGCTGGCGCCTGCTGACCGAGCTCGCCCGCGTGGGCGCGGCCGGCGAGGCCGAGATCGCGGCCGAGGCCGAGCGCGACCGCACGGCGACAGGCGCCGAGAAGGCGGCCGGGGCCCGGGCGGCGTCCAAGGACGCCGCGGCCAAGGCCGAGGCGTGGGCCGCCGCGACCGAGCGCGACACCCCGAACGAGACCCACTTCCAGATCTGCTCCCAGTTCTGGCAGCTCGACCAGGACGAGGTGCTGGCGCCCTACGCCGACCTCTACCTCGACGTGGTCGACGCGATCGGGTCCGGCCGCGGCACCTGGGCGACGGCGTCCACCACGATCCGCCAGCACGTGCTCGGGCTGATGTTCCCGCGCCCGCTGGCCGACCGGGCGTTCATCGCGAAGCTCGACGGGTTCCTCGAGGGTCGCCAGCTGCCCGACTCGGTGCGCCGCCTCGTCGGCGAGCGTCGCGACGACGCCGTGCGGGCCCTGAACAACCAGGAGCGCTGAGCCACCCCGGCCCGGTAGCGTCGGGGCCATGCCCACTGTCGCGACGATCACCGGGTGGCTCGAGGCCGCCTATCCCCCAGCCCTCGCCGAGGACTGGGACCGGGTCGGGCTCGCCGTCGGCGACCCCGGCGCCGAGGTCGACCACGTGCTCTTCGCCGTCGACGTCACCGACGCCGTGGTCGAGCAGGCGGTCGCGGTCGGCGCCCAGCTGGTCGTGAGCCACCACCCCCTGCTCCTGCGGGGCGTGCACGCCCTGCGCACCGACCAGCCGAAGGGGCGCGTGGTCGCCGCCCTGCTGCGCGCCGGGATCGCCCAGTTCGCGGCGCACACGAACGCCGACTCCGCCCCCGGCGGGGTCGCCGACACCCTCGCCGCGGCCTGCGGCCTGGTCGACCTGCGCCCGCTGCTGCCGGTGCCGACCGAGCTGCTCGACAAGGTGGTCACGTTCGTCCCGACCCCCCAGACCCAGCAGGTCATCGACGCGCTCGCGAAGGCGGGCGCGGGGGCGATCGGCGACTACGACCGCTGCGCCTTCACGAGCCCCGGCACGGGCACGTTCCGGCCGCTGGCCGGAGCCAACCCCACCATCGGCAGCGTGGGCGCGATCGAGGAGGTCGAGGAGACACGCGTCGAGATGGCCCTCCCCCGCGGCCGGCGGTCAGCGGTGCTGGCCGCGCTGCGGGCGTCCCACCCCTACGAGGAACCCGCCTTCGACGTCATCGAACTGGCGGGCGAGCCGTCGGGGCGGGGGCTGGGCAGGATCGGCCGGCTCCCCGAGCCGATGACGGCCGCCGCGTTCGCCGAGCGCCTGGCGGCGTCCGTGCCCGCGACCGCCGGTGGGGTGAAGCTGGGCGGCGACCCCGACCGGATGCTGGACACCGTCGCCGTGCTCGGCGGCGCCGGGGACTCGATGCTGGACGCCGCGCGCGCGGCCGGGGTCGACTGCTACGTGACCGGTGACCTGCGCCACCACCCGGCGCAGGACTTCCTGGCGCACGCGGGCGCGCCGGTGCTCGTGGACGTGCCGCACTGGGCGGCCGAGTGGACGTGGTTGCCGGCCGCCGAGCGGGTGCTCGAGGCGGCGGCTGCGGACGCCGGTGTCCGCGTGGGGTCGACGGTGTCGCGGATCGTCACCGATCCCTGGGTGGCGCGGTACTAGGCGCGCTCGAGCTCCTTGCCCTGGGACTTGCGCAGCCAGTGCGGGCCCATGAAGAACAGCGTCACCACGGCCGCCATCGCGACCGGGATCGCGACGATGATCAGGAAGCTGTCCATGAGGGTCGGCGAGTAGACCTCGGGCCAGCCCGGCAGGTGGTGGGTCGGGATCAGGGCGAGATGCGACATGGCCGAAATGGTAGCGGACAGGTGGGGTAGATTGACTGCCGCAATGAGCGGCGGAGGAGCAACTCGGTGAGTGCAGACGGTGGGGCCCGGGTGATCTGGGACAGCGACGACGTCAATCGGGCCTTGAAGCGCATCGCCCACCAGGTGCTCGAGAGCAACCGCGGGGCCGAGGGACTGGTGCTGCTGGGCATCCGCACCCGGGGCATCCCGCTCGCGCGCCGGCTCGGGGCGTTCATCTCCGAGGCCGAGGGCGTCGAGGTTCCGGTCGGCGAGCTCGACATCACGATGTACCGCGACGACCTCCGCAAGAACCCGACCCGCGCGGTCGGCCCCACGCGCATCCCGGTCGACCTGACGGGTCGCACGGTCGTGCTGGTCGACGACGTGCTCTACTCGGGCCGCACGATCGCCGCGGCGATGGACGCGCTGAAGGACCTGGGCCGCCCCCGCGTGGTGCGCCTGGCGGTCCTGATCGACCGCGGCCACCGCGAACTGCCCATCCAGGCCGACCACGTCGGCAAGGACCTCCCGACCAGCTCGGCCGAGCACGTGCGCGTGACCGTCGCCGAGATCGACGGCGAGGACCTGGTCACGCTGAGCCAGACCAAGGAGTCCTGATGCGCCACCTGCTGAGCGCCGCCGACCTGTCCGCCGACGAGGTCGCCTCTCTGCTGGACGTCGCCGAGGAGATGCACGAGGTGCAGCGGCGGCCGATCAAGAAGCTGCCCGCCCTGCGCGGCCGCACGATCATCAACATGTTCTTCGAGGACTCGACCCGCACCCGCACCTCCTTCGAGATCGCGGGCAAGTGGATGAGCGCCGACACCATCAACGTGTCGGGCAAGGGGTCGTCGGTCTCCAAGGGCGAGTCCCTGCGCGACACGATGATGACGCTGGACGCCATGGGCGTGGACTGCTTCGTCATCCGGCACGCGTCCTCGGGCGCCGTCGCCCAAGCGGCGGGCTGGGTGCGCGCGTCCGTCGTCAACGCCGGGGACGGCCAGCACGAGCACCCCACCCAGGCCCTGCTGGACGCCTACACGATGCGCCAGCACTTCCGCGCCACCCCGGGGGTCAGCGACTCCTTCGAGGGCAAGCGGATCGTCATCGTCGGCGACCTGCTCCACTCGCGAGTGGTGCGCTCGAACGTGCTGCTGCAGCGCACCCTCGGCGGCCAGGTCACCCTCGTCGCTCCCCCGACCCTGCTGCCGACCGGCGTCGACACGTGGGGCGTGAGGGTCACCCAGGACCTCGACGCGGCGCTCGCCGACGCCGACGTCGTGATGATGCTGCGCGTGCAGCGCGAGCGCATGTCGGGCGGGTTCTTCCCGACCGCGCGCGAGTACTCCGCGGGCTACGGGCTGACCGCCGAGCGGCTGGCCGCCCTGCGGCCGACCGCGGCGATCATGCACCCGGGGCCGATGAACCGCGGCGTGGAGATCTCCAGCGAGGCGGCCGACGCGGCGTCCTCGCGGGTGCTGGACCAGGTGTCGGCCGGTGTGGCCGTCCGCATGAGCGTGCTGTACCACCTGCTGGGTGGAGAGGGAGAAGCCTGATGAGCCTCGTCATCACCGGAGCCACGCTCGCCGACGGGTCGGCGCTCGACTTCGCGGTCGTCGACGGAAGGATCGCCGCGGCGTCCGACGCCCCGTCCGACGCCGAGCGCGTCGACGCCGCCGGCCTGGTCGCGCTGCCCGGCCTGGTCGACCTGCACACCCACCTGCGCGAGCCGGGCAAGGAGGACGCCGAGACCGTGGCGTCCGGCACCCGCGCTGCCGCGCGCGGCGGCTACACCGCCGTGTTCGCCATGCCGAACCTCACCCCGGCGACCGACACCGCCGAGGCCGCCCAGTACGTCGCCGAGCTCGGACGCCGCGACGGCCACTGCGAGGTCGTCCCGATCGGCGCCGTGACCAAGGGTCGCGACGGCGTGGAGCTCGCCGAGCTCGGGCTGATGGCCGAGCACGGCGTCCGGGTGTTCTCCGACGACGGCGCGTGCGTGCACGACTCGCTGATCATGCGCCGGGCGCTGACCTACCTGAAGCCCTACGACGGCGTCGTCGCCCAGCACGCGCAGGACCCGCGCCTGGCCGGGCCGTCGGCGTGCTGCCACGAGTCGGAGGTCTCCGGACGTCTCGGCCTGCCGGCGTGGCCGTCGGTCGCCGAGTCGGTGATCATCGCCCGCGACGTGCAGCTGGCCGAGTTCACCGGCGGGCGCTACCACGCCTGCCACATCTCGACCGCCGAGAGCGTCGACATCATCCGCTGGGCGAAGAAGCGCGGCAAGGCCGACATCACCGCCGAGGTGACCCCCCACCACCTGCTGCTGGACACCCCGCACGTGGAGTCGTTCGACACGACCTTCAAGGTCAACCCGCCCCTGCGGACCTCCGAGCACATCGAGGCGCTGCGCGAGGCGCTGGTCGACGGCACGATCGACATCGTCGGCACCGACCACGCCCCGCACACGCAGGAGGACAAGGACCACCCGTTCGACGTGGCCTCCCCCGGCATGCTCGGCCTCGAGGCGGCGCTGGCCGTGGTGATGGAGCTGTTCGTGAACACGGGTCGCATGGACTGGGCGACCGTGGTCGACCGCATGTCCGCGGCGCCGGCCCGGATCGGCCGCCTGCCGCACCAGGGGCGTCCGGTCGCCGTCGGGGAGCCGGCCAACCTCGTGCTCGTCGACCCCAGCCGCCGGGCCACGGTCGACCGGTCGCGCTCGGCCTCGAAGTCGCGCAACAACCCCTACCACGGCCTCGACCTGCCCGACCCGGTGCAGATGACGGTGTGGGCGGGGAAGGTCACCTTCCGCCGCTGAGGACCGGACAAGGAACGCTCCCCACGTGATGCAGGTGCGCATCAGGTGGGGAGCGTTCCTCGTCGTGGACGGTCAGGCGGCAGCGGCCTCAAGCTCGCGGGCCAGCGCCAGGATGGACGCCCGGGCGGCCGGGTCGGGGATCTTGAGGTAGTCGCACGCCTTCTCGACCGACTCCTCCAGCGTGCCCTCGCCGAAGCCCTTGACCGCGTCGGCGTTGGCATCCTGGAACGGGGCACCCACGCCGCGCAGGTGCAGCACCCAGGCGGCCACGGCGCGCTCGGCACCGATCGGCTCGCCGCCCGCGGCGCGCTCGGCGTTCAGCGCGGGCACGATGCGGATCGGGATCTTCACCGAGCCGTCGGCCGCGATGCGGGCGAGCTGGTCCTTCATGCGGGGGTTCCCGAAGCGCTCGAGCAGGGCGGCGCGGTAGTCGGCGACCTCCTGGGCGGGCAGCGGCAGGTGCTTCGCGGCGACGTCCCACCAGTCGTTGACCCAGCCGTTGACCACGGGGTCGGAGATGGCCTCGTACACGGTCGGGCGTCCGACGATCGTGGCCGCGTACGCCATCAGCGAGTGCGAGCCGTTGAGCAGCCAGAGCTTGCGCAACTCGTGCGGGGTGATGTCGTCGACGAAGTTGGCGCCGGCGTCCTCCCAGCGGGGGCGTCCGGCCTTGAAGTCGCCCGCGATGACCCACTCGGTGAAGGGCTCGGTGGCGACCGCCGCCGGGTCCTCGACGTCGGTGTCGCCGGTGATGGCCTGCAGGGCCTCCTCCGAGATCGACGGGGTGATCCGGTCGACCATCGTGGTGGCGAAGCCGACGTTCTCCTCGACCCACGCGGCCAGGGACGGGTCGACCAGCGCCGCGACGTCGCGGACCACGTGGGCGACCATCTCGCCGTTGTCGGGCACGTTGTCGCACGGGCAGAAGGTGATCGGGCCCGCACCGGCCTCGCGGCGGACGATCAGGCCGGCGGCGAACTTGCCGGGGGCCGTCTTCACGTCGGCGAGGTTCCCGGCCTTGATGGCCTCGATGTCGGCCTGCACGGCCGGGTTGTCGGCGTCCAGACCGCCGCCGGGCTTGGGCATGTACCCGGCCTCGGTGATGGTCGAGGTGACGATCGCCAGCTCGGGGCTGCGGAAGTACTCGAGCAACTGCTCGACGTCGGTGCCGGAGTGGGTCGCCGAGAGCGAGCTGATCACCTGGTAGTCGTTGCCCTCGGGGTTCTGCACCACGAGGGTGAACAGGTTGTCCTGCTTCTGCATCTCGGGCACGATGCCCAGCGAGCGGCCGGTGAACGCGGCGATGCCCCAGTCGGCGGCGTCGGGCGCACGGTCGGTGTACATCGCCTGGTGGGCGCGGAAGAAGTTGCCCATGCCGAGGTGGACGATGCGGACGGGGGCGACGGGGCGTCCGTCCTGCGAGCGGGAGAGTCGACGAGCCACGAGAGGTTCCTTTCCGAGCAGCGGTGCAAGGGGTGATCCGTGTTGGTCCCGACCCTAGGCCCCAGCCCGGCCCCGCGCGCGCAGTCTCCCGAAGTTGCCACGGCGGCTGCCCCGATTCCCGCTTCGGCGCGGGCGTCCCGGTCTAGGCTGACCCCACCGGACCGGACCCAGGAGGCACCCGTGAGCACCGACGTCAGCCGCGCACGCACCACCCTCGAGGCCGTCACCATCGGCGGCCCGCACCAGACCGTCAGCGACGCCGAGCTGGACGCCTTCGTCGCCGAGCAGTTCGCCCGCGTCGACTTCGACGGCAAGAAGGTCGTGCTGGTCGTGCCCGACGGCACCCGCAGCTGCCCGCTGCGGCTCATGGTCAGCACCGCCCACAAGTACCTCATCGACCGCGTCGACTCGCTGACCTGCGTGATCGCCCTGGGCACCCACTCCTACATGGAGCCCGACGAGATCGACGCCTGGTTCGGGATCGGGGAGGGCGAGACCCTGGAGTCGGTCTACCCGGGCATGACGATCGTGAACCACGAGTTCCTCGACCCCGAGATGATCGTGGACATCGGCACCCTGACGGCCGCCCAGATCAAGGAGCTGTCGAACGGCTCCATGGAGGAGGACGTGGTGGTCGAGATGAACCGCCACGTCGTCGAGGCCGACATCAACCTGGTCATCGGCCCGGTGTTCCCGCACGAGGTCGTGGGCATCTCGGGCGGCAACAAGTACTTCATCCCCGGCTGCTCGACCCACGACGCGATCGACCTCTCCCACTGGGTGGGCGCCCTCATCGGCGTCGAGGACATGATCGGCTCCCCCGGCGTCACCCCGGTGCGCAAGATCATCAACGCGGGCGTCGACCTGATCCCCAACGACAAGTACGCCCTGTGCATCGTCGTCCAGTCGGGCACGGGCGAGCTCGAGTCGGCCACCTTCGGCGACACCGAGTCGTCGTGGGCGGACGCCGCGGACATCGCCGCCGAGAGCCACGTCGTCTACGTCGACGAGCCCTTCACCAAGGTGCTCGCGATGATGCCGACCCGTTACGACGACATCTGGACCGCCGCCAAGGGCTGCTACAAGATGCAGCCGGCCATGGCCGACGGCGGCGAGGTCATCATCTACGCGCCGCACGTCACCGAGGTCTCCGAGCAGCACCCCGAGATCTACGACATCGGCTACCACTCGATCCCCTACTTCACCAAGCAGTGGGACAAGTTCAAGGACGTACCCAAGGGCGTCCTGGCCCACTCGACGCACGTGCGTGGCGCGGGCGACTACGACCCCGAGACGGGCGTCGAGACCAACCGCATCAAGGTGACGCTGTGCACCCAGATCCCGGAGGAGGTCTGCCGGTCGGTGAACCTCGGCTACCTGCCGCTGGACGCCGTGGACGTCGAGGCGTGGAAGGCCGACCCCAACGTGTTCGTCCAGGAGAACGCCGGCGAGGTGCTGTACCGCCTGCGCAAGAAGTGAGGCCCTGACACGAGCGGCCCCCGGATCACTCCGGGGGCCGATCGTTGCGTGTTGGGTCCGGGGTTACGCAGGTCCGGTGCTGTGCCGGACGATGAGCCGCACGGGCACGGAGACCGGGGCGGTCTCGGCCGACTTGTGGCCGGCCAGCGACGCCACGACGTAGCGCACGGCCGAGTCGCCCAACATGGTCAGCGGGGCGGCGACGGTGGTGAGCCCGGGGGTCACCAGCGCGGAGGCGAAGATGTTGTCGAAGCCGATGATGCTGATCTGTTCGGGCACCTTGATGCCGCGCTCGGCCAGGCCCTGCATGAGGCCGATCGCCATGAGGTCGTTGAAGCACACAACGGCCTTCAGCCGGCGGGCGGCGATGACCTCGGCGGCGCCGCGACCGCCCTGCAGGGTGGGCGCGAAGGGGCCGACGCGGTGTTCGGTGAAGCCCAGCTCCTTGGCCGAGTCGCGCATCGCGCGCCAGCGCATGCCGTCGGCCCAGGACGCCTCGGGCCCGGCCAGGTAGGTGATGTTGCGGTGGTCGAGGGCCAGCAGGTGCTCGGTGGCCTTGCGGACGCCGTGGGCCATGTCGGGGATGATGCAGTGCAGGCCGGCCACGCGCCGGTTCAGGATCACCACGGGAAGTTGCTTGGCGACCGTGCGCAGCTCGGTGTCGGACAGCCGGGAGCTGGCCACGATCAGGCCGTCGAGCAGCGGCAGGGAGCGGCGCAGCATCTCGCGCTCGAGCGCCTCGGACTCCTGCGCGTCGTTCAGGGTGACCACGAAGCCCGCCTCGGCGGCCGCAGCCTGGCAGCCACGGATCACACGGAAGTTGAAGGGGTTGGTGATGTCGGCCACCGCCAGGCCCAGCACCTTGGTGGTGCTCTTGGCCGCCGTCCGGGACACCTCGCGGCTCCGGTAGCCCAACTCCTCGGCGACCTGCCGGATCTTCTCGGCCGTCTGGGCGCTCACCCGGCCCGGGCGCGAGAAGGCGCGTGACACGGTGGAGGGGCTCACACCGGCGACGCGTGCGACGTCGTAGATGGTGGCATCTGACCCCGTGCCCGGCTCATTGACCATGGTCGAAACCCTAGCAACCCGGCAACTCCGTGCAACGAAGTTTGGAGAACTTCCGGCCCCGGGCGGACGAGGGTACCCTTCGCCCGCCCGGGGCCGGAAGCGCCGAGCTGTCGGTGTGTCAGCTCGGGATGTTGAAGGCCTTCCTGGGCAGCGTCGAGGTCAGGTCGAACGCGGTCTGCTCGGCCTCGTCGATCTCGAGGCGTCCCTCCACGACCAGCTCGGCCAGGTGTGAGACGTCGCAGCGGCGGGCGACGTCGTGGCGGGCCGGGATCGACATGAACGCGCGGGTGTCGTCGATGAAGCCTGTCGTCTTGTAGAAGGTGCCGTACTCGGTCAGCGACTTGCGCCAGCGCTTGATCGCGTCGGGGGCGTCGATGAACCACCACGGGGGGCCGACGTAGACCGAGGGGTAGAACCCGGCGAGCGGGCCGACCTCGCGGCTGTAGACGGTCTCGTCCATGCCGAACAGGATGATGCGGAAGTTCGGGTGGGTCCCGAACGCGTTGAGGACCGGGCGGAGGGCCTCCACGACCTCGAAGCTGAGCGGGATGTCGCCTCCGACGTCGGCGCCGAACCGCTCGAACGTCGGCTGGTGGTGGTTGCGGGCCACGGCCGGGTGGTAGGTCATGACGAGGCCGTCGTCGGACGCCATCCGGGCCTGCTCGAACATGAACGCGCGGCGCAGCGCGGTGCACTCCTCCGCGGACGCCTCGCCCCGTCGGGCGCGCGCGTAGACGGCCTCGGCGTCCTCGAGCGGGGCCATGACCATGTCGACGTGGGCGTGGTCGGTCGAGGTGGCGCCCATGCTCTTGAAGAACGCGCGGCGGTTCTCCATGGCCGACACCCAGCCACCCCACGTCCCGGTGTCGATGCCCGTCTTCTCGGCGAGGGCGTCCATGAGGTCGTTCCAGTCCTCGCGCGCGGGCTCGAGGTACTTGTCGGGGCGGAAGGTCGGCACGACCGTGCGGGTGAAGGACGCGTCGTCCCGGAGCTTGGCGTGGTGTTCGAGGTCGTCCAGGGGGTCGTCGGTGGTGGCGATGAACTCGATGTCGAAGCGGTCCATGAGCGCGCGCGGCCGGAACTCCGGGGTGCGCAGCTTCTCGGCGATCGTGTCGTAGATCCGGTCGGCCGTCTCCTCCGACGGGCGCACGTCGACACCGAAGATGTCGACCAGCTCGGCCTCCATCCAGAACTTCATCGGGGTGCCGCGGTAGAGGTACCAGTGCTTGCAGAAGATCCGCCAGGCGTTGCGGGCCTGCTCCGCGCTGAAGTCGTCGCGGCCCATGGGCACGCCCAGGTCGGCCAGGTCGACGCCCTGGCCGTGCATGATGCGGTTGACGTAGTGGTCGGGCGTGAGCAGCAGGTTGGTCGGGTCCGGGAACTCGAGGTCGTCCGCGATCCACACCGGCGGGACGTGGCCGTGCGGCGAGAGGATCGGGAGGTCCTTGATCTGCTCGTAGAGCTTGCGGGCGACCGCGCGCGTCTGCGGTTCAGCCGGGAACAGCCGGTCGGGATTCAGGGTCAACGGCACTGTCATGCCCGCCATTCTGTCCCGCATCCGCAGTTGTTGCAGGGGGTTGCCGGGGGTTGCGGCGCTTTGGGGGCAAAACGCCTCCGGGTCCGGAGAGCTGGGGCAAGATGAGGCGTGATCGGTCCCCAACAGAAGGAAGCACACATGAGCGAGAAGACTGGCATCGCGCAGATCGGCGTCGTCGGCATGGCGGTCATGGGCTCCAACCTGGCCCGCAACTTCGCCAGCAAGGGCTTCAAGACCGCGATCTTCAACCGGTCCTACGCCAAGACCGCGGCCGTCCTCGAGGCCCACCCCGAGGCCGAGTTCGTCGCCTCCGAGTCGGTCGAGGAGTTCGTCGACTCCCTCGAGAAGCCCCGCCGCATCATCATGATGGTCAAGGCTGGCCCCGCCACCGACGCCACGATCGAGGCGCTCCTGCCCTTCCTGGACCAGGGCGACATCGTCATCGACGGCGGCAACACCTACTTCCCCGACACCCGTCGCCGGGAGAAGATGATGGCCGAGAAGGGCTTCAACTTCATCGGCTGCGGCATCTCCGGCGGTGAGGAGGGCGCGCTGCTCGGCCCGTCGATGATGCCCGGTGGCCCGAAGGACTCCTACGCCCACGTCGGCCCCATCCTCGAGAAGGTCGCCGCCCAGTACGACGGCGAGCCCTGCTGCACCTGGATCGGCACCGACGGCGCCGGCCACTTCGTGAAGATGGTGCACAACGGCATCGAGTACGCCGACATGCAGTTCATCGGTGAGGCCTACGACCTGCTCAAGGGCGTCGGGCTGTCCGCCGCCGAGGCCGCCGACGTCTTCGCCCAGTGGAACACCGGCGACCTCGACTCCTACCTGATCGAGATCACCTCCGAGGTGCTGCGCCAGGTGGACGCCGAGACCGGCAAGCCGCTCGTCGACGTGATCGTGGACGCCGCCGGCATGAAGGGCACCGGCACCTGGACCGTGCAGGAGGCGCTGAACCTCGGCGTCCCGGCCGCGGCCATCGCCGAGTCCGTCTTCGCCCGCGCCGCCTCCAGCTCGCCCGAGCTGCGGCAGGCCGCCCGCAAGGCCCTGACCGGCCCTGACGGCACGGTGCAGGTCGACGATCGCGACGCCTTCGTCGAGGACGTCCGCCAGGCCCTGTGGTCGGCGAAGGTCATCGCGTACGCCCAGGGCCTGCACCTGATCAAGGTCGCCGGCCAGGAGTACGGCTGGGACATTGACGTGGCCGCCTGCGCCCGCATCTGGCGTGCCGGCTGCATCATCCGCGCCAAGCTGCTCGACCGCATCTCCAACGAGTACGCGGCCGGCAACCTGGAGACCCTGCTCGAGGCCCCCTCGATCAGCCAGGGCCTGGCCGACGCCAACGGGTCGTGGCGCCGCGTCGTGGCCAAGGCCACCGAGGCCGGCGTGCCGATCCCGGGCTTCGCCTCGGCGCTGTCGTACTACGACATCGTCCGCGCGGACCGCACCAACGCCGCCATGACGCAGGGGCTGCGCGACTTCTTCGGGTCGCACACCTACAAGCGGATCGACAAGGAGGGTACGTTCCACACCAACTGGAGCGGTGACCGCACCGAGTCCGAGGCCGTCGACACCCACTGACGCACCCCGCCGTGTGCCCCGGGCCTTGTGCCCGGGGCACACTGGTGTCCGGAGGTGGTTGACCGATGACCCAGGCCCCGCAGGCGGTGCCCGCCGGCTGGTACCCGTCCCCCGACGGGGCGCCCGTGCACCGCTGGTGGGACGGAACCATGTGGACCAACGCCACCCATCCGCCCCAGGCCCCCGCACAGCCGGATCCGGTGGAGCGGGTGGAGCCGGTGGCGGTCGCGCCCGGGCCCGCGGCGTCCGGCTGGCCGGCCCCCGCCCCGCCGAGCCTGGGCCCGCTCGCGCTGGTCACCCGCGTGTTCGTCGCCCTCGCCGGGCTCGGCCTGCCGCTCGCCTGGGGCGCGCAAGCCTGGCGCCTGTCCGACCCGCCGGAGTGGCTGACCGAGAACGTCGCGGTGGGGCTCACCGGGGCCGCCTCCGGGCTGCTGCTGGTGGCCGGGCTGTTCTGGATGGTGTGGCAGTACCGGGTGGCGAAGGCGTTCCCGCCCGGGACGCCGCGGCGCACGCCCGGCTGGCAGGTGCTGTCCTGGCTGGTGCCGGTGGGGCTGTGGTGGCTGCCGTACCAGAACGTCGCCGACCTGACCCGCCTGTCGACCGGACGCCGCCCCGGCTGGCTGCCCGCGTGGTGGGCCCTGTGGGTGGTCGGGAGCCTCGGTGCCGGCATCGGCGCCGCACTGGCGTCGACCTCCCCCGGCGTGGGGACGTGGGTCGCGATCGCCGGCGGGCTGGTGCTGCTGGCGGCGGTCCCGTTCGCGTGGCTGCTGGTGACGCGGGTGACCGCGGCAATCGCCGGTACCCGGGAACACCCGGACGCCTGACGGCGTTGGGCCGGACATGAAGATCGACATCTGGTCCGACATCGCCTGCCCGTGGTGCTACATCGGCCTCACCCGCTTCGAGCGCGCGCTCGCCTCCTTCGAGCACCGCGACGGCGTCGAGGTGACCCTGCACAGCTTCCAGCTCGACCCGTCGCTGCCCGACGCCTACGACGGCACCGAGACTCAGTACCTCGCCCAGCGCAAGGGCATGCCCGAGGCCACGGTGCGGCAGATGTTCGGTCAGGTGGCGCAGGCGGCCGCCTCCGAGGGCCTGACGATGGACTTCGACTCCCTCGCCGTGGCGAACTCCCGCCGCGCCCACCGGCTGCTGCACGCCGCGGCGTCCGTGTCGCCGGCCATCGCGTGGGAGCTCAAGCGGTCCCTCTTCAAGGCCCACTTCACCGACGGTGAGTCGATCTCGGACGCCGACGTGCTGGTCCGCCTCGCGACCGGCGTCGGCCTCGACGAGGGCGTGGCGCGCGCCGCGCTCGAGGACGAGGCCCTGGACGCCGAGGTCGCCGGCGACATCGACGCGGCCCGCTCGATGGGCATCAGCGGCGTCCCGTTCTTCGTGCTGCACGAGAAGTACGGCATCTCGGGGGCGCAGCCGTTCGAGGTCTTCACCCAGGCGATCGCCCAGGTCTGGGACGAGGCGCACCCCAAGCCGGCGTTCGAGACCCTGACGATCCCGGGCCTGAAGCAGGACGCCACCGGCCCCGCCTGCGGCCCCGAGGGCTGCGACTGACCGCAACCCTCACTCGCGGCCCCGGAAGTGGGCGCGCCACGCGTCCCGCAAGTGCGGAACGCCCATGCCACGTTCGCGCATCACGGCGACGATCCGCGCCAAGGCCGCTCCCGGCGACGTGAACAGGTCGTCGCTGACCGCCACCCAGAGGCGCCACCCCAGAGCAGCCAGTTCCTCGCGGCGCCGGACGTCGGCGGCGTACTGGTGACGGGAGGTCGCGTGCTGCTTCCCGTCGTACTCGATGCCCACCTTCTGGTCGGAGTACCCCATGTCGATCCGGCGCACCACGTCCCCCCGCTCGTCGCGGATCTTGATGTTCACCTCGGGTTCGGGGAGTCCGGCGAGCACGATGAGGAGGCGGAGCCGCGTCTCCATCGGTGACTCGACCCCCGCGCGAACCAACCGGGCGGCCTCGCGCGCCCTCCGACCCCGGCCCTCCTCCTCCGCGGCCCGGACCAGAGCCTCCGGGGTGGTCCGCCCACGGTGCACCAAGGAATCGCCCACGGCCACGAGGTCGACCAGGCCGAGGCATGCGGACAGGTCGAGGAAGGTGTCCACGGGTGATGTCACCGGCAGTCCCCGGAACCGCTGCGGCACGTGGGTCGAGCGATGCACGATCACGCCTGGGATCGTGGACCGGTGCCTCGTGGGTTCGATGCTCGCGTGGAGGTGCTCCTCGTCGGGTACGACGGCACCGAACAGGCGGGCAGCCGTGTGATGCGACACGAATGCCCCGTCACCCGCCACCAGAATGACGGCCTCCGCCTCGTGCCACGACTGCGGGCGCACGGTCGCCAAGATGTGCACGCTTCGGACGATCCGCCTGAACTCCGGCGAGTAGAGCCGCCGCTTCGAGACACCGGACGCCGCGGCATCCCGGGTGCGAAAGGGACGGCGGATGTCGACCGGCTCGGGAGTTCGCGGCGGCCGGGGACGGGGCCGATGCGGGGGTGGGTGGGCCATACCCTCCAGCCTCGACCACCCCCGAGGCCTGTCGCAGCACTGGCCGATACATCTGTGGACAACTGCTGTTCTCGGTGTGCTCCCGCGCGGCAGATCCCGCCCCGGATACTCCATCCTCCGCGACGAACTCATGCACGTGGGTGAGTCCGCAACGGGAAACGGCCGAATCCGGGCACCGAGTCACGCCGCGGCATGAGTTTGGTCGACCTGCCTAGCCCCGGCCCCCCAGCGCTGCGTAGGCGGCGTCGAGGAGCGGCTCGGGCGGGCACGAGCGACCTGTCATGAGCCGGATCTGGTCGAGGGCCTGACCGACCAGCAGGTCGATGCCCGACAGCTGGACGATCCCGGCGGCGCGGGCGGCCCGGTCGAGCTCGGTCGGGTAGTGGTTGTAGGTGGCGTCGAAGCAGGCGTCCACCAACCGCACCAGCCCCCCGGCAACCTCGCTCGCCAGCGGCGCCGAGACGGTCGAGACGAGCACATCGGCCGCCGGGGCGTCCGGCACCGTGCCCCACGGCCCGTACGCCAACAGGACGCCCAGGGTGCGGCCCAACTCCCCCAGCGACGCGCGCGCGTTGTCCTCGGACCGGGCCAGGACCAGCGCGTCCCGGACCCCCATCTCCGCCAGGGCGTAGAGCGCCGAGCGGGCGGTGGCCCCGTTCCCCAGCAGGAGCGCCGAGGACGCGGACCCGACCCCGGCGCGCGCGAACGCGCCGACCAGGCCCGTGACGTCGGTGTTCTCCACCAGCGGCGAGCCCTCGTTGAACAGGAAGGTGTTGCCCGAGCCGAGCAGCCGGGCCCGGTCGGAGGCCTCGCCCAACCCCAGGAGCACCTGCTTCAGCGGGGCGGTGCACGACAGGCCGACCCACTCCGGCCCGCAGCCGGCGACGAAGGCGGCGAGCTCGTCCTCGTCGACCTCGTGCCGCCCGTAGGTCCACTCCCCCGAGATGCCGAGCACCTCGTAGGCCCGGGTGTGGATCAGGGGGCTCAGCGAGTGGGCGATCGGCTGGCCGAGCACGGCACAGCGGTGCAGCCCGTGGCCGGACGCCGTCACAGCAGGGCCCGCCCGGTCAGCGTCGCCGGCCACAGGCGTGCGGCCTCCCCCATCGCGTCGGGCAGCGGCTGCGGGCGGCCCTGGGCGTCCCCGTGCACCAGGACGGTGGTCGAGCGCGACATCACCGAGCCGTCCAGCGGGTCGACGATCTCGGCCGCCACGGTCATCGACGTGCGGCCGGTCGACCCGATCGCGGTGTGCACCTCGTAGGGCTCGAGCCGGTGCACGATCTGGCCGGTGTAGCGCATGTCCTGGCGCACGACCATCCACGCGTGCTCGACCTCGTCGTGCGGGTTCATCCGGATCGAGTTGGCCAGCAGCGGCGTCTTCAGCGCGACCCGCGCCTCGGCGACGTAGTCGTAGAACCGGGTGTTGTTGGCGTGGCCGTAGGCGTCCAGGTCCGACCAGCGCACCTGGAACGGCAGCGTGTGGTGGTCGGGGCCCACGTCGAACGACCCCACCTCCCGCATCGGCTCGAGCTCCACCTGGCGCTCGAGGAACCAGGCCCGCTCGGCGTCGGACAGGCGCGCGGGGCGTCCGGCCTGGAAGTCGAAGTTGGCCAGCAGCGTCCGCGCGCGGCCGACCACCGTGTCGCCCTGCCGCACCACGTAGCCCACGGTGAAGCGCGCCGCACCGACGTCACCGACCGACAGCTCGATGTCGAGCGGCTCGGGGGTGAAGAAGATCGGCGCGACGTACTCGACCTGGTGGCCGACCACGATGATCCCGTTGCCGAGCAGGTGCGCGTTCGGCCCCGTCAGCAGGAACGCGACGCGCGCCTCCTGCAGGTAGTCGACGATCGCGGCGTTGTTGGCGTGCCCCTGCGCGTCGAGGTCGACCCAGCGCAGGGGCACGCGAACCCGGTAGGGCTCCAACTCAGTCCTCTTCCTCCGCGTCGTAGAGGGACTCGACCAGGTCGGCGTACCGCTTGGCGACGGCGCCACGGCGCAGCTTCATGTTCGCCGTGACGCCGCCCTCCTCGACGGTGAGCTCGTGGTCGAGGACCGCGTAGCGCTTGACCGTCTCCCAGCGCTCGAGCTTCGCGTTCGCGCGGGCCAGGAACCGGTCGATCGACGCCCGGAACTCGGGCAGCTGCGTCAGCTCGGCGTAGCTCATGCCCTCCTTGCCGTGGCGCTGCGCCCAGCTCTCCATGGCGCCCGGGTCGATGGTGAACAGGGCGGAGATGTACTTCTTCCCGTCGCCGACCGCGACCGCCTGCGACACGTAGGGGATGTTGGCGGCCATCGTGCCCTCGACCTTCTGCGGGGCGACGAACTTGCCGCCCGAGGTCTTCATCAGGTCCTTCTTGCGGTCGGTGATCTTGAGGTAGCCGTCCGCGTCCAGCTCACCGATGTCGCCCGTGTGGTACCAGCCGTCGACGAGCACCTCGGCGGTCTGCTCGGGGTCCTTGTGGTAGCCGCGCATGATGCCGGGGCCCTTGATGAGCACCTCGCCGTCCTCGGCGATCCGCAGCTCGGTGCCGGGAAGGGCCGGGCCGACCGTGCCGAAGCGGGGCTTGCTCGGCTCGTTGACGCAGGCGACCGCGGAGGTCTCGGTCGAACCGTAGCCCTCCACGATCACGATGCCGGCCGAGTAGAACCACTCCTGCACCTGCGAGCTGAGCTTGGCCGCACCCGAGATGAGGAACTCGATGTTGCCGCCCAGGCGCTGCTGCAGCTTGGAGAAGACCAGCTTGTCGGCGATCTTGTACTGCACCCCGAGCATGCCGGGCAGCTTCTCGCCCTTGACGCGGTACGGGTTCGACTCACGACCCACGTGGAACGCCCACCGCGCGATCTGGCCCTTCACGCCGCCGGCCGACTTGGCCTTCACCGCGTTGCGGACCTTCTCGAAGATGCGGGGGGCGCCGCACATGAACGACGGCTGGGTGATGCCGAGCCCGTCGACGATCTTGTCGAGGCGTCCGTCGACGACCGACGCGAAGCCCACCTGCAGCTGGATCATCATGACGGCCTTGCCGAAGACGTGGCTCAGCGGCAGCCAGAAGTACTGCAGCGAGTCGGCGCCGATGATGTTGAGGCTGTCGACGGCGACGCCCTCGTAGGTCCAGTTGCTGTGCAGCAGCTCGACGCCCTTGGGCAGGCCCGTGGTGCCGGACGTGTAGATGAGGGTCGCCAGCGTGTCGGGGGTGGTGGCCGCCACGGCGTCGTCCATCGCGGAAGGGTTCTCGGCGAGCAGGGCGCGACCCTTCTCGCGGAGCATCTCCTTGCTGATGGTGCCCTCGGCGGTGCCGTCGAGCAGGATCACCTCGCGGATCTGGTCCCCCGGCACGAGCTCGCGCAGCTTCTCGAGCTGCTCGACGTTCTCGGCCACGAAGTACTTCGACTCGGAGTGCGTGATGATGTGCGCGAACTCGGGGCCCGTGGTGTTCGGGTAGACGGTGGTCGTGGCGCCGCCGGCGCAGTTGATCGCCAGGTCGAGCAGCACCCACTCGTAGCGGGTGTTCGAGGCGATCGCGACGCGCTCCTCGGGCTGGAGCCCGATGGCCAGCAGGCCTGCGCCGACCTCCCAGACGACCTGCCGCATCTGTGCCCAGGTGAGGCTCACCCAGTTCTCCTGGGCATCGGGGTACCGAATGGCCTCGTTGTCGGGCGTGGCCGCCACGCGCCAGTTGAACATCGCGCCCACCGTCGGCGGCCGGTTGTCCAGCAGTGTCTGGATGTCGGTCATCGTCGTCCTGTCCCAGGCGGAGCCCGGCGCCCACCTGTCTGTTTCCGGGTCAGTGTAGAGGCCGGGGCCCAACGATTGAACTGTCAAATCCGACTATGCTTGCGGTATGTCGACCCCGTCCTCCACGCGTTGGCTCTCCAGCGGGCAGCAGAAGGTGTGGCGCGCCTGGTTGGACGCGGTGGCGCGGATCGACTCCCACCTCGACGAGGTCCTCCGCCCGTTCGGCCTCGACCTGGGCGAGTACGAGATCCTGGTCCGCCTGTCGGAGGCCCCCGAGCGCCGCATGCGGATGAGCGACCTGGCCGACGCCGCCCGGCAGTCCCGCTCCCGCCTGACCCACACCGTCGCGCGCATGGAGAAGAAGGGCCTGCTGAACCGGGTACCCTGCGCCAACGACCGCCGCGGCGTGATCGCGATCCTCACCGACGAGGGCTTCGGCCTCCTCGAGACCGCCGCGCCCGCCCACGTCGACTCGGTGCGCGAGGTGCTGGTCGACGTCGTCGACCCGGCCGACTTCGAGGCACTGGGACGCGCGATGAACGCGGTCAATCAGGTGGCAGACTGACCAAGGTGACCACCGTCGCCGCCGACACGATCCCTGGCCTGGACGACAGCACCCTGACGCGGGCCCTGTACTCCACCGACGCCTCGCTCTACCGCGTCGTCCCGCAGGGGGTCGCCCACCCGCGCACGGTCGGTGAGCTCGAGGCCGTCGTGGACGCCGCGCGCGCGGCCCGCGTGCCCCTCACCACCCGAGGCGCCGGGACGTCCTGCGCCGGGAACGCGGTCGGCCCCGGCGTCGTCGTCGACGTGGCCCGCCACCTCACCGCCATCCACGCCATCGAGGCCGAGGCACGCACCGCCGTCGTCGACCCCGGCGTCGTGCAGGACGTGCTGTCCCGCACCGCCCAGCAGGTCGGCCTGCGCTACGGCCCCGACCCCTCCACGTTCACCCGCTGCACGATCGGCGGCATGATCGGCAACAACGCCTGCGGCCCGCGGGCGCTGGGGTACGGCCGCTCCTCCGACAACGTCGTCGCGCTCGACGTCATCACCGGCACCGGCGAGCGGCTCAGCCTCGACTCGCGGGCCGACCTCACGGCGTCCGACTCCCCCACGCTGCGGGCGCTGCACGAGCTGGTCATGGCCAACCTGGGCACCATCCGCACCCAGTTCGGCACCTTCTCCCGGCAGGTGTCGGGCTACTCGCTGGAGTGGCTGCTGCCCGAGAACGGCTTCGACGTGGCCAAGTTCCTCGCCGGCAGCGAGGGCACCCTCGCGGTCATCACCCGCGCCACCGTGCGGCTCGTGGCCGACGCCCCGTACAAGACCATGCTCGCCCTCGGCTACCCGACGATGCCGGACGCCGCCGACGCCATGCCGGCGATCCTGCCGTTCTCCCCCACCGCGGTGGAGGGCATGGACCGGCGGATCGTCGACGTCGTCTCCCGCGCGCTGGGGGCGGACGCCGTGCCGCGCCTGCCCGAGGGCGACGGCTGGGTGTTCGTCGAGTTGGCCGACGACGACGTCGACCGCCTGGCCGAGCGTGCCCGGGGACTGCTCGCGGCGTCCGGCTGCCTGGACGGCGAGGTGGTGGACGACCTGGTCGTCGCCGCCGCCCTGTGGAAGATCCGCGCCGACGGCGCGGGCCTGGCCGGAGTCAGCCTGGAGCGGCCCGCCCACGCCGGCTGGGAGGACGCCGCCGTGCCGCCGGCCCGCCTGGGCGACTACCTGCGCGACTTCGACGCGCTGCTGCGCCGGCACGAGCTGCAGGGGCTCCCCTACGGCCACTTCGGCGACGGATGCGTGCACTGCCGCATCGACTTCCCGCTCACGCAGGTCCCCGACGGGGCCGCCCGCTACCGGGCCTTCATCGAGGAGGCGGCCGACCTGGCCGCGTCCTACGGGGGGTCGATGTCGGGCGAGCACGGCGACGGCCGTGCCCGCTCCGAACTGCTCCCCCGGATGTACTCCCCCGAGGCGCTCGAGCTGTTCGCGGCTGTCAAGCGCATCTTCGACCCCGACAACCTGCTCAACCCGGGCGTCCTGGTCGACCCGGCGCCCTTCGACGCCGACCTGCGCGCCCCGGCGATGCGGCGCTCCCCGCTGTTCCGTACGCACCGCCAGTTCGTCGACGACGTGCACCGCTGCACCGGCGTGGGCAAGTGCGTCGCCTCGACCGGCAGCCACGTGATGTGCCCCAGCTGGCAGGCCACGCGCGAGGAGAAGGACGCCACCCGCGGCCGGGCCCGCGTCCTGCAGGAGATGGTCAACGGCACGCTGGTGACCGACGGCTGGCGCTCGGCCGAGGTGCACGCGGCGCTCGACCTGTGCCTGTCCTGCAAGGGTTGCTCGCGCGACTGCCCCACCGGCACCGACATGGCCGCCTACAAGTCGCGCGTGCAGTACGAGGCCTTCAAGGGCCGGCTGCGCCCGCGCGACCACTACACGATGGGCTGGCTGCCGATGTGGGGGCGCCTGGTCTCCTCCAACCCCGTGTTTCCCAGGCTGATGAACGTCGTGATGCAGACCCCGGGCATCACCAACGTCCTCAAGCTCGTGGCCGGCATCGACCAGCACCGCGGCATGCCCCGCTTCGCGAAGGGCTCGAACCGCGCGGCCGCCCGCGCCCAGGTCGAGGGACGCCGTGCCCTGCCCGGCGCGGCCCCGACCGCCAAGGGCGAGGTCGTGCTCTGGGTGGACTCCTTCAGCGACGCCTTCGAGGGCGACCACGTCGCGGCGATGGCCGCCGTGCTCATCGAGAACGGCTGGACGCCCCGCCTGCTCGAGCGCAAGGCCTGCTGCGGCCTGACCTGGATCACGACGGGCCAGCTCGACGGTGCGGTCAAGGAGCTCCGCAACGCCACCGACGTGCTCCACGAGTACGTCTCCCGCGGGGCGAAGATCGTGGGCACCGAGCCCAGCTGCATCGCCGTGTGGCGCTCCGACGCCCTCGCGCTCCTCCACGACGACCCCCGGGTCGCCGAGGTCGCCGCCAACGTCGTCACGCTCGCCGAGTTCCTCGCGGCCGACCCCGACTTCACGATGCCCGACCTGACCGGGCACACCGTGGTCGCGCAGCCGCACTGCCACGAGGCGTCCGTCATGGGCTGGGCCGCGGAGCAGCGGCTGCTGGTCGCCTCGGGCGCGACGATCGTGCGCGTCAACGGGTGCTGCGGCCTGGCCGGCAACCACGGCATGATCGCCGGGCACTACGACTTCTCAGTGAAGGTCTTCGAGACCAACCTCGGCCCCGCGCTCGACGCCGCCCCCGCGGGCGCGATCGTGCTGGCCGACGGGTTCTCCTGCCGCACGCAGCTGCAGGACCTCCAAGCGCGTCAGGCCCTCACCTTCGCCGAGCTGCTGGTCGCCCACGCATGAGCGGGGCGGCCCACCTGCACGCCGACGCCGTCGCCACCCTCACCGACTGGGTGCCGCCGTCCCCGGGGCAGGCCGCGCTCGCCCAGTCCTACCTGGCGTTCCTCGCCGCCCGCCCCGACGCGTGCGAGCGGTCCTGCGCGCCGGGGCACCTCACGGCGTCCGCGCTCGTGTTCAGCCACGACCTGTCCCACGTCGCCCTCGTCCTGCACCGGATCGTCGGGGCCTGGCTCCAGCCGGGCGGCCACGTGGAGGCGTCCGACGCCTCGCTGCGGGCGGCGGCCGAACGCGAGGTGCGCGAGGAACTCGGCCTGGCGGTCGACCTCGACCCCAGCCCGGTGCACCTGGACTGCCACCCGATCACCTGCCGCGGGTACACCCACCTCACCCGCCACCTCGACGTGCGCTTCGTCGGGCGCGCGTCCGAGGGCGCGGCCCTCGTGCTGTCCGACGAGTCCCACCGGGTGGCGTGGTGGCCGGTGGCCGACCTCCCCGGCGACGTCTTCGACGAGGTCCGCGAGCTCGTGCAGTCCGGCCTTGTCAGGCTCTCACGGCCCTGACACGGCCGGCGGCCCTGCGCCGGACCAGCGCCTGAGCGGGTGGGTCAGCGCCCGGCGGTTCGCACCACGACGATGCCGCCGACCAGCAGGTCGCAGCCCAGCAGGAAGGCGACGCCCGCGAGGGAGGCGGGCACGACGTCGGTGAGCAGCACCAGCCCGAGGAACAGCGAGACCAGGCCGGCGAACAGCAGCGGGCGCCAGGCGGCGAGGAACTCGCGGGCGGCGCCGAGGCGGACCAGGCCCAGGGCGAGGAGCACCACGGCGGCCAGGAGCTGGACGGTGGGCACCTCCAGCGTGGGGAACCGGACCACGGCCATGCCGAAGGCGAGCATGAGGGCGCCGGGGACGAGCTCGGTCCAGAACGAGAGGGTCGTCGTCGGGACGAACGCGGCGACGAGGCCGAGGGCCCCGGCCAGGAGGGCCACGGCGCCCAGGGCGTAGAGCGAGGGCACCAGGCTCATCAGGCCCGCGGCGACCAAGATCACCCCACCCACGACCCACAGCACGCCCAGCGCGACCGCCGCCGGGTTCGGTCGGTGGATCGTGTCGCGGCGGGCCATGGGCGACACCCTACGTCCGCGCGCGGCGCGCCGCGAAGCGATCGGCGGACCACACCAGCAGCCCGGCGAGCGCGAACAGGGCCACGACGACCGCGATGTCGCTCCAGCCGCCGGCGTCGCCGGCCAGGATGCGGGTCTCGAGGTCCTGCTGCTCTGCCGCGCCGAGGACGCCGCCGAGGCTGCCCAGCCCCTCGGTGGCCCAGAACAGGATGCCGAGGCCGACGAACAGCCCGCCCGAGACGAGGTTGCCGACGGTGGTGTGCACCGGGCCCAGCTGGACGGGCCGCGGCTTGAGCCACGAGCGCTGGCCGAGGTCGAACGCCTCCCAGGCCAGGGCGAGGACGACCAAGGGCACGACCATCCCGACCGCGAAGATGGCCAGCAGCAGGCCGCCGCGGACGGCATCCCCGCCGAGGGCGGCCACGGTGAGCACCGAGCCGAGGATCGGGCCGGCGCACGTGCCGGCCACGCCGTACACGGTGCCGAGGACGTACACCGACAGCGCACTCGTGGGGTCGGCGCCGGGCCGGGCGCGACCCGGCAGCGGGATCGTGATGCCGAGGGCCTGGACCAGGCCGAGCACGATGATCAGGACGGCGGCCACGGCGATGAAGACCTCGCGGTGCGCGTTGAACAGCGCCCCGACGCTGCCGGCGGCCGCTCCCAGCGGCACGAGGGTCGTGATCAGGCCCAGGTAGAACAGCGCGGTGCGGCCGAGCAGCGCGCGGCGGCTGGCGAAGGCGTAGGCGAAGAATGCCGGCAGCAGCATCACCGAGCAGGGGCTGACGATCGTGGCCACGCCGCCGAGGAGGGCGCCGAGGTAGCCGATGTCGAGCATCAGCGCGCGAGCTCCTGGGCGATCAGGCTCTCGAAGACCTCGGTCGGCTGGGCGCCGCTGATGGCCTGCCCGCCGATCACGAAGAAGGGGGTGCCCGAGATGCCGAGCTGGCGGGCCTCGGCGGAGTCGGCTGCCACGGCCTCGAGGAGGGCCGGGTCGGACAGCGCGGTCTCGAACGCGGTCATGTCGGGCACGCCGGCGGTCTGCGCGAAGGCCAGGATGTCGTCGCGCTGGATGTCGGGGTGCCCGCTCGGGGGCGCGGCGGCGAACACGGCGTCCTGGAACTCCCAGAAGCGGCCCTGCTGCCCGGCGGCGCGCGCGGCGACGGCGGTCGCGTCGGACTGCTCGCCGAACAGCGACAGGTCACGGAACTCGATGCGCAGCGTGCCGTCCTCGACGTACTTGGCCAGCGCGGGCATCGTGCGCTGGTGCCACACGGCACAGAAGGGGCACCGGTAGTCCGACCAGTTGGTCATGACCACCTTGGCGTCCACCTTCCCCATCGCCAGGGGGTCGTTGGGGTCGCGGCGGGGCAGGTCGAGCAGGAACCGCTCCAGCTCGGGGTTCGGCTGGGGGGGCGTGGACGCCGCGGGCTCGGGCGTCGCCTGCGCGGCGTCGGCGGACGCGGTGGCCGTCTGCGCCGGTGCGGCCGGCTGGGTGAGAGGCCGCACCTGCATGCCGAGCAGGAAGGCCAGGCCCACGCTGACGACCCACGCCACGATGAGGCGCCCCCGGCGGTTGCTGGGGGCGTCGGGCGCGGGCGTGGGAGGCGTGGCGATGCTGGACATACCCCCCACGGTACAAGGTGGTCTCCCCCGCGGCGCCCGGTGACTGACCGGCGGGCCGCGTCCCTATACTGGGGCCCGACTCCATTCCCACACACCAAGACCTCACAAGGACGGTTCATGGCCGAGTTCGTGTTCACCATGCACAACGTGCGCAAGTCGCTGGGCGAGAAGCTCATCCTCGACAACGTCACGCTGTCGTTCTACGAGGGCGCCAAGATCGGCGTCGTCGGCCCCAACGGCGCCGGCAAGTCGACCCTGCTCAAGATCATGGCCGGCCTCGAGAAGCCCAACAACGGCGACGCGATGCTCGGCAAGGGCAAGACCGTCGGCATCCTGCTGCAGGAGCCCCCGCTGACCGAGGACAAGACGGTCATGGAGAACGTGCAGGAGGCGGTCGCCGGCACGCTGGCCAAGGTCGAGCGCTTCAACGCGATCGGCATGGAGATGGCCGAGCCCGACGCCGACTTCGACGCGCTCATGGCCGAGATGGGCACCCTCCAGGAGGAGCTCGACCACCTCAACGCGTGGGACATCGAGAGCCAGCTCGAGCAGGCCATGGACGCGCTGCAGTGCCCGCCCGGGGACACCCCCGTCGACGTGCTCTCCGGTGGTGAGCGTCGCCGCGTCGCGATGGTGAAGCTGCTGCTCGCCCAGCCCGACCTGCTGTTGCTCGACGAGCCCACCAACCACCTGGACGCCGAGTCCGTGGCCTGGCTCGAGGGCCACCTGAAGAGCTACCCCGGCGCCGTCCTGGCCGTCACGCACGACCGGTACTTCCTCGACAACGTCGCGGAGTGGATCTGCGAGGTCGACCGCGGCAAGCTGCACCCCTACCAGGGCAACTACTCCACCTACCTGGAGACCAAGCGCTCGCGCCTGCAGATCGAGGGCAAGAAGGACGCCAAGCGCGCCAAGATCCTCGAGCGCGAGCTCGAGTGGGTGCGCGCCAACCCGAAGGCCCGTCAGGCCAAGAACCGCGCCCGCCTCGCCCGCTACGAGGAGCTCGCCGCCGAGGCCGAGAAGAACCGGACCATCGACACCGCCGAGATCAACATCCCGCCGGGCCCGCGCCTGGGCTCCGACGTCCTGCAGGCCACGAACCTGACCAAGGGCTTTGGCGACCGCGTCCTGATCGACGACCTGTCGTTCACGCTGCCGCGCGCCGGCATCGTCGGCATCATCGGCCCCAACGGCGTCGGCAAGACCACGCTGTTCAAGATGGTCACCGGCTCGGAGGAGCCCGACTCGGGCGAGCTCAAGGTCGGCAAGACCGTCCAGTTCAGCTACGTGGACCAGAACCGCGCCGGCATCGACCCGAAGAAGAACGTGTGGGAGGTCGTCTCCGACGGCCTGGACCACATCAAGGTCGCCAACTTCGAGATGCCCTCGCGCGCCTACGTCGCCTCCTTCGGCTTCAAGGGCCCCGACCAGCAGAAGCTCGCCGGCGTCCTGTCCGGCGGTGAGCGCAACCGCCTCAACCTGGCGCTCACCCTCAAGCAGGGCGGCAACGTGCTGCTGCTCGACGAGCCGACCAACGACTTGGACGTCGAGACCCTGCAGAGCCTCGAGGACGCGCTGCTGGAGTTCCCCGGCTGTGCCGTCGTGATCTCCCACGACCGGTGGTTCCTCGACCGCGTCGCGACCCACATCCTCGCGTGGGAGGGCAACGACGAGAACCCCGCCCAGTGGTTCTGGTTCGAGGGTAACTTCGCCGACTACGAGGCCAACAAGGTCGCCCGCCTGGGCGTCGAGGCCGCCCGCCCGCACGCGAGCAAGCACCGCCGCCTCAAGCGCGACTGACGAATTCTGGTTCGCGCCGGCCCCGGGGGATGACCACCGTCCCCCGGGGCCGACCCGTCTCAGCCCGGCGTGGTGACCTCACCGGTCGCCGGGTCGACGGCCTCGCCGTCGTCGAAGCCCTCCTCGACCATCATCGCCTCGAACTGGCGCGCCTCGTACTCGGCCCGCGCCGCGTCGGCGTCGGACTCGTTGGGTGCACTCGGGTCCTGTCGGATCCGGGCGCGCTCGAACAGCGCCGACCCGCGGCGGAGGTCGTGCCCCACCCACTTCGCGTCGATCGCGTACTCGTACTTCTGCACGTTGTTCTGGTCGACCCAGCGGTCGAGGCGCAGCTTGCCGCCGAGGACGACCGCGTCGCCCTTGCGGATGCTGTCGCGCACGTGCACCGCGAGCCGGCGCCAGCAGGTGACGCGGTACCAGGTCGTCGCCTCCTCCTGCCACCGCCCGTCGCGGAACACCGACGGCGTCACGCCCAGGCTGAAGCTGGCCCGGCCCTCGTACCGCTCGTCCTCGTGCCACTCCACGTTGTTGCCGACGTTGCCGGCGACCATGATCTGCGCCTCCATGGCGGACCCCTTCCTGTCGTTGTGGGAGTTGCCCGGAACCTTGGGCGGCAGGCGGCGGTTTGGTGCAATCACTTCCCGGGATTGTGGAAAACTCGGGTCAGTCCGACCACGACCCTGTGGACAGAAGGGGAGACCTGGTGCTCGCACTCACCGAACTCGACGGGATGTACCACCTGGACCCCGCGCACAGCAGCATCGCGTTCGTCGCGCGCCACGCCGGGATCGCGAAGGTGCGCGGCACCTTCGAGTCCTTCCACGGCTGGGCGCTCATCGATGGGGCACAACCCGAGCACTCCGCCCTCCTGGTGAGCGTCAAGGTCAGCAGCATCAACTCCCGCGACGCCAACCGTGACGGACACCTCCGCAGTCCCGACTTCTTCGACGTCGCCCGGTTCCCGGCCATCACCTTCGTGGGCACCGACTTCCGCATCACGGGCGAGAACCTCGTCGAGGTCGACGGCGACCTGACGGTGCGCGACGTCACCCGCCCGGTGCGGGTGTCCTTCGAGTACGAGGGCGGCGCCAAGGACCCGTTCGGCAGCGAGCGCATCGGCTTCACCGGTTCGACGACGATCAGCCGCGCCGACTTCGGCCTGACGTGGAACGCCGTGCTCGAGACCGGCGGCGTCCTGGTCTCCGACGCCGTGAAGCTCGAGTTCGAGGTGTCCGCCATCAAGCAGGCGGACGCCCCGCACTAGGAGACTGCTGAACAATCCGCCCGCGTGCCGGCAGGTCTGACGGGTCGTGGGCTGGAATTGTTGGGTTGTGCAGGGTGAGTCGAGTCCGCAGCGGGATGTGTTGGACGTGGAGTCGCTGGCGGGGCATTTGTTGCCGGCTGGCAGCGTGTTCCGGTTCTTGGCCGAGCACCGGCACCGCCTGTTCCCGGACGCGTTGTTCGCCG